>NZ_JBNHFW010000017.1:0-78874 GCF_059090685.1 Arthrobacter sp. Y3225209
TCGGCGGCGGCGGCGGGAGGAGCGGCAGCCGGGCAGGCACGGGGCGAAACGGGCGTGGTCACACGGGTCAGCGGACCGCTGGTTGAAATCCGCGGCCTGCCCGGCCTGACCATGCTTGAAGTGGTCAATGTGGGTCCCGAAGGTATTGCCGCCCAGGCGGTATCCATCAACGGGGATACCGCCACTGTCCAGGCGTATGAGTACACCGGCGGGCTGAAAAACGGTGACCCGGTGGAACGGACCGGCCACCAGCTTGCGGGCCTGCTGGGGCCCGGACTGCTCGGCACCGTTTTTGACGGGCTGCTCCGCCCGCTCTCGTCCGCCCCGCTCTGGCTCACCCAGCAGCGGCAGAGTTCCACTGAAGATCCGACGGTGCTGGAAACCGAATGGGACTTCACCCCCTCCGTAGCGGTCGGGGACACGGTCCGGGCAGGGCAGGTCCTGGGTATTGTCCCCACGGCAGGCACAGTTGAATTCCGGGTGATGTCGCCGCCGTCGGTCTCCGGGGAAATCGCTTGGCTGGCGCAGGGAAAAGTCCGACCGTTGGACCCGGTGGCCCGGGTGGGCGGAGTGGAGGTTACCCTGGCCCAGCGCTGGCCGGTGCACCGGCCCCGCCCCTTCGGCGAGCGCATTACCGATCTCGTCCCCCTGCAGACCGGACAGCGTGTGCTGGATCTGCTCTTCCCGGTTCCGCGCGGTGCGGCGGCAGCCGTCCCCGGCGGATTCGGCACCGGCAAAACGCTGACGCTGCAGCAGATTGCCAAATGGTCGGACGCGGACGTGATTGTCTACGTGGGCTGCGGCGAGCGCGGCAATGAGATGGCGGACGTGCTGGACGGGCTCTCGGGTCTGGATGATCCGCGTACCGGCGGCAAGCTCATTGACCGTACGGTCATCATTGCCAATACCTCCAACATGCCGATGATGGCCCGGGAGGCGTCCATTGCCTCCGGGGTTACCGTTGCCGAGTTCTTCCGTGACATGGGCTATGACGCCGTGGTGATTGCCGATTCCACCTCCCGCTGGGCTGAAGCCCTGCGTGAATTCGCCAACCGCAACGGGGACCTGCCCGCCGAGGAGGGCTATCCCGCCTCCCTGGCCAGCGAGCTGGCGGCGTTCTACGAGCGGGCGGCCCGGGTTCGGACCCTGGGCGGGGCGACGGCGTCGGTTACCGTCATCGGCGCCGTCTCCCCTCCCGGCGGGGACATGAGCGAACCGGTGACCACCGGTACCCAGCGCTTTGTCCGTACCCTCTGGCTGCTGGACCGGGATCTGGCTTACTCACGGCACTACCCCGCCGTCTCCTGGCGCGGTTCCTTCTCCCGGGACGCCGAGTCACTGGGCCGCTGGTACTCCGCCCACGGAGACCCGCAGTGGACCGCGCGGCGGGCCCGGGCCTCGCTGCTGCTGGCCGAGGCGGACCGGCTGACCGCGCTCGCGGAAATCATCGGCGCCTCCTCGCTGCCCGGCCATGAGCAGATGGTCCTGCTGGGCGGGCGCCTGCTGCGCGACGGGGTGCTGCTGCAGAATGCGCTCAGTCCCAATGACGGGTACAGCTCCGCGGACAAGGGTGCCGCCCTGCTGCAGACGGTGCTGGATGTGGTGGATACCTGCCAGGCGATGGTGGGACGCGGCGTGCCGCCGGCCGACGTCGAGCGCTACGACTTCTCCCCCGTCCTCCGGCTGCGCGAGGACACGGGCCCCACCGACGCCGAGGGAGTCCGGCAGCGCGCCCGGGACTTCCTGCGCCGGCTGACAGCGGATCTTGACCAGCCATCCACAGTGCAACCAGCGGCGGGAGCAGCCCATGGCTAACAACACCGGCCCCACGGCCCGGGTGGGACACAGCGACGTACGCGAGCTCCGGGGCCCGCTGCTGGTCCTGGGCGACACCGACGGCGTGGGCTGGGACGAGTTTGCCACCGTCTCGGTGGACGGCGGGGCGCAGCGGCACGGCCTGGTGCTGGAGATCGACGGGGACGAAACCACCCTGCAGGTCTTCGAAGGCACCGAGGGCATGGCGCTGGGCGGGGTGGAAGTGCGCTTCCAGGGCCGCCCGCTCTCCGTGCCCGTGGGAGACGGGTGGCTCGGCAGGGTTTGCAACGGCCGGGGGGAACCGCTCGACGGCGGCCCTCCCGTTACTGCCGAGGAAACCGCTCCGGTGGGCGGCTGGCCGCTGAACCCCGTGTTCCGGGAACCGCCGCAGGATCCGGTCATCACCGGCATTTCCGTGGTGGATGCCCTGACCACCCTGGTCCGCGGACAGAAACTGCCGATCTTCTCCATCCCGGGCCTGCCGCACCTGACCCTGGCTACGCAGATCGCCGCCCAGGCCGCCACCTCCTCGGGGCGGGCCTTCCGGGTGGTGTTCGCGGCCATGGGCATGACCCATGCGGACATTGCCTACATCCGCGACCGGCTGGAGGAACGCTCCGCCGCAGGAGAGCTGGTGCTGCTGCTCAACGCCGCTGATGATCCGGTGATTGAACGCATTCTCACCCCGCGGATCGCGCTGACGGTCGCGGAGTCCCTGGCCTATGACCACGGCTCGGATGTGCTGGTGGTGATGTCGGACATGACCAGCTACGCGGAGGCAGTCCGCGAGGTCTCCGCCGCGCGGCGGGAAATACCGGCCCGCCGCGGCTACCCCGGCTACCTCTACAGTGACCTGGCCACCCTGTACGAACGCTGCGGGCGGGTTAAGGGCCGCGAAGGCTCGGTCACCATTGTGCCGGTGCTGACCATGCCCGCCGGGGACATCACCCATCCGGTGCCGGACCTCACCGGTTACATCACCGAGGGGCAGGTAGTGCTCGACGGCGACATTGACGCCCGCGGTATTTACCCGCCCGTGGATGTCCTGTCCTCCCTGTCCCGGCTGATGCGCAGCGGTGCCGGGAAGGGGCGTACCCGTGAGGACCACCTCGACGTCGCCGCCCAGATCCTCTCCGCCATGTCCCGCGCGCGCTCCGCCTCCGAACTGGCCGAACTGGTGGGAGCTGCGGCGCTCAGCGAAACCGACAAGGCCTACATCGAGTTCCGGACCGTGGTGGAACGGGAGCTGCTCAACCAGGGCCGGGACGAGCTGCGCACCCTGCAGCAGACCCTGGACCTGGCGTGGCAGGCACTGTCGCTGCTGCCACGCCGGGAGCTGACCATGCTTTCGGCGGACTTCCTTGACCGGTACCTGCCCGGGCCCGAGGGCGGGGCGCGGCTGTGACGGGACCGGCGCGGTGAGCGGGTTCCGCTCCGGAGGCAGCCGGGCCGAACGGTCCGAGGTGCAGCGACGGCTCGCGACCGCCCGGCGCGGGGCCGAATTGCTGGACCGCAAGCAGCGGATCCTGCAGCGCTCCATCGAGGGGATGGCTGAGCGGGCCGACGCCGCACGGCTGGGCTGGGAAGCAGCGGCCCGTGAAGCATCTGTGTGGCTGCGGCGGACCACGGCACTGGACGGCGCGGACCGCCTGCTGGCTGCGGCCCCGCTGCAGGACGCCCGGGTCCGCGTGCGGTGGGGCGGGGCCATGGGCATCTCCTATCCCGAGGAAGCCACGTGTACCGTCCCGTCTGCGCCGCCGGCCGGGGGCAGTTCGGCCCTGGCATATGCAGCCGCAGCCCACCGGGAAGCGCTGGAGGCGGCAGTCTCCGCTGCGGCCGTCCAGCGGGCACTGCTGCTGGTCTCGGAGGAACTGGCAGCTACCCGGACCCGGCAGCGGGCCGTGGAGAACCGGTGGATTCCGCTGCTCGAGGACCAGCTGAAGGCGATCGAGCAGCGCATAGCGGAGCAGGAGCTGGAGGAAAGCCTGCGGTTGCGCTGGGCTGCCGGGCTGATGTGACGGAGCGGAGATGTGGGGCAGGGAGGCATCGAGTCCGCAGTTCTTACCGTTCGCGGCCGAAAACCCGTAACTACTGCAGAGTCGACACCGGCCCGGCCGTCGGGGTACCGCTGCCCGGTCCGAGGTGAGGTGCAACTGCCTGGCCCGGATCGAGAAGGCACAACTTACCGTTGGCGGGATCGAAAAGGCACAAATTACCGTTATCCGCCGAAAAATCGGTAATTTGTGCCTTCTCGATTGGAGCCTGTGCTTCTGCGCGGACTTCCTGGACGCTCCCAGCCGGGCTCCCGCCTGCTTCCCATCCCGACTGCCCGGAGACGCCCCGCCGGGATCCTGCCTGGTTCCCGGCGGGCTACAGTGACCGCATCGATACTTCACAGCCCCGCTCGGAGAACAACCGGATTCCCGCCGTCCCGCGCAGCACCAGGTCAGGCCCTGGCGTGCCATCCCGCCGGACGGCCCGCCGCCGCGCCGCGCTGGCCGGCGCCGCCGTCGTTGTCCTGATGCTGGGCCTGTTCGTCCGGACAGGGCTGCCGGGAGTCCCGGGCGACGCCGCCGGGGGCTTCCTGTACGCCGCCCTGATCTACCTGCTGCTGGCCTTTGCCCTGCCCGGGGCGAAGCGATTGAGGATGGCGGCTGCCGCCGTCGCACTGTGTACGCTGATCGAATTGTTCCAGCTCACCCCGTACCCGGCGCAATGGGGCACGGCGTGGCCGCCGTTGCGGCTGGTGCTGGGCACCACCTTCAATGCCTGGGACCTGCTCGCATATCTGGCCGGCGCGACGGCTGCAGGCCTGGCCGACGGGCTGATTGGGCGGACGGCCGGGCACGGGCTGTCCCGCCGGACGCAATCCGGCGGGAAGCAACATCCGCAAAGTAACGAGGACAGGACACCCTGACTCCCGGTACGCTGCTTAGGCCCTTGGAGGAGATCCGGGCGGATCTGGAGACCCACCTGTTCGGGACGCTGCGGGTAATCCGCGCCTTCCTTCCCGTGCTCGGGGCCCGGAACGAGGCCGCGATGGTCAACATGCTGTCGGTGCTGTCCTGGGTGGCCACACCGGCCGGATCCGGTTCCTACTCGGTGGCAAAGGCCGCCGAGTAGGAACCTGACCAACGGTGTGCGGGTCGAGCTGGCGGGCCGAAACGTCCCGGCTCTACAGCTGAAACCCGGTTAGAGCCGGAAGCCCTCGTCCAGACGTTCAATGATGGTGACATTGGCCTGGCCGCCGCCCTCGCACATGGTCTGCAGCCCGAAGCGTCCGCCGGTCCGCTCGAGTTCGTGCAGCAGCGTGGTCATGATCCTCGCACCGGTGGCCCCGATGGGGTGGCCCAGGGAAATGCCGCCGCCGTTGACGTTGACCTTGGCCATATCCACGCCAATCTCCCGCTGCCAGGCCAGGACCACGGAAGCGAAGGCCTCGTTGATCTCGAACAGATCGATGTCCTCCACGCTCATGCCGGTGCGCTTCAGGGCATGGCGGGTGGCCTCGATGGGCGCACTCAGCATCATGATCGGATCATCGCCGCGGGCGGAGATTGAGTGGATCCGGGCTCGGGGCTTCAGCCCGTACCGCCGCACCGCGTCTTCCGAGGCGACCAGCAGGACCGCTGCGGCGTCGGAAATCTGCGACGACGTGGCGGCAGTCAGGGAGCCGCCCTCGGCCAGCGGGGCAAGGGTGGCGATCTTGGCCCGGTCCGGATCCCGCGGCCCTTCATCGGCGCTCACGCCGTTCATCGGGAGGATTTCCCGGTCAAAGCGTCCCGCTGTCTGGGCGGCGATGGCCCGGACATGGGACTCGACGGCGAAGTCCTCCATCTCTTCACGGCTGAGCCCCCACTGCTTCACCATCATCTCCGCACCGATGAACTGTGAAACCTGCTGACCGCCGTAGCGCTTTTCCCACCCAACCGAGCCCGCAAACGGATCCGGGAAACCCAGCTCCCTGGCAGCGGTATTCGCGTAACCGATGGGCACGGAGGACATGCTCTGCACACCGCCGGCAATCACCAGGTCGCTGGTGCCGCTCATCACGGCCTGCGCGGCATAGGAAACCGCCTGCTGGCCGGAGCCGCACTGCCGCTCCACGGTGGTCCCGGGAACACGCTCCGACAGGCCGGCAGCCAGCCAGGAGGTGCGGGCAATATCCATGGCCTGAGGACCGACCTGGTCAATGGCGCCGAGGATCACCTCGTCATATTCCTCGGAATCGACGCCGCTGCGGCGGACCGTCTCGGCGATGACATGGGCGGCAAGATCAGCGGGGTGGATGCTGCTCAGTCCCCCCTTGCGCTTGCCAACGGGTGTGCGGACGGCGTCGATAATGAACGCTTCAGCCATGATGGGAGGGCCTTTCGTCGTTGTAAGGCAGATGGTTGCCAGGTGTGTGCTGAGCACCACAGTAGGCGATACCGCGGGTTCGGGCACCCGACCACCGGTATGCCTCCGCGGCCCAGCGCACCGGTGTCCGTGTGGGACAGCCGCCGGGCAGGATCCCTGCCCTGTCCGGGCGGCAGGAAGCCAGCAGGTAGAATGAGAAAGCTGTGTTCTGAGCAGCCGGCTGCCGGGCGCGGACAACATGCAGTCCCCCAGCAGTTCCAACCCACAGAGTCTGAAAGCAGCGGAGTGTCACAACAGGTTTCCACCACCGTCAGCGCCACCGCCACCAAAGAGATCGTTCGGGAGTCCGCCCGGCGGCGCACCTTTGCCGTCATCTCGCACCCCGACGCCGGTAAGTCCACGCTCACCGAGGCGCTGGCCCTGCACGCCCGGGTGATCGGCACCGCCGGCGCCACCAACGGCAAGGAAAACCGCCGCGAGACGGTCTCCGACTGGATGCAGATGGAAAAGGACCGCGGCATCTCCATCAGCTCCACGGCCCTGCAGTTCGCCTACCGCGACACCGTGATCAACCTGCTGGACACCCCCGGCCACGCCGACTTCTCCGAGGACACCTACCGCGTCCTCGCCGCCGTGGACTGCGCCGTAATGCTCGTGGACGCCGCCAAGGGCCTGGAAACCCAGACCATGAAGCTGTTCGAAGTCTGCCGCGCCCGGAACCTGCCCATCATCACCGTGATCAACAAGTGGGACCGCCCCGGACTGGATCCGCTGGCCCTGATGGATGAAATCACCGAACGCACCGGCCTGGCCCCCATGCCCCTGACCTGGGCCGTGGGCATCGCCGGCGATTTCCGCGGTGTCTGGGACCTGCAGAAGGACGAATACGTCCACTTTGAACGGCAGAACTCCGGTGCCTCCCTGGCCAAGGAAGAACACTTCACCCCGGAACAGGCGCTCGAGCGTGAAGGCGATGTGTGGACCGATTCGCTGGACGAGGCCGAACTGGTCATCGACGGCCGCGACTTCGACCGTGACGCTTTCCTGAACGCCAAGGCCACCCCCATCCTCTTCTCCTCGGCTGCCCTGAACTTCGGCGTCAAGCAGATCCTGGACACCCTGGTGGACCTGGCCCCCTCGGCCTCCGCCCGCGAGGACAAGGACGGCGGACTTCGCCCCGTGGACGCACCCTTCTCCGGGTTCGTCTTCAAGGTCCAGGCCGGCATGAACCGCGCGCACCGTGACCACGTGGCTTTCATCCGGGTCTGCTCCGGCATCTTCGAGCGCGGCATGGTGGTCACGCATTCCAACACCGGCAAGACCTTCGCCACCAAGTACGCCCAGCACCTCTTTGGCCGCGAACGCGAAGTGATCGACCAGGCCTACCCGGGCGACGTCGTCGGGCTGGTCAACGCCTCCGCACTGCGGGTGGGCGACAGCCTGTACGTGGAGGAACCGGTGGAATACCCGCCCATCCCGTTCTTCTCCCCCGAGCACTTCCGCGTGGCCCGTTCCCAGGATCCCAGCCGTTACAAGCAGTTCCGCCGGGGCATCGACCAGCTCGAGCACGAGGGCATCATCCAGGTGCTGCGCTCGGACCGCCGCGGCGACCAGGCGCCGGTGCTTGCCGCCGTCGGCCCCATGCAGTTCGAGGTGGTGGAGGACCGCATGACGCAGGACTTCAACGCCCCCATGCGCTACGAGCAGCTTTCCTACTCACTGGCCCGGCTCACCACGCCCGATGCTGCGGAGATTCTCTCCAACGTGCACGGCGCCGAGGTGCTGGAGCGGACCGACGGCGCGTACGTGGCCGTTTTCAATGACGTATGGGCGCTGCGCCGGGTGGAGAAGAACCACCCCGAGGTTTCGCTGACCGTCATCGGCACCGAATCCCCGAACAGCCGCGGCTACTAGCCGTCTGCAGGCGAAGAGGTACTAAAGCTTTGGCGTGACGGGCACCACACGAGCATAAGAGGTACTTACGTGTGGGCTGTTCTTCGGTAAGCGTTAGGAATACGTGAGTATGCTGGCGGCTAATCAGTCCAGCTGCCACCCCACCCCCACGGGACGGCCCCTCCCCCGGAAGGTCACAGCCATGTCCTCCCCAGCATTTTCCGCGCTCAACCGCCCCGACATCGACGCAGTTCCGGCGGGCACCGCCCCCGCCGGAACCGACGCCTGGCTGACCCTGAAACAGGCTGCCACCGATCTGCAGCCGCTGCAGAACAAAAACGGTTCCGTGGACGCCCCGCACCATGACCGGGCCGTGGAGCTGATCGGCACCATCTGCGCAGCCATCACCGCCCTGGCCCCCGCCTTCCCGCATGATGAGGAGTACCTCCGCCTCGTTGTCGCCGACTTCGAACGCTGGGTTGCTGCCGGCCTGGAGACCGAGCCGGATTTCCTGGACTCGCTGATGGCCTTCCAGCCGCAGCGCGAGCGTGTTGACGGCCTGGCGCACCTGGTGGTCTTTCCCATGTACACGCAGAACGGCAGCTCCAACCGCCTCGTGGAGGCTGTGCTGATCGAGGTCATCTGGCCGGAGTTCGTGGCCGAACTCGAGGCCGGTGAGTACTCCAACGGACTCTTCGTCCCGATTCGGTTCCTGGACTTCACCCCGGGCTATGACACCAATTCCGCTGTCCTGTTCCCGGAAACCGTAGCAGTGCGGGAAACCCCGTCCTTCACCTGGGGCGCCATCTTCGCGGACCGGGAAGCCGCCCGTTTCCGCCGCGTCCTTGCCGCGGCAGCGGACATCACCTCCCTGCAGCTGCCGGCCGAAGCCGCGGAACTTCTGGAGGACCAGAAGCTGACCGAGGAAACCTTCATCATGTGGGACCTCATCCACGACCGCACCCACATGCGCGGCGACCTTCCCTTTGACCCGTTCATGATCAAGCAGCGCATGCCCTACTTCCTGTACTCGCTGGAGGAACTGCGCTGCGACCTGACCGCGTTCCGTGAAGCGGTAAAAATCCAGCGCGACGAGGAGGCACCCGCGGAGACCCGCCGGCACGCCCGCCTGGTCCAGTACGCAGTGATCTTCGACCGCATCTTCCGCTTCGCCATCACCGGCAGCCGGGTGCGCAACTATGACGGCCTCGGCGGCCAGCTGCTCTTCGCCTGGATGCACCAGAACCATGTACTGCACTGGACCGACGGCAAACTGAGCATCGACTGGGAAGATGCCGCCGACGTCGTTGTCCGGCTTGGCGCCCGGATCGAGGAACTCTACTGGCGTTCCATCGACCGCCCCAAGACCGCGCACTGGCTCGCGGCCTACGACCTGGTGTCGGCAACCCTGACGCCGCACCCGGCGTCCGTCTGGGCACAGGGTCCGCAGGCGCTGCCGCTGGACGGACCGCCGCGCGGCCTCACCGACCAGGTGCTCGATGACGAGTTCCCGCTGTCCATGTTCTATGAGGCCCTGTCCAAGAAAATGGCTCCGGTTATCGAGTCCACCTCCGGGATCACCGGAGCCACGGCCACCCCGTCCGGCGCACCCGCAGGAGAGCACACCGCATGAGCTCCGAACGGGGCACCGCGCCAGGCCGGGACACCGCGTCCGCGAAGGGCCTGACCGTCCTCGTGGCCGGTGCCGGGAGTGCCTCCGGCACCGCGGTGTGCCAGGCGCTCGACGCCGCCGGTGCCAAGGTGGTGGCCGTTGGCCGCGACGCGGCCCGGCTGGAAAACACGCTGTTCGGGCTCAACAACGCCGATCTGCGCACCTGCGACCTCGCCGACGCCGGGGAGGTCGCGGCCCTGGCCTCGGACATGCAGGAGAGCTACGGCGGGATCGACGGCCTGATCCACCTGGTGGGCGGCTGGCGTGCCGGCGCGGGGATCACCACGCAGTCCGAGGAGGACTGGGATTTCCTGGAAACGAACATCCTGGGCACCCTGCGCAACGTCAGCCGCAGCTTTTATGACCAGCTGGCCGCTTCCCCGAACGGCCGGCTGGCCATCGTGTCAGCCACCGCGGTGGACACCCCCACCGCCGGCGGTGCCGGCTATGCCGCGGCCAAGGCAGCAGCGGATGCCTGGGTGCGGGCCATTGCCGCCGGGTTCCGGCGGGCCCAGTCGGGGCGCAGGGAAAACCCCGAACCCCAGCGTTCCGCCGCCGTGGTGTTTGTGGTGAAATCGCTGGTGGATGACGGGCAGCGGCGGTCCTCCCCGGAACGGACCTTCAAAGGCGCCACCGACGTCGCAGACCTGGCCGGCGCCGTCGTCCGGCTCTTTGGTCAGGAAGCCGGCGACATCAACGGACAGCGGATCTACCTCACCGGCTAGGAAAAAGTAACCTGCGCAACACCAACGTAAGAGATACTAGGAACCGTGACTGACATTCTCCCCCTGCACGACACCACCATCCGGGCCTTCGCCTCCGACAACTACTCCGGTGTCCATCCGGAAATCCTGGCAGCACTGACTGCCGCCAACCAGGGCCACCAGGTGGCCTACGGCGAAGACGTCTACACGGCCAAACTCCGCGAGGTCATGACGGACCAGTTCGGCAGCCGCATCCGTGCCTTCCCCGTCTTCAACGGCACCGGCGCCAACGTGACCGCGCTGCAGTCCCTGCTGCCCCGCTGGGGCGCGGTGATCTGCCCGACGACGGCGCACATCAACGTGGATGAAAACGGCGCCCCCGAACGCATCGGCGGGATGAAGCTGCTGGGCATCCCCACCGATGACGGCAAGCTCACCCCCGAACTGATCGACCGCGAGGCCTGGGGCTGGGGCGATGAGCACCGCGCCCAGCCGCTGGCCGTGTCCATCACCCAGTCCACCGAGCTTGGCACCCTCTACACCGTGGAGGAAATCACCGCCATTGCCGAGCACATCCACGCCCGCGGCATGAAGCTGCACATGGACGGCGCCCGCCTGGGCAACGCCGCAGCCAGCCTTGGGGTCTCCTTCAAGGAAATGACGGCCGACGCCGGTGTGGACATCCTGTCCCTGGGCGGCACCAAGAACGGCATGATGTACGGCGAATGCATCATCACCTTCGACCCGGAGGCCTCCCCGGGCCTGGACTACCTGCGCAAGATGAACATGCAGCTGGCCTCTAAGATGCGCTTCATCTCCGCCCAGTTCGTCACCCTGTACGGCACGAATCTGTGGCACCGCTCGGCGTCGCACGCCAACGCCATGGCGCAGCGCCTGCGTGCCGCGGTGGAGAAGATCGACGGCGTGGAGATCACCCAGGCCACGCAGTCCAATGCCGTGTTCGCCAAGCTGCCCGCCGGCGTCGCCGACCGGCTGCGCAGCGACTTCCGGTTCTATGACTGGGACCAGTCCACCGGCGAGGTGCGCTGGATGTGCACCTTCGATACTTCCGAGGACGATATCGATGCCTTTGCCGAAGCCATCGCCCGTGAAGTTGCCGCCGATCCGGCACCGCTGGGCACGCACTAAATCCGCTTCAGCCTGCCGTCCGTCCGCATTTGCGCCGCGGACGGCAGGTAACGAAACGGCCACACCGGCGAGCCTGCGTCGGCGGCAATGTTCCGCAGGCCATAGTCTGCGGAGGTGAGTGCAATAGGTGACCTTTCCCAGGTGCCCCCGGATTTCCTGACGGCCCTCGGCGCGCTGCGCCGGGCCACCTGCCGGGCGGAACTGAAACTCGAGGAAATCCCCGCCCCCACGCGCCTGGCCCCGTACGCTGTTTCGCTGGGCGCAGAGGTGCTGGCGCCGGGTCCCGCCGGGCCCACCAGCCTGCATGGCCCGGCCGCCCTGCAGATCCCCGAACAGCTGGAGCTGGCCACGGGGCGGTTCATCCTGCTCCATGATCCGGCCGGCTCACCCGTCTGGAACGGAACCTTCCGGATTGTGACCTACATCCGCGCCGAACTGGAGCCGGACATGGGCAATGACCAGCTGCTGGGCTCGGTGGCCTGGACCTGGCTGGTGGAAGCGCTGGAGGAACACGGAGCGCCCTATTCACTGGCCGGCGGCACAGCCACCCGGGTGCTTTCGGAAAGCTACGGCACCCTCGAGGGCAGGGACGACTCGATCGATATTGAGCTGCGGGCGTCCTGGACGCCGGCTGGTGCCGATGTGCAGTCCCATCTGGAAGCGTGGTCGGACATGGTTTGCACCTTCGCCGGGCTGCCCCCGCTGCCCGACGGCGTCACTCCCCTTCCGGGCCGCCGGCGCAGCTAGGGCCGCCGTCCTGTCCGCTGCCCCCGGCTTCGTCGGTAGAATGGAATCCTTATGACCGCGCATATATCCGGCAAGGCCGCAGACCCGTCCAGCTCCGCACCAGCCGAGGCCGGGGAACCGCCGGAGCCGCTTCCGGTACTTGAAACCCCCCGGGACGGTGTGCCGCTGGTCATCGACTCTCCCCGCGGATTGGAACGGGCTGCGGCAGCCCTGGCCGCCGGCACCGGCCCCGCCGGTGTGGATGCCGAACGGGCTTCCGGGTTCCGCTACGGACAGCGCGCCTTTCTCGTCCAGATCCGCCGTGAAGGCGCCGGAACCTGGCTGATCGACCCCGAAGCCTTCGGGGACCTGCGGATTATCAACGAGGCCCTGAGCGGGGTGGAGTGGATACTGCACGCCGCCACCCAGGACCTGCCCTGCCTGTCTGCGCTGGGCATGTGGCCGGACAAGCTCTTCGACACCGAACTTGCCGCCCGGCTGGCCGGACTGCCCCGTGTGGGCCTGGCTGCAGTGATCGAAACCCTGCTGGGTTTCTCCCTGGCCAAGGAGCACTCCGCTGCTGACTGGTCCACCCGGCCCCTGCCCGAGCCGTGGCTGCGTTACGCGGCGCTCGACGTCGAAGTCCTCGCAGAGCTGCGGGTGGAACTGATCCGTGTGCTGGACGAGGCAGGCAAGCTCGAACTGGCCGAGGAAGAGTTTGAAGCCATCCGCACCGCTCCGCCGGCCCCGCCCCGGGTCGATCCCTGGCGCCGCACCTCCGGCATGCACCAGCTCCGGGACCGCCGCCAGCTCGCCGCCGTCCGTGAGCTGTGGACCGAGCGCGAACACCTGGCCGAACTGCGCGACACCGCGCCGGGCCGGCTGATACCGGACTCGGCTATTGTGGCCGCCGCCCGCGCCATGCCCGCCACGGTCCCCCAGCTGCTGAAGACCCCGGGATTCCACGGCCGTGCAGCGCAGAAGGAAGCCCCGCGCTGGCTGCGCTGCATTTCCGCTGCCCGCTCCACCACCGACCTTCCCCCGCTGCACATCCCTACCCACGCCCCGCCACCCCCGCGCGTCTGGGCGAAAAACGACCCGGCGGCCGCTGCCCGGCTGCAGACCGCCAAGCCGCGGCTGACCGCACTGGCGGAAAAACTGAATCTGCCGCTGGAAAACCTGCTTACCCCGGATCACCTGCGCCGGCTGGCCTGGCGTCCGCCGGCGGAGATCAACCTGGACACCATCAGCGCCGCGCTGCGCGGGCTGGGTGCCAGGGAGTGGCAGATCCGGGAGACCGCTGCGGTACTGACCGTCGCCTTCCTGGACCCTGATCCCCTGGTGGAGAAGCCGTCCGAGGAGAAATCCGCGGCCGGAGCCCGTACTTCCGCACGGCAGCGGTAAGCCGGCAGCCTATCCGTTGACTAGGCGGGCAGCGCTTGCCGGGATCGGCGTCGCGG
Source organism: Arthrobacter sp. Y3225209 (assembly GCF_059090685.1). Classification (NCBI taxonomy): domain Bacteria; kingdom Bacillati; phylum Actinomycetota; class Actinomycetes; order Micrococcales; family Micrococcaceae; genus Arthrobacter; species Arthrobacter sp. Y3225209. The sequence goes on from NZ_JBNHFW010000017.1 coordinate 13,779, forward strand.
TCATCTAATTGGTTGCGCCGGTGCGGTACTTGGACGCCGTCCGTACCGAACTGCATCCGGTGGATCCGCCCAGCAGAGGGAACTGAGTGCTATCCACAGGCAGCACCTCGGGATAGCGGTCCGGGTGCTGCCTGGTTTATCGTCGCCGCAGACATGCTGCAGACGCGCGGCACCGGCACAGGAGGCAGGCCATGGGCAACATATCGGAGACTCTTTACCGGACCCGCATTGCCTGTCCATCCGAGCGGGTGTGGGCAGAGCTCACTGCAACCGGGGTTCCCCGCCCCTGGATGTGGGACTCAACGCTCTCCGGACCCTTGTCGGAGGGCAGCACGTACACCATGGCCTACGACGGTGAGGACCTGATCATCGGCACCGTCCTGGCGGTGGAGGAACCGGTCCGGCTGGCCCTGACCTTCAATCCGCAGTGGAACGGTACAGTGTCCGCCGAGTCTCCGGGCGTCCTGGAATACACCTTGGAACATGCCGGAGAAGGCTGTGAACTCACCGTCCGAATCACCGGGCTCTACGGGGCGTCGGCCATCTCGGTTGACCACGACACCCCGGGCATTTATGCCGGGTTGAAGGCCATGCTGGAATCATTTCCGGTGGCGTGACACCGCTGAACCGGTGAGGGGTTGGGGAGCCGCTGAGGACGGCGCAATAATGGCGGATGCCCCTAATTACGGCGACGCCGGACTCACTCCAACTGGGGCGATTCACGCTTCGGATCCTCACGGCATCAGACTGGCACCTGGAGCAGGAGCTGTCCCGGGACGAGGACGTCATCCGCTGGACTTTGTTTCCCGCATACCTCAGCGCAGATAACGCCCGACGGCGGGTGGAGCGGGCAGCGGCAGCCCGCCGGGAGAACCTGCTGGCACGCTACGCCCTCTGCGACGGCGACCAGGTGCTCGGTACTGCAGGCATTTCCAGCACTGTGCACGATACCCCCGAAATCATGTATGCGCTGTTGCCGGCCGGGCGGGGGCGGGGAGCCGCCACGGCAGCGGCCCGGGGACTTAGTGACTGGGCGCTGGCGGGAGGCTTCCCGACCGTTGTCCTGCGGACCATCGTGGGCAACGTCCAAAGTGAAGCCGTGGCCCGCCGGGCGGGATTCCGCCCCATCCGTACCGAACGCCAGTCCCAGCGCAGGCACCCGGTCGAGATGCTCTTCTGGACGCGGTCCCGCGGAGGCGGTCCGCGGAGCGGGATCACCGCCGGCTAGTCTCCGGTGGAGCCGTCCAGCAACTCGCGCAGGATGTCCAGATGGCCGCAGTGCCGGCCGGTTTCCTCGATCATGTGGACCAGTACCCAGCGGACTGTCTGCCGGCCTTCGCCGCCGCGGCAGCGGTCCTCCAGGGCATAGTTCAACAGCACGGCTCGTGACCCGGCACAGGCCGATTCGTAGTCGGCGATAATGCCGGCCAGGCTGTCCTCGTCGCTGACCCGGAATTCGCCGTCCGGATCTTCATCGGACCATCTGGTGCGTACGTCCGGCTGTCCGTCGATTCGCCCCTGAAACCAAAAACGTTCCACGTCGGCAAGATGGCGGACCAGCCCGGAGACGGTGGTGATGGAGGGCAGCAGCTGCTTTGCGCCCTGCGCGTCGGTCAGCCCGGAGGCCTTCATCACCACGGTGTCCCGAAAGTAGTCCAGGAATCCGGTCAGGGTCTCGAGTTCCCCGGCTGTCTCGGGCGGGTCGACCCGGTTATCGGTTTGCATGCCCTCAATCTAGCGCCGAATGCCGGCCGGAGCCGGATACGCGCCGTGCCCTTTGACCGGCATTTACAGGAACCGGGGAACCCGATACGGTGGAAACCTCTGTGGTTTAAGACGTGGACCATTGGTTCTTTTGTGAGGACACTTTATGACCCATGCCCCGATCACCCACGTCGACCTGTTTCCCGATTTCGCCGCCATGAACACCAGCAGCCTCGAAGCACTGTGTGACCAGGCGTTCAACCAGTTGGAAGAAGGGCCGCTCATCGAGGGCCTCTTCGGCTTCTATCTCTCCCTCTCCGCTGAGCTTGAGGAGCGCAGCATGCGCCCCGCAGACATCACTCCCGGCACTGCCCCGGCCGAAGCCGCTGGCGGTTACCCGGCTCCGGAATCGCTGCCTGCCTGATCCGGCCGCCGGCGCACACACTTGGAAAGAAACGTCAGATAAAAAACCGTCCCGGCCCCACAGCATGATGCGGTGGAGCCGGGACGGCTTGTTTTTGGGGCTGAGGTCTCCGGGGTTTGTCCCCCGGGGTGCGGCCGGGTTTACCGGCGGATCTGGGAGTTGCCCTTGTTCCGGCCGGCAATAGCTTCAGCGGTCCCCACGAGCAGTACAGCTGCAACAACTGCGATGATGAAGCCGAAGACATTGAGTTCAAAAATGTCACCCGTACCCAGCAGATTGGCGATCACGCCACCGATGACGGAACCTGCCAGGCCGAGCAGCAGGGTTGCCAGGATACCCAGGTTCTGCTTGCCGGGCTTGATCAGCCGCGCCAGCGCTCCGATGATTAGCCCTGCGATGATGAATCCGATCATGATCCTGATCCCTTCGTAACGGTGTACACAACGGAAGTCCAAGCGGTTGTCCAGGCTTCCGGAGAGCTATTCTGCCTTCAATCCTAGACTGGAAGCCGCCAGTCTCCTAAGCCTGCTGTCTATTTCAGGCGTCTCAGGGCCTCACTGACAGCCATCTCGGCCGATTGCAGTTGGTCCCCGGGCGCTCCCGCAGCAATGCGAAGATGCAGCGCCCGCCGGAACTCAGTTAGTGCCCAGACGGGATGTCCAGCGTCCAGGAGTACCTTGCCGCGATGCTGGTGCAGGAACGCCCGGCTGACCAGCGCGTCACCGGGCTTCCCGTGGCCGGGCGCGGCCAGGAACCGGTCCACGGCCGCCAGCAGGCGCAGGGCGTCGCTGAGCTGCCCTTTCCACTGCAGCACTTGGGCCAGGCGGATGGCCGGGCGGACTCCTGCGGACAGCATGCCGGCACCGATACGGGCGCCGGAATGCAGGGCGCCGGCATGCAGGAACGCAGGGGTTACGGCATTGAGTGCTTCCCGGGCGGCCGCTTCGGCTTCGGGAAGCCGTCCCAGGATCCGCAGCCAGGCGATCCGGGCGGACGCGGGGCGTCCATCACCCGCCGTCGTTGCCAGCCACGCCTCGGCGCTGCCGGGATCCAGTGGTATTTCCCGCAGGGTTCGCGGATCAATCCGGTATTCGGGTTCAGGCAGTGCAGTTCCTTTGCCCGTGCCGTCCGCGGTGTTCTCCCCCATGCGTTCCCCAGCGTGTGTCATCAACCGCAGTGTAGCCGCACGTTAGGAAGACCTTTTACTGCTTAGGAAGCGTTTTTGGAAGAGGCTGCGTATAAACCCGTGCCACTTTGATGCCAATTCATTTCCTATCCGATTTACGGTCCTTCCGGGAACCGGCGCTCCAGTAGCTTGATTCCACCTCACTTACGCACCACGCACTTTCTAAGGGGAACAATTGAGTTCAATAAACAACGTTGCGCGGAAGGCTGCCGTGCTGGCTTTCAGCAGCGCCCTTCTGCTCTCGCCGGTGGTGGCCGTGTCCGCCGTCGCCGCCCCGTCCCCCCAGCCCCCGGGCGGCGGGAGCAACGGCGCTTCCGGCGCCCCCGGGGCCAACGGCAGCACCGCGAAAACCGACGACCGCCCCGACGCCGCCGCTGATGAGCGCCGGACGCTGAACCAGCAGGCGGTGGAGAAGGTAGTGCGCGGCGAAGCCCCGGTCCAGAACCGCGGCGGCTCCAAGGCTGTCCAGGTGGCTCCCGGCCAGTGGGCAGAATACGGGCTGGAGGACAGCGACCAGATCCTGTCCTTCCTGATTGAGTTCGGGGACCAGGTGGATCCCCGCTTCCCCGGCTCCGCTCCGGGTCCGGAACATAACCGGATCCCCGCACCCAACCGCAGCATGGACAACTCCACATACTGGCTCCCCGAGTTTGACCGGGAACATTACATGGATATGTTCTTTAACCCGCAGGGCGAATCGTTGAAGACCCTCTATGAGGAAATGTCCAGCGGCCGCTACACGGTCGACGGCGACGTGAGCGACTGGGTAACCGTCCCTTATAACTCGGCCAGCTACGGCGAAACGGAATCCCAGACGGATATGACCCGGTTCGTACAGGACGCGGCCGACGCCTGGTACGACGGGCAGATCGCCGCCGGTAAGAGTGCCGCGGATATCGACGCCTACCTTGCCGGTTTCGACCAGTGGGACCGTTATGACTACAACAACAACGGCAACTTCGACGAGCCGGACGGGTACATCGACCACTTCCAGGCCATCCATTCCGGCGAGGGCGAGGAAGCCGGTGCTGCGTCGTCGGCCATCTGGTCGCACCGCTGGTCCGTGGGCCAGGCCGGACGCGGAATCGAGGGCCCGGCCAGCAACCCGTTTGGCGGTATCCGGATTGGCGATTCCAAGGTCTGGATCCGCGACTACACCACCGAACCGGAGAACGGCGGACTCGGTGTCTTTGCCCACGAATACGGTCACGACCTGGGCCTGCCGGACCTGTACGACACGGCAGGCGGAGACAACGGAACCGGTTTCTGGACCCTGATGAGTTCCGGCTCCTGGCTGGGCCGCGGCGAAGACTCCATCGGCACCACACCCAACCACATGGGCGCCTGGGAAAAGCTGCAGATGGGCTGGCTGGACTATGACGTGGCAACGGCGGGCGTAAAGTCCACGCACATGCTTGGCCCGTCCTACCACGCCACCAAAAAGCAGCAGGCCGTAGTGGTGACCCTCCCCAAGGACGCCAACGGCAACGGCAGGTATTACATTGCCGAGAACCGGCAATACGCCGGCTACGATGCCACCCTCCAGACCGGCCCGTACAACTTCGGCTGGGCCGTCAGCGCACCGGACAAGGTGGAACACTTCCCCTACCAGAACGGACTGCTGGTGACGTACTGGAACGCAGGGCAGCGCAACAACAACACCAGCCAGCATCCCGGCGCCGGCCTGGTCCTTCCCGTGGATGCCCGCCCGCAGGCCCTGCGCTGGACTGACGGCGCACTGGCACGGAACCGCATCCAGAGCTTTGATGCGACGTTCAGCAAGGAAGCCACCGATCCGATTCTCCTGCACCGCGAAACGGCTGCCGGGATGACAACGCTCAATGTGCCTTCCAAACCCGGCATCGCCGTCTTCAATGACAGCAACCCGAATGCGTACTACGACCCGGCAAACCCGCAGGGCAGCGTAGTAGTGGCCGGCACCGGAACCACCATTGAGGTTATCCAGAGCAATCCGAAGGGCATGATGACCGTCAAGGTCAAGTAGCAGCTTTTCGACCCCCAAAGGGCGGGGATCGGAGCAGGACGCTCCGATCCCCGCCCTTCTGCTGCGCCGGCACTGCTACACCGGCGGGGCCACACCGGCGCTGTTACACCGGCACTGTTACACCGGCACGCCCGGGCTACCCAGCCGGCGTGGCGCTGCGCCAGAGCTCCTCGCCGTCCTCGTCCAGCTGACCGCTGCCGGCCAACCCCAGTTTCCGTGCGACGCCGGTGGAGGCCAGATTCCCAGGAGCGATATAAGCAGCAACCGGTCCTCCGGTACGGGGCAGCAGCCAGCTGAGCAGGGCCCGGGCCGCTTCCGTGGCAATGCCGCGGCCTTGGAAGTCCTCGCCTACCACCCATGCCACGTACGCCGTCGGGCACGGTGCGCCAACGGCGACGGTGGCCTGCACAAAGCCGACGGCGGCGCCCTGCTCCCGGATGATCCAGTTCAGCCATGCCTCCCTGCCGTCCGGTGACGCCCCGACCGATTGGCCGGCGTACCGGGCAGCCAATTCCTGCGCGGTGGGTGCTGTACCCCCGATATGCCGGTAGATGGCAGTGCCCGCCAGCACCGGAACCATTTCCCGGGCATGGTGCACGGACAGCGGTTCCAGCCTCAGGCGTTCCGTGGCTATCAGTTCGGCCCGCAGTACCCCGTTCACAGCGGACCCTGCAGGATCCGCTGGAAAAGCACGTGATCCTGCCATTGGCCGGCGATCCTCAGGTACCGCGGAGCCAGACCGATACGTTCAAAGTCCAGCCGTTCCAGAATCCGCTGCGACGGGACGTTGTGCGGCAGCGTCGCCGCCTGGAGTCGGTGCAGGCCCAGGCGTTCCCGGGCGGCCTCCAGGACGGCGGCAACGGCCGCAGTTCCGATCCCCCGCCCGGCGTATTCTCCGTCTATCCAGTAGCCCAGATTCGCGGACAGGAACGGACCACGGACAATACCGGTCAGCGTGATGGTACCGATGATGCGCTCCCCTGCAGCCAAAACCCAGGGCACTTCCGTACCGGCCCGGAACAGCAAAAGTTTTGCCTCAATCACGGCCTTCTGCCCGTCGGAGCTGTAAAAGAATTCCTCCCGTAACGGCTCCCAGGGGGCAAGATAGGTGCGGTTGCGCCGGTACCCCGCTGCGAGCGCATCGGCGTGGGATGCGGCCATGACCTCCATCCGGATGCCGTGCAGCAGCGTGGTCGCGGAAAGCGGTTCAGTAAGCACGCCCCAACCTAACCCATGCGGGCCCGGTTCCCCGGAAAGCTACCAGTAGCCGCGCATAAGCTCCGTGGCCCACCAGGGCTGGATCACCGCGCCGCGCGGACCGAATTCAGCCATAAAGGGCTTAATGTCCAACACCGGCGTGCCGTCGACGGCATCCAGTCCGGAAACCTTCATGGACAGCCCGTCCACTGATTCGATCCGCACAACGGTGCTTCCGATCCGGTTTGGCCGGTTCTTCCCGCGCTGGGCGAAAATGCCCACCAGCGGCCAGTCTGGGTTGCCGCGCGGCCGCCGGGCACCGCGCTCAATCTTGCTCTCGGGGACCTGGTCGAAGACGAACAGGATTTCTGCGTGGCTGAACTCCGCCAGCCCCCACAGCGCTTCCTCCGTGAACCGGGCCGGATCCAAGGTGATGACGGCGTTCTCACTGTCCCAGTCGTCGTCGCGCACCTCGCTCCGGCTGGATGACACCGCCCCTATGGCCTCCATAAGCAATTCCATTGTTTTTCCTTCCCGTCCGCCGGTTCTTAGGCAGCATTCTGGCACCCGGTACGGGAGCCTGCGGAATCGGTGACGGGTCCCGGCGGGCCTGCATCAAGGTCCGGCTGTATGCAAAGCTTGGTGGATGACGCGCACGGAACGGATCCCGGCCTGGCTGCGCCGCACCGGTATTGAGGTGGCCGGTTGGACCCTTGTTGTCCTGGGACTGGCCGCATTGGTGCTCCCCGGGCCGGGCCTGCTGATGATCGTGGCCGGCCTGGCCGTTTTGTCACTGCGTTATGCGTGGGCACACCGGTGGCTGCACCCGGTGCGCATTCATGCCTTCCGTGCTGCGGCGCAGGGCGTGCAGACCTGGCCCCGGATCGCCGGGTCCGTGTGCGCTGCCTTTGCGGTGATGGCCGCAGGCGTGGTCTGGGGGCTCTGGCGGCAGGTGCCGCAATGGTGGCAGTTCCGGGATTCCTGGTGGCTGCCCGGTGGCTGGGTCACCGGCGGAACCCTGATCGCCTCGGGATGTATCGGGCTGGCACTCATTGTTTACAGTTACATCCGTTTCCGCCCGAACGGTGGCCCACGGGCCTCACGGCAGGCACCTCCCCCGGATACCGCAGATCCCTCCACTCCCCCGGCAGAGTAGCCGCAGCAGCGGCAACGCGGGTCAGCGGAAACGGTCGAGGGAACGTGTACCCACAATGGGCACGGCAGCTGCTGCCGCCAGCAGGACCCACAGCCAGAAGACGGGCGGTGTTCCGGCAGTTGCCCCAAGCAGACCGGCTGCGAGGGCGGCGACGGGCATAACGCCAAGTGTCAGCGTCCGCTGTGCCGCACCGACGGTGGCCAGGCGGTCAGGCTGCACTGTTCCGGGCAGGACCTCCGACCCGGCTACTCCGGCAACGGCCACCAGAAAGGCCCAGAGCAGGAACTCCAGACCGAGCCACACCAGTTCCGGGCCGGGGAGCCTGGTGCAGGCCACGGCCAGCAGGATGGCAGGGACGGAAAGCACCGCCGCACCCGCACGCGAAACCCGCAACCCCAGCCTGCTGCTGATGGACGGCGCCGCAGCAGCACCCAGGACCGCCCCCAGCGCACCAAACGCGCCAAGCACGGCGTACGCAGCTGGCGGCAGGGAAAGATCCCGCAGCACGTAGACAGGCAGGATCGTGTTACCGACCATGGCCGCCGCGTTGGTCAGGCAGGCGCTGAGGGTCAGTGCCCGCAGGGCTGGTGACTTCCGGAGGATGGCAAAACCTTCCCTGCCGGCCCGCCGCGGCCTCACCTGAGGCTGATGGCCGTCTGCACCCGTGCCGGCGAGCCCGCTGTTGCCGGGTTGCCTGTCTGCGCCGGGTTCACGCTCTGCGCCGGGTTCACGCTCTGTGGCAGGTTGACGCTCTGTGCCAAGGGCGCCGCTGCGCACGCTCCTGGGCAGGCCAAGCTGGAACAGCCGTGAGGCGGCGTAGGCAACTGCCGCTGCCGCGAGCAGCAGCGGCATGCCGAGCAGCGCCAGGAACGCCCCTGCCGCTGCGGCCGCTGTGGCCGACGCCGTCTGTCCGGTGATGGCCAGGCGTGAGTATGCATGCTTCAGGCCCCGCCTGCCGGCGACGGCGGGAATGAGCACGGTCTGGGCAGTGGTGAACACGACGTCGGCCACGCCGATGAGAACGGCTGCCGCGGCGAGCATCGTGGGTGAGAGCCATCCGCTGACAGCCGCGGCTGCGAGACCCAGAAGTGCCAGGCACCGCAGCAGCGAGGCGGCGCCCATGGCGCTGTGCGGCTGCCCCCGCCGGTCCACCGCAGCGCCCACCTGTACGCCGAGGAGCACAAACGCTGCAATCCCGATCGCATTGAGAACCCCGACAAACCCGGCCCCCAGACCCAGCACCGACACGGCCAGGATGGGAAGCGCTGCACGGCTGACGGCGTCCCCGAACCCCTCGGCCGCGGCAGTGGCCAGCAGGAAACCGAGCCCGCGGCTGCTCTTCTGCTGGGCCACGGCTGCGCTGCGCTGCGTGCCCTCCGGCCCGGCCGTGCCGGTAATGTCCTTGGCCGCCATCAGAGATCCCCCCGCACTGTCCGGGGACTTCCCGAAACTGCGGACATCCTGTCAGGTATTACCTGACACCACAAGAGGTACGCGACCGGCTATCGGGCTGGATAGGATGGCCGCATGCCTCCCGAGCAGCCCGCAGCGGGCCACGCCGAGCCTTTGCACCAGCCGTTTATGTGTTCATTCTGCCTGCGCGGCCGCGAGGAGACCGGCGTGCTGGCGGCAGCACCCACTGCCGCTGTCTGCCGTGACTGTGCAGCCAAGGCGCTGCGGATGCTGGACGCGCACCACACCTCGGCGTCGGACCCGCTTCCCGGAACACCCTGGGAGGCGCTGAACAACGAGGAACTGCTCATACGCCTGCCCCGGGTCGCCGAGGCCCGGGACCAGGTCGAGCAGCACCTTCAGCGCTGGGTGGCGGTGGCCCGGGAGCGCAACATCAGCTGGGCCGCCATCGGCACTGCCCTGGGCATGTCGCGGCAGTCCGCCTGGGAACGCTTCCGGAGCGGGCCGGGAGCCTAACCCAGCGTCTTCAGCGCCGCGGCAAGGTACGGGGCTGTCCGGCTCGCATCGCAGCCGGCCACGTCTGCAGCGGTGCCGGCACAAATGATCCGGCCGCCTTCCTCGCCGCCGGACGGGCCCATGTCGATCACCCAGTCGGCTGAGGCCACCACATTCATGGAGTGCTCCACCACCACCACGGTGTTGCCTGCATCCACGAGCCGGTTCAGCTGGGCCAGCAGCAGCTGCACGTCCTGCGGATGCAGCCCGGTAGTGGGCTCATCCAACAGGTAGAGAGTGTGTCCGCGCCGGGCGCGCTGCAGCTCGGTGGCCAGTTTGATGCGCTGTGCCTCGCCGCCGGAGAGCTCCGTGGCCGGCTGACCCAGGCGCAGGTAGCCCAGGCCGACGTCGAGCAGGGTACGCAGGCTGCGGGCGGCTGCGGGCACATCGGCGAGGAACTCGGCGGCGGATTCCACCCGCATGCCCAACACATCAGCGATGGACTTGCCCCGGTAGGTGACTTCCAGGGTTTCCTCGTTGTAGCGGGCGCCGTGGCAGACCGGGCACGGCCCGTAGGTGCCGGGAAGGAACAGCAGCTCGACGGCGAGGAAGCCTTCACCCTGGCAGGTCTCGCAGCGTCCGCCGGCCACGTTGAAGGAGAACCGCCCTGCGGTGTACCCCCGGGCCCGTGCCTCATCCGTTGAGGCGTAAAGCTTCCGGACCGCGTCGAACAGGCCGGTATAGGTGGCGAGGTTGGAGCGCGGCGTGCGGCCGATGGGCCGCTGGTCCACCCGGACCAGCCGGTCCAGGTGCTCCAGGCCGGCGATGCCGCGGACCTTGGCGCCGGGATCATTGTCCTCGGCTTCCTCACCGTCAGCAGGCTCCGGCGCGGCACCGTTGACCTTGCTGCCCACCGTTTCGGCCAGCACCTGGCTGACCAGGGTGGACTTACCGGAGCCGGAGACACCGGTCACCGCCGTCAGCACCCCCAGGGGGATTTCCGCATCCAGCTCGCGCAGGTTGTGCCGGGTAATGCCTTTCAGGCTCAGCCATTGCTCGGGGACCCGGCGGGGCGGCCGGACGTCCCGGGCTTCGCCGAACAGGAACGGGCGCGTGGCGCTGTCCCTGACCTTGGCCAGCCCTTCCACGGGTCCGCTGTACAGGACCGTTCCGCCGCCGTCGCCGGCCTGCGGGCCGACGTCGACAATCCACTCCGCGCTGCGCACTACGTCCATGTTGTGTTCAACGACGAACACCGAGTTACCCGCGTCCTTCAGTTCCTGGAGGACGGTGAGCAGCGGTTCCGCGTCCGCCGGGTGCAGGCCCGCGGACGGTTCGTCCAGGACATAAATGACGCCGAAAAGCCCGGAGCGCAGCTGGGTGGCAATCCGCAGGCGCTGCATCTCCCCGGGCGACAGGGTGGGGGTGGCGCGGGAGAGGCTAAGGTAGCCCAGGCCCAGGCCGGTCAGTATTTCCAGCCGGCCCAGCAGGTCCCTGGTAATGGTCACGGCCACTTCGGTGTCTTCATTGGAGGCAGCCGCACGGGAGGCCGTGCCGGCGGACTTCAGCTCCGCCGTCGGCCGGATGATCTCGGCCAGTTCGGCCAGCGTTGCACCGTTCAGCTCGGCGATGTTCCGGCCGGCGAAGGTAACGGCGAGCGCTTCGGGGCGCAGGCCCGCGCCGCCGCAGACCGGGCACGGTCCGGAAACCATGTAGGCCAGGACCCGCTCGCGCATCTGTGCACTGCCGGAATCAGCCAGGGTATGCATCACGTAGCTTTTGGCGCTCCAGAAGCGGCCCTTGTACGGTTTGGCCACGCGGTCCCGCTGCGGGGTAATCATGACCACAGGCTGTTCGTCGGTGAACAGGATCCAGTCGCGATCCTTTTTCGGCAGCTTTTTCCACGGCACGTCGACGTCGTAGCCCAGCTGGATGAGGATGTCACGCAGGTTCTTGCCCTGCCATGCCCCGGGCCAGGCGGCAATGGCACCCTCACGGATGGTCAGTGACGGATCCGGTACCAGGGAATCCTCGGTCACGGTATGGGCAATGCCCAACCCGGAGCATTCCCGGCAGGCCCCGGCGGCGGTGTTCGGGGAGAAGGCATCCGAGTCAAGGCTGCCCGGTTCCGCGTCCGCCGGGTAGGTGCCGCCGCGGGAGAAGAGCATACGCATGGAGTTTGAGAGCGTCGTCAGGGTGCCCACGGTGGAGCGGGAACTGGGTGCGCCGCGGCGCTGCTGCAGGGCAACGGCCGGGGGCAGCCCGGTGATTTCCTCGACCTTGGGGTTGTGCCCCTGGGAGAGCAGCCGGCGCGCGTACGGCGCCACTGATTCGAAGTAGCGCCGCTGGGCTTCGGCGTAAATGGTGCCGAACGCGAGGGAGGATTTCCCGGATCCCGACACCCCCGTAAAAGCGACGATCGCGTCACGCGGAACGTCGACGTCGACGTTGCGCAGGTTGTTCTCCTGCGCTCCGCGGACGCTGACCATGCCGTTGCGGGTGGATGCCTGTACTGGGTTGGATTTCACGCTGCTCATCATTCTCAGGTTAGCGAGGACCGAGGCAGGGGACTAAACGCTAAGCATGCTTTCAGCCAAGAGCGTCAACGTCGGTTACCGGGCCTGCGGCGGCAGCCTTGGGCGGGACTTCCAGGCTTTGGACTCCGGACTGACGCCTCACCTAGACCGGGTGGATTCCGCGCGCCTGCCTTTTCGGTTTTCCGGAACCGTTTCATCCGCCTGTAAACCGGCTCCACAATGGAGCATCACCTCCGTGGCATTGTCCGGCCGCTGCATCCCACCCCCGCACCTCCGGTCCCGCCATAGGTGAACCTAAAGGAGAGCTGAGCCATGACTTTTTGGGAATCGATCTGGAGCATTGTTGTTGCGTTCCTCTTCGTGGCCTACCTGATCCTGTTGTTTCAGATCATTTCCGATCTGTTCCGTGACAGGGAGTTGGGCGGATTCGCGAAGGCGGTATGGGTTTTCTTCCTCTTTTTCGCGCCGTTTATTACAGCGCTGGCCTACATCATCGCCCGGGGCCGGGGCATGGCCCTGCGCAGCGAACAAAGGGCCCGGGAAGTTACCGAGCAAAACGAAAGCTATATCCGGCGGGTAGCTGACAGCACGTCGCCGGCACAGCAGATTGCGTCCGCACACGATCTGCTGGAAGAAGGACAGATCACTGAGCCGGAGTTCGAGCGGCTGAAATCCCTGGCCTTGTCCTGAGTACCGGCATCCGAAGTACAGGCACCCGAAGTACCGGCACCCGATCGCAGTCCGCCGGGTCAAACTGGTCCGGAGGGACCTAGAATCGCACGGTGGAGACTTCAGCGGCCCACCCCCAGCCCGCGGCAGCACCTTCCGCCAGGGGAACGCTTCCGGCGCTTATCCCCCGCCCACACCTTCTCGAACGCCTGGGCGGCACCACAGGTCCGGTTCTCATCGCGGCCCCGCCCGGATACGGCAAAACCACGCTGCTGCGGCAATGGTCCGGCACACTGAGGCCACAGCCGGTGTGGGTGGTTCCGCGGGACGGCGGCACGGTGTGGCCAGCCATTATGGCCGGCCTGCAGGCGGCACGGGTTGTGCCGGAAGGGAATGCGGGCGCACTTCAGCCGCCCGGCGGCCTGGATGATGCCCTGGCATTCCTCACCCGGAAACTCACCGGGTCCCGGATCCGCCTGGTGTTCGACGCCGTTGAGGGTTTCAGGGCGGCTGAAAGAGAGTCGTGGTTCCGCGCCCTGCTGAACCGGGACCCCGTCCCGTTCCAAGTCATTGTTGCCACGCGGGACAGCACCGCCATAGACGCGACCGATGCCCGCCTTGCCTTCCGCCTCCTGGACCTGCGGGCCGAGGACCTTGCCTTCTCCGCTGCGGAGACCTCCGCTCTGGCCGCCCTGGCGGTTCCCGGTGCAGGGCAACGCACCGTCCGGCAGATCCATTCGGACTGTGGCGGCTGGCCTGCGTGCACCGCCCTCGCACTGGGATACCTGCAAGGCGACCGATCCCCTGCCCGCCCCGCCGTGGAGGACCGGAGCGGGACGATTGCTGCCTACCTGGACCGGACGGTACTGCCCGCGCTGACGCTGACGGAAATCCGGGTGATCGCGGCTGCGTGTATTTGCGGCACGAGTGAGCCTGCCCAGGCGGCTGCGCTCTGCGGGGTTCCGGACGCCGGGACCATTCTGGGCCGACTCGCCACGCAGGGCCTGATTCAGCGCCGCGGGCAGCAGGCGTTTGTGCTGCGTCCGGTTCTGCGGCAGCATTTGCTGCAAATGCTCTGGCGGGCCGATCCCGCCGGGCTTCGCCGGCTACACCGCCGAGCCTCATCCTGGCACAGCACCGCAGGCAGCGCCGCGGCATGCCTGCGCCATGCGGCAGCGTCCGGTGAGGGGCCCCACCTCGCAGCCGTCCTGGCCCACCACGGCGCCGATCTGGTCCACTCCGGGGAATCGGATGCCGTGCTCGCTGCACTGTCGCTGCTGGGCGACGCCGAAGTCACCTCGGATGGCAGACTCAGCCTGATCGCGTCGCTGGCCCACTCGGTGCAGTTGGAGCCGACGGCGGCTTCCCGGTACCTGCAGGCGGCAGACCTTGCCTGGCGGTCGGCAATGCCTCGCGAGTCGGAGGCACTTCGTGAACTCGTACAGGCGCGGAGCACCTTATTCAGCTCCGGCTGGTCCCGGCCATTCCCCGGATCCGGGGTCCGCCCGGCAGCGCTTTCCGCCGCCGCCCTTCCGGGCATCCGGATCGAGGCGACACTGGCGAATGCTGTGGCGTTGCTCGGCAGCGGACGCTATTCCGCTGCCCAGGAGTCCGCTGCGAAAGCCTTATCCGAGGCAGCTGCTGTCCACAACGGTTATCTGGCCGGCAGGAGCCTGTTTGATCAGGCCATCGGGGCCCAGCTGCAGGGAAACAACCGCAGGGCGGCCGGCCTGCTGCGGGATGCCCGCGCCCGATCCCCGGCCCGCGTCCGGCAGCCCGGTCCCCGGCATGCAGCCGTCAGCCTGGTGTACGCCGGCCAGGCGCTCCTCCGTTTGGAGCCCGTCTCAGCCCATAACCTGGCAGTCGATGCGGCGGGGAACCTCGACGCACTTGAGCCCACCCCCGCCGGGCTCGGCGCAGCGATGCGTTCTGCTGCCGCCTTGCTGGAAGCGGGCGCCCTTTTTGACCTCGGTGAGGTGCAGCGGGGGCGCGGAACTCTGCCTGCTCCGTGCTTCCGCCGCTGACTCCGCCGGCAGGGCGGAGTCAGCGGCGCATCACCTGCGCCAGCTTCGGGAGGAAAGCCTTCCCGCGCTGCTGGCCTGGACTGCCGTGGAAGTTCCCCTGCTGGAGTGTCTAACCGCCCTGCGCAACGGGCAGCGGGCCCGCGCCGTCGGGCATCTGTCCCTGGCACTGCGGAAGGCTGTGGACCTGGACGTCCTGCGGCCCCTGGCGGGGGCGGGACCGGAGGTAAGGTCCCTGCTGATGGAGCGGGTGGGCGGTCACGGGCCGGAAGCGGCGGCGGTACGCACGGTGCTGCAGCAGCGGACGCCGGAGAATATCAGCGCACTCACACCACGTGAACTGGAAATCCTTACGCTTCTCCCCTCTCACCTTTCGCTCAGACAAGTGGCAGAAGACCTGCAGCTGTCAGTCAATACGGTCAAAACCCATGTCCGTATCCTGTATTCAAAACTCGGTGTGACCAACCGTCATGACGCAGTGGAAGCAGCGTTCAGGCACGGCCATGTCGCCTAGTTTCCGCAGCCCGGCGGCTCACCCCATGAGGGTGGTCCCGGACCCGCCCTGCAGCCCTAGCCTTGTGGGAATGGCACAAACAGCCTTTTCGGCAGGCGGGTGAACACCATGAAAAACATCCTGAGCACCGTAGGGATCCAGATTCTGGCTGCCTGCGCAGGCTTGCTGCTGAGCCTGTGGTGGGTGTCCGGTTTCGACATCCAGTTGCCCGGTTTCCTGGTGGCGGTGGTGGTTGTTGTCCTGGCCCAGGCGGTCCTGACCCCGCTGGTTTCCAAGGCGGCGCACCGCTACGCACCGGCGTTCCTGGGTGGAACCGGGCTAATTGCGGCTCTTCTTGCCCTGCTGATAGCGGGCCTTTTCCCGGGCGGTGTGACGGTCACCGGAATTGGCGACTGGCTTTTATCCGCCCTGATCCTGTGGGTCGCCAGCGCTGTGGGTGCATTGGTGGATCAACGGCTTACGTCGCGCCGTTCGGCGCATCCGGCGGGGCGTTCCGGTCCCGCCGCAGCATAGCGGTGTGCGACAGTAGCGCACCGTAGGCAGCGAGCAGGGAGTCGCCGGCATGGCGGGCAGCAGGCGAGACGGCGTCGAGGGTCAGGAACCCGTGCACCAGGTCAGGATGCGGCCGATACTCGACGCCGGTGCCGCCCCGGGCCAGTTCTTCGGCCAGCAGCTTCCCTTCATCCCGCAGGGGATCGTGTCCGGCGGTCGCGAGCAGCGTCCGGACCGGCAACGGCTGCGCCCGGGCCACTTCCACAGGACTGAACTTCCCCAGCAGCGACGCGTCCGGAACCCATTGGGCAATGTAGAACGCCAGGTCCTGCACGGACAACCCCCAGCCTTCCCCCTTCTCAGAGACGCTCTGCAGACTCAGACTGAGATCGGCATTCGGGTAGGCCAGAAACAACACATCAGGCAGTGCCGGCGTGCCGGCCAGCCCGCAGGCCGCCAGATAGGCAATCAGCCCGCCGGCGCTGTCTCCTGCCAGGCCTGTCCCCGGCAGCAGCTGCCCCAGCTCCTTCGGCCGGGACGCCACCCATTCCAATGCCCGCATGACGTCGTCCACCGCGGCGGGAGCAGGATGCTCCGGCGCCAGCCGGTAGTCCACTGCCAGAACCGCGGTGCCGGCCAGCAGTGCGAGCCTGCGGCACAGCCGGTCGTGGGACTCCAAGCCACCAAAGACAAATCCCCCGCCATGCACAAAAACCGTCAGTGACAGCGCTTCGGGGCCGGAGCGGTACAGCCGTGCCCGGAGCGGGACATGGTCCGTAATACTTCCGGTCCCCGCCCGCGTTCCGCCGCCGCGGCGTTCGCCGATCGGGTCCTCCCGGGCGGGGATTTCGATCCCGCGTACCTCGGACAGTCCGGGGCCCGCTTCCCGCGGTCGCGGGGCGCGCAGTCGGCGTATCTGCGCAAGCGACGGCGGTATGGCGGGAGCGGCGCGCACTTCGGTCAGCCACGCCGCCAGCGCGGGATCGGCAACGGCATCCATCGGACCACGGTAGCAGCGGAAATCCTGCTGCGGTTTCCGGCGGTATGTGGGTAGGGTCGGTGGCGGGACCTGCATGATCCACGTCATAGCGGATTCGCTCCCCGAGTGGCGCCCGCGGTCCTTGCGGCCTATGTTACTCACGAGTAACATCGAGTCGGACGTTGTTCCGTTTCATATCTCAAAGAGGAGTAAGTACGTGAGCCCACAAAGCCGATCACGGCAGATCAGGGACGTAGTTTTCGTAGACGGAGTACGGACTCCGTTCGGCAAGGCCGGTGAAAAGGGCATCTACGCCGGAATGCGTGCAGACGACCTGGTGGTCAAGTGCATCCGTGAACTGATGCGCCGCAACCCCTCCCTCCCCGCGGAACGGATCGACGAAGTAGCCATTGCCGCCACCACCCAGTCCGGTGACCAGGGCATGACCATCGGCCGCACCGCCGCGCTGCTCGCGGGCCTGCCCCGCACAGTGCCCGGCTT
This sequence comes from Arthrobacter sp. Y3225209, assembly GCF_059090685.1. Lineage (NCBI taxonomy): Bacteria > Bacillati > Actinomycetota > Actinomycetes > Micrococcales > Micrococcaceae > Arthrobacter > Arthrobacter sp. Y3225209. The sequence goes on from NZ_JBNHFW010000017.1 coordinate 31,072, forward strand.
CGCCATCGACCGCATGTGCGCCGGCGCCATGACCGCCGTGACCACCACTGCCTCGGGCATCGGCTTCGGCGCCTACGACGTCGTCATCGCCGGCGGCGTGGAGCACATGGGCAACCACCCGATGGGCAAGGACGCCGATCCGAACCCCCGCTTTATGACCGAGCGGCTGGTGGACCCGGCCGCCCTGAACATGGGCAACACCGCAGAAAACCTGCACGACCGGTTCCCGAACATCACCAAGGAACGCACTGACGCGTACGCCGCCGCCAGCCAGGAGAAGCTCGCCAAGGCCTACGCCAACAACGAGATCCAGCCTGACCTGGTACCGGTTGCCACCAAGAAGCCCGGCACCGGCTGGACCCTGAACACTGTGGACGAGCCGCCGCGCCCGGGCACCACGGTTGAGGACCTGGCCGAGCTGCGCACCCCGTTCCGCGCCCACGGCCGCGTCACGGCAGGTAACGCTGCCGGCCTGAACGACGGCGCCACCACCGCCCTGCTCGCCTCAGCCGAAGCTGCCGAGGAGCTCGGCCTGGGCGTGAAGATGCGCCTGGTCGGCTTCGCGTTCGCCGGCGTCGAGCCCGAGGTCATGGGCTACGGACCGGTTCCCGCAACCGAAAAGGTGCTGAAGCAGACCGGCCTGTCCATTGAGGACATCGGCCTGTTCGAAATCAACGAGGCCTTCGCCATCCAGGTGCTCTCCTTCCTGGACCACTTCGGCATTGCAGATGATGATCCCCGGGTTAACCGCTACGGCGGAGCCATCGCCGTCGGGCACCCGCTGGCATCCTCGGGCGTGCGCCTGATGAACCAGCTGGCCCGCCAGTTCGAGGAAGATCCGAGCGTCCGCTACGGCATGACCACCATGTGCATCGGCCTGGGCATGGGTGCCACCGTGATCTGGGAAAACCCGAACCACCCCGACTACAACACCGATTCCACGGAGGCAACGAAGTAATGTCAGCTCCCGATTACCAGCGCCTCGCGGGCCTCTTCCCCACCGAGGTTGTCACCCACTCGTATGTCTCGGACGTCCAGCTGCCCGGCAACGCCGGCACCTTCGCGCTGATCACCCTGGACAACGACGTCGACCACTCCCGTCCCACCACGCTGGGCCCGAACACCCTGCTCGAGCTCGGTGAAAAGCTGGACGAGCTCAAGGCGCGCGCCGAGGCCGGCGAGATTGTCGGCGTCGGCGTCACCGGCAAGCCGTTCTACCTGGTGGCCGGTGCCGACCTGTCCGCGGTAAAGGGCATCTCCGACTTCGAAGCCGGCTACGCCATGGCCCGCCTGGGGCACGACGTGTACGCCAAGCTGGGCAGCCTGGGTGTGCCCAGCTTCGCCTTCATCAACGGTGTGGCACTGGGCGGCGGGCTGGAAATCGCCCTGCAGTCCGATTACCGCACGGTGTCCACCGGCGCCGGTGCGATCTCCCTGCCCGAGGCCTTTATCGGCCTGGTTCCGGGCTGGGGCGGGGTTTACCTGCTGCCGCGCCTGATCGGGCCCGAGAACGCCGTCAAGGTGATGATCGAGAACCCGCTCAGCAACAACCGCACCCTGAATGGCAAAGCTGCCTATGACCTGGGCATCGCCGACGCCCTGTTCGAGCCGGCCGATTTCCTGGAGCAGTCCCTCACCTGGGCCGCTCGCGTTATCACCGGCGAGGAGCAGGTACAGCGGCCCAATGCCGTCGAGCCGGCTGCCGTGGGCGAGGCATGGGACGCCGCCGTCGCCAAGGGCCGCGCCTTTGTGGAGGCCAAGACCTCCAACGCCGCACCGGCGCCGGCCAAGGTCCTGGACCTGCTGGAGAACGGCAAAACCTGGACGCGCGAGGAATCCCGCGAAGCCGAGTGCGACGCCCTGGCCGAACTGATGCAGACGCCGCAGTTCAGCTCCACTGTCTACGCCTTCCTGGACCTGGTGCAGAAGCGCGGCAAGCGTCCCGCCGGTGCTCCGGACAAAAAGCTTGCCCGTCCGGTCACCAAGGTGGGCGTGGTCGGTGCAGGCCTGATGGCCAGCCAGCTCGCCCTGCTCTTCGCACGCCAGCTGAAGGTTCCCGTGGTGATGACGGACATCGACCAGGAGCGCGTGGACAAGGGTGTGGGCTACGTGCACGCCGAGGTGGACAAGCTCCTTGCCAAGAAGCGCATCTCCCCCGACGCCGCCAACCGCACCAAGGCGCTGGTCACCGGCTCGGTGTCCAAGGAGGCCTTCTCCGACGCCGACTTCGTCATCGAAGCCGTCTTCGAGGAGATGTCGGTCAAGAAGCAGGTCTTCGCCGAGGTGGAGGCCGTGGTCTCCCCCGAGTGCATCCTGGCCACCAACACCTCCTCGCTCTCGGTGACGGAGATGGCAGCAGACCTCAAGCACCCCGAGCGCGTGGTGGGCTTCCACTTCTTCAACCCGGTGGCAGTGATGCCGCTGCTGGAGATTGTCCGTGCTCCGAAGACCGACGACGCCGTCCTGGCCACTGCGTTTGTCCTCGCCAAGCAGCTGAAGAAGACCGCTGTGCTGGTCAAGGATGCGGCCGCCTTTGTGGTGAACCGTATTCTGGGCCGCATGTTCGGTGAGATCACCCGAGTCTTTGACGAGGGCACGGACGCCGCCACGGCGGACAACGCCCTGCGCCCCATGGGCCTGCCGATGTCCCCGTTCACCCTGCTGGCCCTCGTGGGCCTGCCGGTGGGCCAGCACGTGCAGGAATCCCTGCACTCGGCCTTCGGTGAACGGTTCTGGCTCTCCAAGAACTCGCAGAAGATCATCGACGCCGGCATCAAGTCCCTGTGGCAGAAGGACGAGAACGGCAACCAATACATCCCGGAGGAAACCCTGACGATGCTGGACTTCGGCACCACCCCCTCCACCTCCGAGGAAGTCCTGCGCCGCACGCAGGACGCCCTGGCCGAGGAGATCGGGCTCATGCTCGAAGAGGGTGTTGTGGCAGGTCCCGAAGACATCGACCTGTGCATGATCCTCGGCGCCGGCTGGCCGATGCACCTGGGCGGCATCACGCCGTACCTGGACCGCGTCGGTGCATCCGAGCGGGTCAACGGCAAGAAGTTCCATGAGGCGGCTGTGGCTGCTTAGCCTTTCGCCTTAGGTTTCGCCCGCGCCGGGCGTCCGCGCCTCGCGTCCGCGCCGGGCGGACCGGAACGGCGGCAACGAAAATCCCTGCTCGCAGAGCTCGCAAGGATTATTAAAGCCGCCTAACCCGGTCCGTCCGGCGCTCTCGTTTTAATCGTCCCGTGAGCGACCGGGCGGGTCTGTAACGCTCGCCGGGTCAGGTCCGTGGTGCCAGAGGGAAGGTTACTCCGGTGAGTTCCTCCGAGATGGTCCAGAGGCGTTGCTGGATCGCTTGGTCGTGGGAGGCAGGGCTGGACGTGACCGGCTTTGGGAAGCCGCGCGTCTGGGAGCGGTTGCCCGGACCATAGTACTGGCCGCCGGTGACGTTCGGGTCGGTAGCCGCACGCAGGGTCGGGAGGGCGCCCATCGCCGGCGTCTGGGTGAGCACAGGAGCGAGCCAGGAGACCGGAATCCGGAGCGCTGCAGGTGTGTTCCTGATGAGTTCGGTGTTGGACACGCCGGGATGGGCGGCCACCGCAATGGTTGTGCCGTAGGAGGCCAGCCGTCGCTGCAGTTCATAGGTGAACATGAGGTTGGCGAGCTTGGCCTGGCCGTAGGCCGCCACACGGTTATACGAGCGTTCCCACTGGAGATCGTCGAAATGGATGGCTGCACGGATCCGGTGGCCCGTGCTGCTGACCGTCACCACGCGCGAGCCGGGCACCGGCAGCAGCCGGTCCAGCAGCAGCCCGGTCAGGGCGAAGTGCCCAAGGTGGTTGGTACCGAACTGCTGCTCGAAGCCGTCCGCCGTGGTCCGCTTGGGTGTGTACATCACCCCGGCATTGTTAATCAGCAGGTCTATGCGCGGGTGGGCAGCCCTGATGCTCTCGGCAGCGGACCGGATGGAATCCAGGGACGTCAGGTCCAGCGCCTGGACCGTCACGTCGCCGGCAATGCCCGCGGCCGCCTGTTTGCCTTTCTGCAGGTCGCGCACCGCCAGGACCACCGTGGCACCGTGCTCAGCAAGCACCTTGGCAGTTTCGAAGCCCAGCCCGGTGTTGGCGCCAGTCACTACCGCCACCCGCCCCCGCTGATCGGGGACGTTTTGTTCATCCCATGTGCCGTTCATTCCAGCTCCTCAAACACCGTAGGTCTGTTACGTGGTGACGACGCTAAAAGACCGGTGGTCTGAAGTCAATAGACCGCCGGTCTATAAGTTAGGCTGGGGCCGTGACTTTCCAACGGGCACGCAGCGAAGAACAGAAGGAAGCCCGCCGTCGGGCGATCCTGGACACCACGGCTGCCATGCTGGAGGAAATGCCGGTAGCCGAGGTGAGCCTCAACGAGCTAAGCCGGCGGGTGGGGCTGGCCAAGTCGAATGTCCTGCGATATTTCGAGTCCCGCGAAGCGGTGCTGCTCGAACTGCTCGATGATTTCCTGGGGACGTGGCTTGCCGGGTTGGCAGAGGAACTGACAGCAGCGATTGAGCCGTCGGAGGCACCGGAGACCCGCGCGGATCAGCTGGCGGACATCCTCAGCCGTTCCCTGGGCGCACGTCCGGCGCTGTGCGACCTCTTCGGTGCGCAGGGCGGTGTCCTGGAACGCAACATCTCGGTGGAGGTGGCGAAGCGCCATAAGCGGTCATCCCTGGCCCGGCTGGAAACCATGACGGGCCTGATCCGTCGCCACCTGCCCGAGCTTGGTGACGCTGCGCAACAATTCTGCCTGATGAGCCTCATCACGGCCGGCGCCCTCTCGTCCTACGTACCTGCCCCGCCCACCCTGCTTGCCGCCTACGCCGAGGAGCCCGATCTGGGTGTTTTGAACGTGGATTTGCAGGACGCGCTGCAGATGGCTTTCACCTCCGCGCTCGTTGGGGTATTGCCGCGCGCGTGAGCCCGCAAGGCGCGCGGTTTGCTCTGGTCAGGACACAGCCCCGGCGCTAATCTCGCTCCATGAGCCAGGAGCCGGCATGGTCGCAGAAGCGTGCCAAACGGATGGTTGCGCTGCTGCTTAGTGCCTGTGTTTCTTTCTGGCTGGTTATTCTCCTACCCTTTGACGAGCCCTGGAACTGGCTGATGGCCGGTCTGTCGCTGGCACTGGCAGGGGCCTTCGTCACCCTGCTGGCACGCCTTGCCCTCCGGCAGCGTGACGATTATTGGCGCGGGCAAAGGAACACTGACCGTTAGCCATCAGAGTCCCAGGGGCAAGAGCATGTCTTTCCAGGCCTACCTAGACGCCACCGAAGTGGAAACCGGACTAACGCCCCGCCACCATCGGGGCTGCCCGAAGTGGCCGGAGTAGGCGCGCGCAAGGGCCCGGAGTGGGCGCGCGCAGGCGCCCGCAAGGGGCCGGAGTAGGCGCCCGCAAGGGGCCGGAGTAGGCGCCCGCAAGGGGCCGGAGGATCCGGGTTAGGCGGCTTTAATAATTTCTGCGAGCTCTGCGAGCAGGAATTTTCGTTGCCGCCGTTCCGGACCCTCCACGCACCCACGGTGACGAAACGGGCGAACCCTAGAACAAAGCAACCTTCGGCGTCTTCGGGAAGATCCGGTCCAGTTCTTCCAAATCCTTCTCCGAGGGCACCCAATCCGCGGCCTGGGCGTTCTGCTGCACCTGCTCCACCTTGGTGGCACCGGCAATGACGGAGGCCACGGATGGCTGCGCTGCGAGCCAGGAGAAGGCCACCTGCACCTCGGTGAGGCCGCGCTCGGCGGCGAACCGGCCGAACTCCCGCAGCTGCTCAAAATCGGCGTTCTCGAGGAGATTGGTCCGGGAGTGCGTGAGCCGGCTCCCCTCGGGTGCCTGGCCATTGCTGTACTTTCCGGTGAGGAGGCCGTTGGCCAGCGGGAAATAGGGCAGCACGCCCAAACCATACGCCTCAGCCGCCGGAGTAACTTCCAGCTCGGCCCGGCGGTCCAGCAGGTTGTAGTGGTTCTGCGAGGAAATGAACGGCGTGTAGCCGCCCATCCGGGCCACGAATTCCGCCTCGGCAATCTGCCAGCCGGCACGGTTCGAGTGTCCGATGTACCGCACCTTGCCACTGGTGACCAGATCATCCAGGGCAGCGAGGGTTTCCTCGATCGGCGTCAGCGGGTCCGGGGTGTGGAACTGGTAGAGATCGATCCAGTCCGTGTTCAGCCGGCGGAGCGACGCCTCCGCCGCTTTCACGATGTAGCGGCGCGATCCGCGGGCACCGAAGTCGGCCCCGTTGGCTCCCTGCATGTCCATGCCGAACTTGGTGGCAAGGACCACGTCCTCGCGCCGGGAGCCCAGGGCCCTGCCGAGCATTTCCTCGCTGAGCCCCGGTGTCCGGCCATACGTATCGGCAACGTCAAAAAGCGTAATACCGGCGTCGATCGCGGCGTTGATGACGGCGTCGGTCCCCTCCTGCGATTCCGTGGGCGTTCCCGGACGGCCGAGGTTGTTGCAGCCCAGCCCTACCGTCGACACGGTCAGGCCGGAGTTTCCGAGTCTGTTGTAAGAAGTCATGGAAGCTACGCTATACCCGCCCGGGACGGAGCCCGCGTCCTATGCCGGGAAGATGTCCAGTCCGCTGTTGGGACCGGGCGCCTTGTCGGTTTCGAGGATGTACTGGATGGGGATGGCTCCGGTGGGCAGCAGGCCGGTGTAGACCTGCTCGCTGCGCCGGCGCTCGGCTTCGATGCCTTCCTCGCGGACAGCGGCGGAAAAGGCCTGCACTGCCAGCGGGTCCGTACCCTGCTGCTCACTCCAGATGATGTACATGCCGTACAGATCGGCTACGGGGGTTGCTTCATCCTCGTCCAGGTCACTTACCGTGCATTCGGCGAGAAAGCGGCGGATGTCCGGCACAGATCCATCAGTCATGCCTCCAAGACTATCCGCTGAGAGCCGTGCCACCCAGTCTTCCTTACGCTCAGTAACGGCCGGCCAGCAGGTAATCCTGAAAGGCCAGCGGAGCCGTACCGGTGAGGCGCTCGATGTCCGGGGTCGCCGGGCCGAGCGCGCCGGCGGCGATGGCCTGGTAACTGCTAGTCCAGGCCTCCGCCTGCCAGCGGGCGGCATGCCCCTGCAGCCGGCTGGCCATTGCCTGCTCATAGGTTTCGTTCTCATACCCGACATGGCTGCCGGTGACGCGGGTCAGGACCTCCGCGACTTCCGCCATGCTGAGCTCCGTTGGTCCGGTGAGCGTGTAGGTGCGGTTCCGGTGCTCCCCCGGGGCAAGGAGGATTGTGGCGGCGGTGCGTGCAATGTCGGTCCTGGCCACCGGGGCGAACCGGCCGTCGCCGGCGGGCCCGCGGATGACGCCGTCCGGCTGGATGAAGGTGGGCAGGACATCCTGGTACAGGCAGTTCCGCAGGAACGTCCAGGACATGCCGCTGCCCTTGATGTGCTCCTCGGTGGCCGCATGGTCCCGGGCCAGGGAAAACACTGCGTCCGGCGCGGCACCCATAAAGGAGGTGTACACAATGTGGTCCACCCCGGCCTCCGCCGCGGCGTCGACGAAGGTCTGCTGGTCTTCGACTCGGTGCGGGCTTTCGGCTGCGGACACCATAAAGAGCGTATGGACGCCGCGCAGCGCGCTCACCGCCTGCGCGCGGTCCAGATAGGAAACGGCAAAGACCGGGGTGTCCGGCAGCTCAGGCAGCCGGGCCGTGTGCCTGGCCAGCAGCCGCTGGCGCACCCCTGACTCGGCCAGCAGCCGGGCAACGGCACCGCCCAGGGCGCCGGTAGCGCCCGTGACGGCGAGGGCTGGAACGTTATCGGCCATGGCTTTCACACCCCTTTTTCCGTTGACCCGGCTAACGGGTCCCTGCACGGCTACTGGATTTTGGGCACCTGCCCTGTGGGCATTTCCTGCCCCGGGAGGGGCCGGGCAAACGGGACCTTCGTGCCCAGGACCTGGGCGACAATGTCATTGGCAACTTGCCGGGCCGTCAGTCCCACCCGCTCAAGCACCTCACCGCGGCTGCCATGGTCCAGGAACTCGACCGGCAGGCCGACTTCGTTCAGGGCGGTGTCCACCCCGGCGGCACGCATTTCCTGCCGGATCCGCGAACCGACCCCGCCTGCCCGCACGCCGTCCTCGATCACTGTGACGATCCGGTGCTCCCCGGCGAGGCGGATGATTGACCGCGGCACCGGCAAGACCCAGCGCGGATCCACCACTGTGGAGCTGATGCCCTGCGCGTCCAGCCGCTCGGCTACGTCCAGGGCCATACCGGCCATGGCCCCCACACTCACAATCAGGACGTCGTTCGAGCTGTCGCCGCTGTGCCGGCGGGCCAGGATGTCCACGCCGTCGGCGGTTCGCTCCACTGAGTCGATATCGCGGCCCACGGTGCCCTTGGAGAACCGCACCACGCTGGGCGCATCCGAGATGGCCACGGCTTCGCGCAGTTCCTCCTTCAGGCGGGTGGCGTCCCGGGGTGCGGACAGATGCAGGCCGGGCACAATCTGCAGCATGGACATGTCCCACATGCCGTGATGGCTGGCGCCGTCCGGTCCGGTCACCCCGGCACGGTCCAGCACAATGGTGACGCCGGCCTTGTGCAGGGCAACGTCCATCAGCAGCTGGTCGAAGGCACGGTTCAGGAACGTGGCGTACAGGGCGACGACGGGGTGCAGTCCGCCGAAGGCCATGCCGGCCGCCGAGGTGAGGGCATGCTGTTCGGCGATGCCGACGTCGAACACGCGGTCCGGATGCTTTGCCGCGAAACGGTGCAGGCCCACGGGGATCAGCATGGCGCCGGTGATACCGACAATGTCCGGACGCTCGTCGGCTATCTGGGCAATCTCCGTCGCAAAGACGGAGGTCCAGGATTCCTTGCCGCCCGGTTCCACCGGTGCGCCGGTCTCGGGATCAATAATGCCGACGGCGTGGAACTGGTCAGCTTCGTGGGCGCGGGCAGGCGCGTAGCCGCGGCCCTTCTCCGTCATGGCGTGCACAATCACGGGACCGGCATAGTTCTTGGCCTTGAGCAGTGCGCGTTCGACGGCGTCGAGATCGTGTCCGTCGATGGGGCCCACGTACTTCATGCCCAGATCCTCGAAGAGGCCCTGGGGGGACCACCAGTCCTTGATGCCCTTCTTGGCGGCATGCAGGCTGCGGTAGGTGAAACGGCCCACGGGGCCGCCCTGCTGCAGCCGGTCCCGCCACCAGCCCAGGGTGTTCTCGTAGGCGTGGTGCGTGCGCACGGCGTCAATGGTGGGGCGCAGCGAGGCCAGGTAGTCAGCCAGGCCGCCGATGGTCGGCGCGTAGGATCGGCCGTTGTCATTGACGACAATCACCACGCGGCGCCGCTGGTCCGCCGCAATGTTGTTCAGTGCCTCCCAGGCCATGCCGCCGGTCAGGGCGCCGTCGCCCACCATCACCACGGTGTAGCGATCGCTCTCGCCGTTCAGCTGCCGGGCCCGGGAAATACCGTCTGCCCAGGACAGGGACGAGGAGGCGTGCGAGCTTTCCACAATGTCATGCACGGATTCCGCGCGGGACGGATAGCCGGAAAGCCCGTGCTGCTGCCGCAGCGTTCCGAAGTCCTGGCGGCCGGTAAGGATTTTATGCACGTAGGACTGATGGCCGGTGTCAAAGACGATGCTGTCCCGCGGCGAATCGAAGACCCGGTGGATGCCCATGGTCAGTTCCACCACGCCCAGGTTCGGGCCGAGGTGGCCGCCGGTCTGTGCCACGTTGGTGATCAGGAACGAACGGATCTCTTCAGCAAGCCGCTTCAGCTGTGTCAGCGAAAGCCTGCTGAGGTCCCGAGGGTCCCGGATTGTTTCCAGAAGTCCCAACAGGGTGCCTCCCTTGAGTCGTAGTCGGCGGCACTGCACACCGTCGCAATGGTTAACTCTAACGCCCAGTGTGCACTGCGCGGTTCCCCCACCAACGCATCAGGACCCCGCGTGCCCTGACCGCCCGTTGGACGGATCGGGGACGCGGGGTCCTGACAATGGTGCTGGTTGCTGCTACTTAGCGGAGATCTGCCGCAGCACGTACTGCAGGATGCCGCCGTTGCGGTAGTAGTCGGCTTCACCCGGGGTATCAATGCGCAGGACCGCATCGAAGGTGATGGCTTCGCCGTTTTCGGGGGTGGCCGTGACGCGAACAGTCTTGGGAGTGTTCCCGTTGTTCAGCTCGGTGACACCCTCAACCGCGAAGGTTTCCGTACCCGTCAGGCCCAGGGACTCGGCGTTGACGCCGGCCGGGTACTGCAGGGGAAGGACGCCCATGCCGATGAGATTGGAGCGGTGGATGCGCTCGTAGCTCTCGGCGATGACAGCCTTGACACCCAGCAGTGCGGTGCCCTTGGCGGCCCAGTCACGCGAGGAGCCGGAACCGTATTCCTTGCCGGCCAGGACGACCAGCGGGGTGCCGGCAGCCTGGTAGTTCATCGCGGCATCGTAAACGGCAGCCTGCGGAGCGTCGGCCTGGCTGAAGTCACGGGTGAAACCGCCTTCAACGCCGTCGAGCAGCTGGTTCTTGATGCGGATGTTGGCGAAGGTACCGCGGATCATGACTTCGTGGTTGCCACGGCGGGAGCCGTAGGAGTTGAAGTCCTTGCGGGCCACACCGTGCTCCAGCAGGTACTTGCCTGCCGGGGTGTCGGACTTGAAGGAGCCGGCCGGGGAGATGTGATCGGTGGTGACCGAGTCGCCCAGCTTCAGCAGGACGCGGGCGCCCTCGATGTCGGAGACGGGCTCCGGCTGTGCCTTCATGCCCTCGAAGTACGGGGGCTTCCGGACGTACGTGGACTCCGTATCCCACTCGAAGGTTGCACCTTCGGGAGTGGGCAGGGACTGCCAGCGCTCGTCACCTTCGAAGATGGTGTCGTAGCTGTTGGAGAACATTTCCTTATCGATGGAGGCATCGATGATCTGCTGGACCTCAACCGGGTTCGGCCAGATGTCCTTCAGGAAGATGTCGTTTCCGGCTTCGTCCTGGCCCAGCGGGTCATTCTCGAAGTCGAAGTCCATGGTGCCGGCCAGGGCGTAGGCGACTACCAGCGGCGGGGAGGCCAGGTAGTTCATCTTCACGTCCGGGTTGATGCGGCCTTCGAAGTTGCGGTTACCGGAGAGCACCGCGGTGACGGCCAGGTCGGCTTCATTGATCGCGTCGGAGATTTCCTCTTCGAGCGGACCGGAGTTGCCGATGCAGGTGGCGCAGCCGTAGCCGACCACGAAGAAGCCCAGCTTCTCGAGGTACGGGATCAGTCCGGACTTCTCGTAGTAGTCCGTGACAACCTTCGAGCCCGGGGCCACGGAGGTCTTGACCCACGGCTTGGAGACCAGGCCCTTGTCCACCGCGTTGCGGGCCAGCACGGCGGCGGCCATCATCACGGAGGGGTTGGACGTGTTGGTGCAGGAGGTGATCGAGGCGATCGTCACGGCACCGTGGTCCAGCTCGAAGCTGCGGCCATCCGCCATGGTGACCGGCACGGAGTTGCTGGCGCGCTTGGCCGGGGCATCGGCTTCGGCAACCAGGTCGTGCTGGTGATCCTCGACGTGCGTGGCGTTGGCGTTGAAGGACGGAGCATCCGAGGCCGGGAAGGTCTCTTCCAGCGTTTCGTCGACAGTGCCGTTTTCCGCCTCAACGGTCTCGTGGACGTAGTTCTTCAGGTCCTTGCGGAACTGCTCCTTCGCGTTGGTCAGCTCCACGCGGTCCTGTGGCCGCTTCGGGCCGGCGATGGAGGAAACCACGGTGGACAGGTCCAGCTCGAGGTACTCGGAGTACTTGATCTCCTTGGACGGATCGTGCCAGAGGCCCTGTTCCTTGGCGTAGGCCTCCACGAGGGCTACGTTCTCCTCGGAGCGGCCGGTCAGGCGCAGGTAATCCAGGGTCACGTCGTCGATCGGGAAGATCGCGGCCGTGGAACCGAACTCCGGGCTCATGTTGCCGATGGTGGCGCGGTTGGCCAGCGGCACAGCGCCAACACCCTCGCCGTAGAACTCCACGAACTTGCCGACAACACCGTGCTTGCGCAGCATTTCGGTGATGGTCAGGACGACGTCGGTGGCGGTGGCGCCGGCGGGGATCTCACCGGTGAGCTTGAAGCCGACAACGCGCGGGATGAGCATGGAGACGGGCTGCCCGAGCATGGCTGCCTCGGCCTCGATGCCGCCAACACCCCAACCCAGGACGCCCAGGCCGTTGACCATGGTGGTGTGGGAGTCGGTGCCGACGCAGGTGTCGGGGTAGGCGCGCAGGACGCCGTCAACTTCACGCGTCATCACGGTGCGGGCCAGGTATTCAATGTTGACCTGGTGCACAATGCCCATTCCCGGGGGAACAACCTTGAAGTCATCGAATGCCGTCTGGCCCCAGCGCAGGAACTGGTACCGCTCGCCGTTGCGCTGGTACTCGATTTCCATGTTGCGCTCCAGGGCGCCGGCGTTGCCGAAGGCATCGATCTGCACCGAGTGGTCAATGACCATTTCGGCCGGTGCCAGCGGGTTCACGCGCTTGGGGTCGCCACCGAGATCGGCAACGGCCTCGCGCATGGTCGCCAGGTCCACGATGCAGGGAACGCCGGTGAAGTCCTGCATGATCACCCGGGCGGGGGTGAACTGGATTTCGGTGCTGGGCTCTGCTTCTGCATCCCACTGCGCCAGGGCACGTACGTGGTCCGCAGTGATGTTTGCACCGTCTTCGGTGCGGAGCAGGTTCTCCAGCAGGACCTTGAGGCTGAACGGAAGGCTCTGGGCGCCTTCGACGGAATTCAGCCGGAAAATTTCATACTCGGAACCATTAACGTCCAGGACGCCTTTGGATCCGAAGCTGTCCACATTAGTCATAACAGGACTCCTCTCGCCACCTTGTTATCTTTGTCCAGCTCACTACTGCCCGCCAGTTAGGTATTCCTAACAGCGACTCAAAGGGACCTGCGAGGGAAACCGGTGGTTCATTTCCCTGCCGAACGGCCCCCTGCCCGGGTATCGGCTTCCCCCAACAACGGGAAACTTCCTTAATGGCGCAGGACTGGACAACTGCCTCCCATCCTAGCCTTTACAGGGACGCCCGCAGGAGATATAGGCCACGACGCGGCGTGACGTATTTTCCATTCCCCCTGCGGGCGCCTGTTTCAGGCCTTGCGGAGGACCGCGAAGGACTCCATGTGGTGGGTGTGCGGGTACAGGTCGAATACCCGCAGGGTTTCGGGTTCCCACCCGGCGCTGCGGAAGTAGCCCAGGTCCCGGGCGAACGACGCCGGGTCGCAGGATACGTAGCCAACTACCCGGGGGGCGGCTGCGTCAATCTGCCGGACCACGGTCTTTCCGGCTCCGGCGCGCGGCGGATCCAGCAGGACGACGTCGAGCTTTCCGGCGTCCCGGAGCACCTTGTCCACCCGGCCCTGGTGAATCTGGACCTGGGGCGCGGCGAAGAGGTTCTTGCGGGCATCCCGGCTGGTGCCCGGGGAGCCTTCCACGGACAGGACGCGCCCGGATGCCCCGGCAGCTCCCGCCAGTGGAGCGGTAAACAGTCCGGCTCCGGCGTACAGGTCCGCGACGGCGTCCCCTGGCTGCACATCGAGGCCGGCCAGGACCGCCGTCGTCAGGGTTTCCGGGGCTGACCGGTGAATCTGCCAGAACCCGGCACCGGTGACCCGGTAGTCCTGTCCCAGCACGGTCTCCTGTACCCAGGTCCGTCCCTTGAGCCGTGTCAGTTCATGGCTTTCCGGGTTCCACGCCGCCACGGACACGCCGTCGGGCAGGCTGCCGGCGATGCGGCCCAGGGTGCGCGGGTGGGTTCCCGCGGCCGGGATGAGCAGGACCAGCGGCTGGCCGCCGGCGGCAGGGGCGGCAACCTCCACACGTTCGACGCCGGAGAAGTCGGTCTCCCAGAGGTGCAGGCTGTTGATGGCCTCCGCGGCGAGGGGCATTTCCTGAACCGGAATCAGTTCATCGGAACGGTGGGCGTGCATGGCCAGGCGCCCGCCCGCTGCCACGGAAAAGCTGACCCTGGTCCGCCAGCCCAGTCCGTCGCTGCTTTCATCCAGCGCCGGCTCCACCTCCGGTGCCAGATCGGTTCCACCGAGGCGGCGCAGCTGCTCGGCGAAGATTTCCGCCTTCAGCCGGCGCTGGACGGCCAGGTCAATGTGGCCAAACTCGGCCCCGCCCACCGGCAGCTTTCCCCGCGCCGCGGCCCGCAGGGCGTCCGCTTCCTTCCAAAAATGCTCGCGGCGTCCCTCGGCTGCTTCGAGGACCTCAACGACGTCGGCACGCCAGAATTTGGCGTCCTCGCCGGACTCCGTCAGCCGGACCCTGACCCGCTCCCCCGGCAGGGCATGCCGGACAAAAACAACGCGGCCCTCGTGGCGGGCAACAAAATGGCCGCCGTGGGCAGGTGCTTCTACGGTGAGTTCAATCGACATGGTGTGGCTGTACTTCCTTCAAGGGGCCTAAAAGTCCATCTCACCACGAGGGCCGGGCGCTGTGCTATTTGGGCCCCGGGCAGGACTAAGCTGGCGTTGATTGTTTTTCATCTGTGGAACAGTCACCAAGGACCGAACCGAAACCGAGGTAGGGCAGTTGGCCCATTACGTGATCATGGGGTGCGGGCGCGTGGGCGTCAGCCTGGCGCACACCCTGGACAATGCCGGCCATTCGGTCGCCATTATCGACCAGGACGAGCGGGCCTTCCGGCGCCTGCGGCACACCTTCACCGGCCGCAAGGTTACCGGCGTCGGGTTTGACCGTGACACGCTGAAGGCTGCCGGCATCGAGGAAGCCTATGCCTTTGCCGCCGTATCCAGTGGCGATAATTCCAACATCCTGGCCACCCGGGTTGCCCGCGAGACCTTTCATGTCGGGCACGTGGTTGCCCGTATCTATGATCCCGGACGCGCGGAGATCTACCAGCGGCTGGGAATCCCCACGGTGGCCGCGGTGCGCTGGAGCGCTGACCAGGTGCTGCGTCGGATCCTGCCTGAGCAGAGCATCAACGGCGACTTCAGGGAGTCTTCCGGCCGGCTGATCCTGGGCGAACTGGCGCTGCACGAGGCCTGGCTGGGCCGCTCACTCTCCGGTATCGAAGCCGCAGCAGGAGTCCGTATCGCCTACGTCACGCGGTTCGGGGAGGGAATACTCCCCCGCCCGGACAGCAGTTACCAGCAGGGCGACGTCCTGCACGCCATGATGTCCGTGGACCGGACGGCGGAAATCAGCAAAATCCTCTCCAAGGAACCGATCAGGGAGTCCCCGTGAAAGTTGTGATTGCCGGTGCCGGCAGCGTGGGCAGCTCCATTGCCAAGGAACTGCTCTCGCACGGGCACGATGTGCTGCTCATTGATGAGAAGCCCGAGTGCGTGGGCCGCAGCGGGCTGCGCGGTGCGCGCTGGCTCATTGGCGACGCCTGCGAACTTACCACCCTCAAGGACGCCCAGCTGGAAGATGCCGACGTCGTGGTCTCGGCCACGGGTGACGATAAGGTGAACCTGGTGGTCTCGCTGCTGGCCAAAAGCGAGTTCGGGGTGGCGCGCACGGTGGGCCGGGTCAACAACCCCAAGAACGACTGGATGTTTGATGACTCCTGGGGTGTGGACGTAGCCGTTAACACCCCGCGGCTGATGACGGCCCTGGTGGAGGAGGCAGTGGAGATCGGTGACCTGGTCCGGCTGCTGACGCTGCAGACCGGTGTCTCCTCGATGGTGGAATTCACCGTCCCCGCGGATTCGCACCTGACCGGACGGACCCTTGGCTCCATCGACTGGCCGCTGGATGCCACGGTGGTGGCCATCCTGCGCGACGACGTGCCCGTCACCCCCAGCAACGACGACGTCGTCGAACCCGGCGACGAACTGTTCTTCATCACCACCATCGCGGCGGAGGATGATCTGCGTGCCGTACTGGCCCCCGGCGCCGATCAGCGTGCCGGTCAGGGAGCGGACGCGGACCCTGTTTCCGGCGGGGCATCGGATGCGGAGCCGTCCGAAACAATGGCCGCGGGACGGGAAACCACCCAGGCCAGCCACAATCCCAGCGCATAGAGCGGTACGCCCATGGCCAGTCGCATGGTGCCCAGGGCGGCAACGTTGTCCGCAAGGTACAGCGGCAGCTGGACTGCCAGCCGCAGCGCGAAGACCGCCACGATGATCCAGCTGGCCCAGATGTAGGCCTTCATCCGCACCGGCACGGCCCGCCAGTCCAGGTTCTCGCCCCGGATGAATCCGAAGAGCAGGCCGGCCACGGGCCACTTCACGGCGATGGAAACCAGGAAGGCCAGGATGTACGCCGCGTTGAGGTAGAACCCGGGCACGAAGTAGGTGGCGCCCTCACCGCTGCGAAGGGCAACAAACGCGCAGATCGCGACGCCGGCCACCCCGGTCAGGGACTGCATCAGCGGACGGCGCTGGATCAGGTTGGCAATGGAAAAGACCGCCGCGGCTGCCACTGCTGCACCCAGGGCAAGGTTCAGCGCGGCACCCACGGTGTAGAGGAGCGTAAACAGCAGGCCCGGGACAATTGCTTCAGCCAGTCCTCGGATTCCGCCCACGGATTTCAGGACGTCAATCTGGCCGTCTTCGCGGCGTTCCATGCCTGCCCGGGCAGCATACTGTCCCGCGAGCTGGTTCAAATCCGGCTGGCCTTCACCGGGGTCCTTCTGGGTGCTCATGCGTCGGCCTCCGGGCGTCCAATGATTTCGTATCTCGGGTTAAAGATTGTGGGATAGCCGTCCACCGTCGAGACCATACCCTCGAAGGCGAGGGAGGTCCCTGCCTCGACGCCGGGAACGCGGCGCTGGCCAACCCAGATGAGCCGCACCTTGGGGCGGGGCTTCAGCGGGGAGCTGCGGTACGCCGCCATGGAATCCTCCACCATCGCCGTGAAACGCGGCGGCTCGGTGGCCGGCGCAACCGTGATGGCTGATACGTAACCGCGGCAGTAGGCCCTGCCGCGTGGCGGCAGGGACTTGACGCTGACGAAGTGGGGGGAACCGTAGGCTGTTGGCACCGATTAGCCGATCGTCGTGATTTCCGGGCCACGCTTAGGTGCGGAAGGCCGGGCGGGGCCTGCAGCCGGCCGCGGCAGCGGGGATGCGTCTCGCGGCAGGCGCAGCTGCAGCAAATCCCTGGGCGGCAGCGGCTGCTCGCCGCGGACAACCACCACGTTACGGAAGACATCCTCCAGGGGGCGTGCAGCATCGGGGTTCATGGCTGCCGGACCGCCGAAGACGCCGCGAAGGAACCAGCGGGGCCCGTCAACACCGACGAAACGCGCCACCCGGTAGCCCTTGGAGCCATCCTGTGCCTGGGCCGGGACCTTGGCCAGCAGCTCGGTGCCGAAGGTGCCGGTAAGTTCATCCACGGTTCCGCCCTGGGAACTGACCGACTTGCCGATCTGCTCACGGATGTCGTCCCAGAGAGTTTCCGAGCGGGGAGCAGCGAACGCCTGGAGCTGCAGGCTGGAGCCCTCAAGATCCAGCGTCACGGCGACCACGCGCTGGGTCTTCTCCTCGACCTCCAGGCGCAGCTGCAGCCCCTGGGAAGCAGCGATCCGCAGGGCACCGAGATCAATGTAGCCTTCCTCCGAAGGCCGGTCGCTCAGGTCATAGGGGCCGGCCGCCTCCGGTGTGCCGGCCTCCGCCGCCGCGGAATCCTGCGCACCTGCGCCCTGCACGTCGCCTGCCGTCTCGGCGGCAACGCCGGCAGCTGCCGGTTCCTCTGCCTTGGTTTTCTTACGGCGCCCAAATGCCATAACCAGGTTCCTTCTCTCTCATCTGCGAAGTTCAAATTTCCCGGCACGGCAGCCGGGCACGGGCTCAGGCCGGTACGGCGCTGAAGCCCCCGGTGGAGCCAAACCCGCCGGCGCCGCGAACGGAGTCCGGCAGTTCGTCAACGACAACAAACCCTGCGGTTTCCACCCGCTGGATCACCAGTTGCGCAATCCGGTCACCCCGCCGCAGGCTGACTGCCTCAGTGGTGTCGGTATTGATCAGTGTGACGGAGATTTCCCCCCGGTAGCCTGCATCGACGGTCCCGGGTGCATTGACAATGCTGATGCCGTGTTTGGTGGCAAGTCCGGAGCGGGGGTGCACAAAGGCGGCATAGCCGTGCGGCAGCGCCAGGGCAACACCGGTGGGAATGAGCTTCCGCTCCCCCGGCTCCAGCGTGAAATCGATCCGCGAGCGAAGGTCCGCCCCGGCGTCGCCGGGATGGGCATACGAGGGCGCTTCCAGGCCTTCGTCAAGCATCTTGAGCTGCACCTTCAGGGTGGTCGCTTCCTCTGGCACCAGTTTCTCCGGTTTCAATAGACCTGCATCCGCTGTCCCGCGGCCGGAGCGGCCACACGGAAGTGAATGGACAAATAATGAATGGTGCCCCGCTTTGGCGGGGCCGGTTGCTTCGCGGGCGTCCGCCCGGGTCAACCCACCACACTTTAGCGCGTTTTCCTGTACGGTTCCCCGGCTCCGCACTGACGGCACGGCGCGGGATGAAATGCCTCGGCAAAGGTGAAAAGCTGTTGGTATGTCATCCCCTTCTGCCAAGAGCCCCGCGAACACAGTGCTGTACTCCGAACGGCTCACGCCCTCCATCTGGATCTGGCTTATCGCCGCAGGCCTTGCCTCCGCCTGCATCCTCGTTTTTATGCCCATCAGTGTTTTTGCCGGCATCACCGGCGCGGTGATTGCCGCCATCATCCTTGCCGTCCTGCTGATCCTCTCCACCCCTGCCATCCGGGTCACGCCGGACTCCCTGCAGGTGGGACGCGCCCAGATTGAACGCCGTTTCATCGGCCGGGTGGAAGGCTTCCGCGGAGATGACGCCACGCTCCAGCGGGGACCGGCGCTGAACGCCACTGCCTACATGTGCATCCGGGGATGGATCTCGCCGGTGGTCCGGATTGAAATCACCGACCCGGCGGACCGCACGCCGTACTGGCTCACCTCCACCCGGCACCCCGAGAAGCTGGTTCAGGCGCTGACCGAGGGCCGCTAGGGCATCAGCCTTCGCAGTCCACGCAGTAGTACATTCCGTCCTTCTCCAAGGCAATCTGGGAGCGGTGGCGGACCAGGAAGCAGGAGGCACAGGTGAATTCGTCTGCCTGCGCCGGCATGACCCGGACAAGCAGCTCTTCACTGGAAAGGTCGGCGCCGGGCAGTTCGAAGCCCTCGGCGGCCTCTGCCTCGTCCTCGTCCACCACAGCCGACTGCGGATCCACCCGCCGGGTCTTGAGTTCTTCTATCGACTCCTCGCCGGCGTCCTCTTCGGTCTTGCGGGGGGCGTCATAATCTGTCGCCATAATGTTTTCTTCTCACCGTCCGGTTGAGTGGTGTTCGCCGTTCCCTGAGTCCGCGCAGGACCGGCTGTCCGGACCCGTGTCAGCGACTCGGAGATATCAACGCCACGGATACCTGTTTTGTGCCCGTAAAGCAGAGATTTTTGCCTAACGGCGGACAAAAAGCCAACCGGTGTCTCCCGGGCGGGCCGGGGGCCCGCTTTCGACCCCTTCCCAATCGCGCCACACCCGGCCAAACCTTAGGTTTTCGCCTCGGGTGATGGCATTGTTTCAAGAAGGAATTGCTATCGGGTGGAGGATTTTTTGATGCAGGATCTACGGCTGGTGGGTGTCCATGAAGGTGGCGAACATCTGCTGTTAAGCGGCAAGGGTGGCGAAACGTTCCGTCTGCGGATCGATGAAGCACTGCGTGTGGCAGCTTCACGCCCCACGCACCGGTCCGCACCACAGGCGGACGCCTCCACCGGGTCCGGCCCCAGCATGACGCCCCGGGACATCCAGGCCCGGATCCGCTCCGGCGCCAGCGCCGAGGAAGTGGCTGAGTTGTCCGGCCACGACCTGGCGCATATCCGCCGCTACGAAGGTCCGGTGCTCGCCGAACGCGAGTATGTGGCCCGGCAGGCCCAGGCCGTTGAAGTTGCGGCCCCGATGTCCGCCACGCACGACGGTTACCGGAGCGCCTTTGGCGAGAACCCGGTCAACCTCGGCGATATGGTCCTGCACCGCCTGCGTTCCTTCGGTGTGGACCCTGATTCCGTGCAGTGGGACGCCTGGCGGCGGCCGGACGGCACCTGGGAGGTTGTTGCCCGGTTCGACCTCAGCGAAAAGTCCCGCGTAGCCGTGGGTGAGGAGCCCCCCGCGCGCTGGATTTTCAGTCCGCTGCGCAAGAGCGTCACCAATACCAACAGGTGGGCCCAGGTCCTTAGCGAACTCGAGCCGCTGGACTCCCCCGTTCCCACCCGGCGCCTGGCCGCCGTCGCGGACCGTGTCTTCGACTTCGAAGCCGAGAGCGGACCGGAGGAGCCGTCCACGGACACCGACAGCATCCTCGAAGTCCTCCGTTCGCGCCGCGGGCAGCGTCTGGGCAGCGACGAAGAAGGGGATGACGCCCTTGCCACGCTGCTCGCCAAGGGCAGTGTTCCCGCTGCCCACCCGCGGGACGGGCGTGCCGATGCCGAAGAGGACGACGACGCAGGAAAGCGGCCGCGTACAGGCCGGCTTACCCTGGCTCCGTCCATCAGCGCACCGTCGGCGGAGGACCCGTCCACTGCTGCTGCGGCCGACGGCGAGGGCACCATTGATCCCATCACGCTGCCGGGCGGGGTGACCCAGACCCGGGAAATCAGTGTCCTGGCCCGCCCGTTCCGCCGCCGTGCGGCCCGCACCGGGGACTCCCCTGACTCCGGGCCGGCGGACACGCAGGACGCTTCGGCATCCCGGGCAGACCCCGCAGCGGAAAACACGCCAGCTGTTTCCGAGCCGGCCGAGGACGCGGCAGACACGGCGGCTGCAGCACGGAAGAATGCCGGACGGGACTTCCCCTGGGACCGGCTGCCCAACGGCGGCCGGGGCCAGCGCGTGGACGAGTCGGACAGCTCCAAGGACGCCAAGCCGGAGGACGGCTCCGAACGCCGGGTGATTAAGCCCAAGCGTTCCTCGGTACCGTCCTGGGACGAGATAGTCTTCGGCACCAAGGGCGATTAGCCCTCCGGCGCCTCCGGCCACCGGAAACACGAACGTAGAAGGGCTGCCCGCCGTGGGCAGCCCTTCTGCGTTGCTGGTTGGGACCGGTTGCTGGTTATGGCCGGTGGTGGGGGCCGGGTAGTGCCGCCAGCCAGTCGGTGGGGTTTAGTGGCGCCGGCGCTGTCCCGCAGCCGGTTCCACGGAGCAGATATCCGCCGAGGCTGGCTCGCCCTCGTCTGTCAGCAAGGCCGCCTGATGCGCGGTGACCCGCCGCATGTAATGCCGGCGGCACAGGGTTTCGTAGCCAACCGCCGGGGCGGTACCGGAGGAAGCGGCCTCCAGCAGGTCATCGGCGTCAAAGAGCGGCTGATCGTCAAACAGGGGCGCGGCATCCGCCTGCCCGTCCCGGCGCGCGTCCGGAGCTGCGGCGGAGGCACGGGCCTCAACGTCACCCACTACCACCTGGTCCCCCTCCGTAACCATCACGCCGTCGACCGTTCGCGCATTATGGGTGGCGCGCCGGCCGCACCAGCACAGGGCCCGAACCTGGAGGACCTCCATGCGGTCGGCCAGCTCCACCAGGCGCTGGGACCCGGGAAACAACCGGGTGCGGAAGTCCGAGGTGATGCCGAAGGCGAACACGTCAATGCCCATTTCATCAACCACACAGGCCAGCTGTTCCACCTGGTCGGCACTGTAGAACTGCGCTTCGTCGCAGATCAGGTAGTCCACGTTGTGTCCCGCCGCGCGGCAGTTGAGCACCTCGGCCCAGAAATCCGTGTCGTCACGGACTTCGACGGCGGGAGTCTGCAGTCCGAGCCGGCTGGAGATCATGGATTCACCGGCGCGGTCATTGCGGCTGAACAGGATTCCCCCGCGTCCGCGGGCGCTGTGGTTGTAGTCCATCTGGAGCGCGAGGGTTGATTTCCCGCAATCCATGGTGCCCGAAAAAAAGACCAGTTCTGCCATGACTACTTTCCGCCGCTGGCCGCACGGGGCCGGGCGTGTGAGCGGGTGGGGGTTTCCGGGCGGGCCAGGACCAGGAGCGGCACTTCGCACTCAGCCCGCGTCAGTGAGCCGTGCTGGCCGACCACATCGAAGGCAGAGGCGGGCACACGCCGCAGGTCGTAGAGGGCGACGGGTTCGCGGGCGGCTACCAGGAGGTCACCGATGCGCGGCAGTACGGCCGGATCCACGTCCGGCCCGAAATACCCGGCCTGCACCGCCTCGTTCCGGGTGAAGATCCAGGCCCGGTTGCCATAGGCTTTCTGCCAGGCGGACCGCAGCCGCTCCAGTGCGGCGCTGCCGGCGTCGGGCTCCAGGTACAGGTGCACCATGCGCGGCTCGCCCGCAGTGTGCCGGACGCCGTCGATAAGTTCAGGCTGCGTACTGAAGTCGAAACGTGCGCCGGCGGGAACATCCACCATTCCGTGGTCCGCCGTCAGCAGCACCAGGGTACCGGCGGGCACCCTGGCGACGAGGCGTTTGAGTGCGCTGTCCAGCTCTTCAAGTTCGTTGCCCCACTCGGCGGAGGCGGACCCGTAGCGGTGCCCGGCCTTATCCAGCTCGTTCCAGTACAGGTACATCAGCATCCGGTCCGCTCCGGCGAGGGCATCCACCGCAGCGGAAACCCTCGCATGGACACCGGAGGCCGGGATGAACGTGCCGCCCCGCAGCGCCGCCCGGGTCAGGGCGGAATCGGCAAAGCGCGGCAGGCTGACGGTGGCAACGGAAACATGCCCGGCTGCCTCTTCCAGGACGGTGGGATACGGCTGCCAGCGCAGCGGATCCACGCCGGCGTCCCAGGAGCCGAGCATGTTCACCACTTTGTCCTGCTCCGGATCCAGCACGTCGTAGCCTACGAGTCCGTGCCGTCCGGGCGGCAGTCCGGTGCCCAGGGAGGCCAGGGAGGCCGCCGTCGTCGTGGGGAAAGAGGCATCCAGGCTGCGGGCACCGGGCAGGAAGCTCCGCAGGAAGGGGGCGTGTCCGCCGCGCTTCTTCAGCAGGGACAGGCCGAGGCCGTCCACCATGACAACACAAACGCGTTTGGCGGCCGGCAGGTTCAGCCGGTTGGTGTATCCGGGCACACCCAGGACGGCAGCTGCGCTGGCGAGGACATCGCTTACGGAGCGGCTGCCGTAAGCCGGTGCCGCGGGCAGGGGCGAGGGAACGGCGGAGTCGGATCCCACGGAGCTACCGCTGCGGGTGGGCGCGGTTGAAGCGTCCGCCAATGCCGGGAACACGCCGTGTGTCGGTGTCCAGGGGACGGGGCGCGGTGGTGGTGTCCGTGTTGACCTTGCGCAGTGCGCGCGCGAAGGCCTTGGCGTTCTGCACTGCCTGCGCGCCGTCGGCTTCGGAGCTCACGCGCAGCACAATGTCCTCCTGGGCAATGGTGCCCGTGTAACCGTGGTCCGCCTCGCACTGCGGGTCGGCACAGCCTGCCGGACCCATGTCCAGCCGCTGCCCGCCGGACCAGGCGATGGCCAGGGTCATTTCGCGGACCGGATCGGAAGGCTTGTAGTTCTGCGGCTGGGCATACATGTAACCCAGCACCACGGACCGGATCTGGGTGACCGGAACCGATTCGGTGGATACCTGGGCCATCATCTGCTCGCCGGCCTCATCCAGCTGCTGATCATCCACGTGGGTGATAACCAGCATGTCCTCGGTGAGGACCAGCACGGTGATGTGCCGGTGCACCTCGGTGCGCTCAAAGTGCGTTTCGAGGTGGATGAGGTGGGACAGCGGTTCCCGGCCGTCGAGGGCGTCGTGGACGACGTCGGCCAGGAGCGTCGGGTAGAAGCCCGCACGTTCCATGGAGGCATCAAGGCTGCGGCGTTCAGCGGAAAGTAACGGCGACATGTCTCCAGTTTCCCCCAGATCGGCCTCCAGTGCCTAAATGGCGCGCGGGCGGCGGGAAGATCAGTCCCGCATCGCCCGCCGTGCACTGTCGGCACGCCGCTGCGGGTGGCCCAGACGGATGTCGGCGCTGAGCACGGTGACCCCTTCGGCCGATACCAGCACCGGGTTGATTTCGATCAGCCCGATCTGCGCGTGCTCGTCCTTCAGCGCCGCTATCCGGGCAATCAGGTCCTCGAGCGCGGCAGTGTCGGCCACCGGCAGGCCCTGATAGCCAAAAAGTTTCACCGAGGCCCGCGGTGTCCGCACGAGATCGGAAATATCGCGGTCCGTCAGCGGCGGTACGGCGTGGGCCCAGTCATCCAGGAGGGAGGTGGCGTCTCCAGCCAGCCCGAAGGAGAGTACCGGTCCCAGCAGGGGATCCTCAATGGCGCGGATCAGGCAGCCCTGGCCGCTGGCTGCCATGGACTGCACTTCCATTTCGAAAGTGCCGTACCGCGCCAGGGCCTCCCGCATCTGCACGATGTTGGTCCGCAGTGCTTCCGGAGTGAAGATGTTCAGCCGCACTCCCCCCAGGTCCAGGCGGTGCCGCAGGTGTCCTTCGCGGGTCTTGACCACCACCGGCCAGCCGAGTTCTTCCGCCGCCTGCACGGCCTCATCCTCGGTAGTGAAACTTTTGGCAGGCAGTACGGAAATGCCGTAGAACTCCAGCAGCCGGGCTGTCTGGGCCTGATCCAGGCGGGTCAGCCGGTCCCCTTCCACCTGGTCCATCAGCGAGTCGATATACGCGGCTGCTCCGTCGGTGTCCACGCCCTCCGGTTCCACGAAAGTACCGTGGTCCCGGGCTGCCCACTCGGTGTAGCGGACCACCGAGGCCAGGGCACTGACCGCTGCCCCGGGGCTGCTGAAGCAGGGAAGGCCCTCCCCCGGCCCGGCGGTATCGGCGGCCAGAAGTCCTTCCACATGTGCGCGGGGATCCACGATCCCCGTGAACGCGGCAACAAGCGGCTTGCCGGTTGCCTGTACGCATTCGGCCAGCGCCGCGGCGATCGCCTCGGTGCCCAGCCCGGGGGCAGGCAGGACGGCGACGACGCCGGCGTCGACGTCATCGGCGGAGAGCACCTCGGTGACGGTCCGGCGCAGCTGCGGCAGCGCAACGCTCATGCCGGTGTCCAGCGCCAGTTCCGTTTCCAGCCGGGCAATGTCCAGGTCCATGCCGGTGCAGGCGTCGGCCAGCACCCGGCCCAGCGCGACGGAGTTGCTGAAAACTGCTATCCGGCGTCCGCGCGGAAGCGGCTGGCTGACCGCTATCTGGGCCACATCGATCAGCTGCTCGTTGGTACTGACCCGGATAACGCCGGACTGGCGCAGCATCGCATCAAGTGCCCCCGGAGGTGCCTGCGTGGTCCGCACGGCGTGGCCCGGCGGCAGCTGCTGCCCGGTAACATCCGATTTGGCCACAATGACGGGTTTGGTGCGCGCCAGCCGCCGGGCCAGGCGTGAGAACTTACGCGGGTTGCCCACCGACTCCAGGTACATCGCCACCACGCGGGTATCGGCGTCGTCCTCCCAGTACTGCATGGCGTCGTTGCCGGATACGTCGGCACGGTTGCCGGCGGAGATGGTGGAGGAGAGCCCCAGCGCACGGCGCTGCGCGGTGGCGTAGAGGAGGACGCCGATGGCCGCCGACTGGCTGAAAAGCCCCAGGCCGCCGCGCCGGGGCAGGGCCGGCGCCATGGAGGCATTCAGCGAAACCTCCGGCCGGGTGTTGATCAGTCCCAGGGAGGCCGGACCCACCACGCGCATGCCGTGGGCGCGCGCCCGGCGCACCAGGGCGCGCTGCCGGGCCAGGCCCTCGGGCCCCTTCGGGCCGAAACCGGCGGTGACCACCAGCAACGCCTTGACGCCGGCCGCTGCGCATTCATCGGCCACTTCCAGGACCTGCTCGTACGGCACTGCGATGACGGCGAGCTGCACGGTCTCGGGGACTTCGGCAATCCGGCTGTAGGAAATCATCCCGGCGAGCTCGAACGCCTCGGGATTGATGGCGTAGACGGATCCCTTGAAGCCACCCTCAATAATGTGTTCCAGTAGCTGCTGGCCCACCGAGCCCCATTCCCGACTGGCACCGATGACCGCAATGGAGGACGGTGAGAGCAGGTCAGCAACGCTGCGGGCCTCGGCCCGGTGTTCGCGGGCCTCCATCACTGCCAGCGATTTCTCGGTGGGGTCAATGTTGAAGTCCAGGGCAATCACGCCGTCGTCAAAGTGCCTGCTGACTTCATACCCGGCGTCGGCGAACACACCGATCATCTTTCGGTTCTCCGGCAGGACCTCGGCCGAGAACCGCCGGATGCCGTTTTCCCGGGCCGCGGCGGCGAGGTGTTCGAGCAGGATGGAGCCGAGCCCGCGGCCCTGGTGCTCGTCCGCTATGTTAAACGCCACCTCGGCCTCGGTGGGATCATCCAGGCGGTCATAGCGGCCAATGCCGATGATCTCGTCGCCGATGGTGATCACAAACGCCACCCGGTTGCGGTAGTCCACATTGGTGAAGCGCTCCAGCTCCTTGCTGCTGAGCTTAGCCTTGTAAGTGAAGAACCGGAGGTAGATGGAGCTTTGCGACTGCCGCATGTGGAACGCCTGGAGGGCATCTGCATCAGCCGGGGACACCGGCCGCAGATGGCCGGTTCCTCCGTCACGCAACACGACGTCCGCTTCCCAATATTCGGGGTAATGTCCCTGCTCCACCATAGACTCAGAGTAGTGGGCATTCTCCCCCACCGCATTTATCCCGCACCGCATGGTTTTGCGGCCGCATGGAAAACATCCACCCCCTACCACTGCAAGGATTCGACAACAGCATGGCCCGGCGCCAACCCGTCTCCAAGTCCGTACCCGGCGAAAAGATCGCCGAGAACATCATTGATATTGATGTCACCACCGAGATGGAAGGTTCCTTCCTCGAGTACGCCTATTCGGTGATCTATTCGCGTGCGCTGCCCGATGCACGTGACGGCCTCAAGCCCGTCCAGCGGCGCATCCTGTACATGATGTCGGACATGGGCCTGCGCCCGGACCGTGGCCATGTGAAGTCCGCGCGCGTGGTGGGCGAGGTCATGGGCAAGCTCCACCCGCACGGCGACACCGCCATTTATGACGCCATGGTGCGCATGGCGCAGGACTGGGCGCTGCGGCTTCCCCTCATCGACGGGCACGGCAACTTCGGCTCGCTCGACGACGGCCCGGCCGCCGCGCGGTACACCGAGGCCCGGCTGGCGGCTCCGGCCCTGACGCTGACGGATCACCTGGACGAAGACGTAGTGGACTTCGTGCCCAACTATGACAACCAGCTCCAGCAGCCCGAAGTCCTTCCGGCAGCGTTCCCGAACCTGCTCGTCAACGGCGCCACGGGCATTGCCGTGGGCATGGCCACGAATATGGCCCCGCACAACCTGGGCGAGGTCATTGCCGCCACCCAGCACCTCATTGCCAACCCGGACGCCGGGCTCGATGAGGTCATGCGCTTTATCCCCGGGCCCGACCTTCCTTCCGGCGGACGGATTGTCGGCCTGGACGGCATCCGGGATGCCTACGCCACCGGCCGCGGGTCGTTCAAGACACGGGCCAAGGTGGAAGTTGAACAGCTGACCGCCCGGCGCACCGGCCTGGTGGTCACCGAGCTGCCCTACATGGTGGGCCCGGAGAAGGTGATCGAAAAGATCAAGGATGCGGTCACGTCCAAGAAGCTGCAGGGCATCTCCGACATTGTGGACCTCACGGACCGTGCCCACGGACTCCGCCTGGTGATCGAGCTGAAGAACGGGTTCAACCCCAACGCCGTGCTGGCCCAGCTGTACAAGTTCACACCCATGGAGGATTCCTTCGGCATCAACAATGTGACCCTGGTGGACGGCCAGCCCCGGACCCTGGGCCTGGTGGAACTGCTGCAGGTCTACATTGCCCACCGGATCGGCGTGGTCCGGCGGCGCACCGCCTACCGGCTGGGCCGCAAAAAGGACCGCCTGCACCTGGTCGAGGGCCTGCTCATCGCGATCGTGGATATTGACGAGGTTATCCAGATCATCAGGTCCTCGGATGAAACCGCGCAGGCACGCGAACGGCTGATGGCCATCTATGACCTGACCGAGGTCCAGGCCAACCACATCCTGGAACTCCGCCTGCGCCAGCTGACTAAATACTCCCGGATCGAGCTGGAGAAGGAGCAGGAGGAACTGCGCAGGGCCATCGAGGAGCTCGAGGCCATCCTGAACTCCGAAGAGCGCCTGCGCGCCCTGGTTTCCGATGAGCTGGGCGAGGTTGCCGCCAAGTACGCCACCCCGCGGCGTACCGTGCTGCTGGAATCCGAAGCCGCGTCCCCGCTGAAGGGCGCTGCGGTTGCCGCTGCTGCCGGCACCACGGGCAAGGGCGCCAAGGCGGTGCTGCCTCTGGAGATTCCGGATGACCCGTGCTGGGCCATCCTGACCACCTCCGGCCAGGTGGCCCGCACCTCGGACCAGGAGCCGCTGGTGGAGGGCGGCCAGCGTGTGCGCCACGATGTCTTCCGCTCCGTGGTGAAGACCACCGCCCGCGGCGAGATCGGTGCGCTGACCTCCTCGGGCCGAATGGTCCGGATCCAGGTACTGGACCTGCCCGCGCTGCCGTCCACGGCCGGCCTGCCCAACCTGGCCGGCGGCGTGCCGGTGAAGGAATTCATGACCCTGGGCAAGGGCGAAAGCCTGATCGGCCTGGTACCGCTGAACGAGGTGGTGGCACTGGGAACCCGTAACGGCGTGGTGAAGCGGGTTAATCCCGATTATCCGCTCAACCGTGATGACTGGGAGGCCATTACGCTCAAGCCCAAGGACGAAGTGGTGGGAGCGGCGGTTGCCGCCAACGAAAATGACGAACTGGTCTTCGTGACCCGTTCGGCCCAGCTGCTGCATTTCCCGGCTTCGGCGGTCCGCCCGCAGGGCCGGACGGCCGGCGGCGTGGCCGGCATCAAGCTTGCCGCCGATGATGCCGTGGTGTTCTTCGGCGTTGTGGCCGGCGAGGATCCAGACGCCGTCGTGGTTACCGTTTCCACCGCAGCTGAAACCCTGCCGGGAACACCCGGCGGATCGGTGAAGGTTACCCCGTTTGCGGAGTACCCCGCCAAGGGCAGGGCTACCGCCGGGGTCCGGGCGCACCGCTTCCTGAAGGGCGAAGACAGCCTCGCCGTGGCGTGGGCCGGGCACGGACCGGCCAAGGCGGCCGCCGCCAACGGCGTGGCCCGTGCGCTTCCCACCGAACATGGGCGCCGGGACGGTTCCGGTGTTCCGCTGGCCAATGCCGTGGACGCGGTGGGCCCCAGCCAGGGCGGGGCTGAAGGCTAAGCCCGGAAAGCGAAACGGCAGGCAGGCTCAGTGAGCCTGCCTGCCGTTCTTTGTGCCCGGCTGTACTGCGTGCCCGGCTGTACTGCGTCTGTCTTATTTGCCGAAGCTGCGCAGCCGAAGCGAGTTGGCAACCACCAGTACCGAACTTGCCGCCATGGCCGCGCCGGCAATCATGGGGTTCAGCAGCCCGAAGGCAGCTACCGGGATGCCCACCGCGTTGTAGAAGAAGGCCCAGAACAGGTTGGTCCTGATGGTCCGCAGCGTGCGGCGGGAGAGCTCAATGGCCGTCGCCACCTGGCCCAGGTCGCTGCCCATCACGGTCAGGTCCGCCGCTTCCATGGCTACGTCGGTACCCGAGCCCATGGCGATCCCGAGGTCGGCCTGGGCCAGGGCCGCGGCGTCGTTGACGCCGTCTCCGGCCATGGCCACGGTCCGGCCCTGTTCCTGGAAGCGCCGCACAGCGTCCACTTTGCCCTGCGGCCGGACGTCGGCCAGGACATCTTCGGCGGGAATGCCCACCTGTTCCGCCACATGGGCGGCCACTACGGCATTGTCGCCGGTGAGCAGCACCGGACGCAGGCCCAGGCTGCGGAACCGGGCAATGGCGGCAGCCGAGCCGTCCTTGACGGTGTCCTGCAGGCTGATGATCCCGGCTGCCCTGCCGTCCACTGCGACCAGTACCGCGGTGGACCCGGCCTCCTGTTCCCCGCGCAGCGCCGCATAGGCGGCATCGTCGAGGTCAATGCCGTTTTCATCCAGCCAGGCGGGCCGGCCCGCCACAATCCGGCGGCCGTCCACGCTGCCCCGCACTCCCCCTCCGGGTGCTGAGTCGAAGTCGGTGACCGGCGTCGTCCCCGGACCGGAGGATGCCGCTGCGGCGATGGCTCGGGCAATCGGGTGTTCGCCGGCGGCTTCCACGGAGCCCGCCAGGCGCAGGAGTCCGGCGTCGGTCAGCCCCTCCGGGGCGGTGTCCAAAAGGCTCAGCCGGGCCACGGACAGGGCACCGGTGGTGACGGTGCCGGTTTTATCCAGGACGATGGTGTCCACGGTGCGGGTATCTTCCAGGACCTGCGGGCCCTTGATCAGGATGCCCAGCTGGGCACCCCGCCCGGTTCCGGTCAGCAGCCCCACGGGTGTGGCCAGGCCCAGGGCGCACGGGCAGGCAATCACCAGAACGGCCACGGCAGCTGTAAAGGCTGCCTGCAGATCACCGGTGAACACCAGCCACAGCACAAAGGTCAGGACGGCAATGCCCAGGACCACCGGCACAAACACCGCACTGATCCGGTCCGCGAGGCGGGCAATCGGTGCCTTGCCGGACTGGGCTTCGCTGACAAGCCGGCCCATCTGCGCCAGCGTCGTCTCGCTGCCCACGCGGGTGGCCCGGACCAGGAGCCGGCCCGAGGTGTTGATGGTGGCCCCGGTCACCTGACTGTCCGCGTCCACTTCCACGGGCACCGATTCCCCGGTGATCAGAGAGGCGTCGACGGCCGAACGGCCTTCCACCACCACGCCGTCCGTGGGAATCTTCTCCCCCGGGCGGACCACAATCACGTCACCGACGGCGAGCTGATCCGCCGGTACGCGGATTTCCTCACCGTTGCGCAGCACGGCCGCGTCCCTGGCACCCAGGTTCAAGAGGGCTTTCAGCGCATCCGAGGCCTTGGTCTTGGCGTTGGCCTCCAGGTAGCGTCCCAGCAGGAGGAAGGTGACCACAACGGCGGCCACCTCAAAGTACAGGTGCGGTTCGGAGCCCATGCCGGGATCCGCGGTCAGGCCGGGATTCGCGATCAGCTCCCCTACCGAAAACAGGTACGACGCTGCCACTCCAATGGAGACGAGTGTGTCCATTGTGGAGGCAAGGTGCCGGGCGTTGATCGCTGCGGCCCGGTGGAAGGGCCAGGCGGACCAGGTCACCACGGGCAGGGCCAGCAAAGCAGCCACCCAGCCCCAGTGCGGGAACCCGAGCGCGGGCACCATGGAAATCAGCAGTACGGGAACACTGAGTACGGCGGCCAGGATGAGCCGGGGGCGCAGCGAGGCGGCCGTTCCGCCGTGGGCCATGTGGTCCGCGTGGTCTCCGCTGTTGTCAGCGGTATTGCCCGCGGCATCGTGAACATCCGGGGCTGCTTCGCTGCCGCCTTGCCCGGCTGTGGTGTGCGCGTGCTGATGGGCGGCCGACGCACCGCCGGGCCGCACCGGGAGCGCCTTGAGCCGGGCGGTATACCCGGCTGCGTTGACCGCGTCGAGGATCTGCTGGTCGGTTACGGTTTCCGGGA
Source organism: Arthrobacter sp. Y3225209 (assembly GCF_059090685.1). Lineage (NCBI taxonomy): Bacteria > Bacillati > Actinomycetota > Actinomycetes > Micrococcales > Micrococcaceae > Arthrobacter > Arthrobacter sp. Y3225209. Next base: position 62,543 of record NZ_JBNHFW010000017.1, read on the forward strand.
CCGTCACCCGCGCGCTCTCCAGCGGCAGGTTGACCGACGCTTCAACACCCTCGATCTTCCCCAGCTTGCGTTCCACCCGTGCCACGCAGGACGCGCACGTCATGCCCTGGATATCCAGTTCCACTGCCCTGGTGTTGGAGTTCAGCAAATGCTGAGTGTCCATGATCCGTCCCTTCCTGGAAAATAAGCGCTCCTGCAACGGCAGGTGCGCAGGCCGCCCGCGTCCTTATCCGGCGACGGGCGCCCAGACTCCCGCGTCAACCACGGTGTAGCCCGCTTCGGCAACTGCTTCGCCGAACTCGGCCGGTGCAATGGCACGCTCCGAGGTGACGGTGGCTGTGGAGACGCCGCCGGCATTCAGGTCAACCTGCACGTCATCGACGCCGCTGATGGCTTTCAGTTCCTCGGTGACGGACGCCACGCAGTGGCCGCAGGTCATGCCGGAAATGTTCAGTGTGGTGGTTTCCATGTTTTTGCTTCTTTCCGTGGATTCGATCGCTGGTGGACTCTTGGGCGCCGGCGTCAGCGCAGGAGCCGGCCGATGGCGTCGGCTGCTTCCTGGACCTTTGCCTGGACGATTTCCGGGTTGCCGGTCCGCTCGGATTCCCGTGCGGCGCCGACAACGCAGTGTGACATGTGGTCCTGGACCAGCCCGAGGCTGACCGCATGCAGGGCCTTATTGATGGCAGCCACCTGGGTGAGGATGTCGATGCAGTACTTATCCTCCTCAACCATGCGGGCGATGCCGCGGACCTGGCCTTCGATCCGGCGCAGCCGGCGCAGGTAGGCATCTTTGTCCGAGGTGTAGCCGTGGGCGCTGCCCACGGATCCTGCTTCCACGGATCCTGCGGCGGCGGGCCCGGTCACGGCAGCTTCGGCGAGGATGCTTGAGGTGTCGCCCATAATGATCTCCTTTTCGCTGGCCTGTTCCCTAACATATACCCCCAAGGGGTATAAGTTCAAGTACCCCCAGGGGGTATCCCCGAACCACTTGTCGGGGCGGTCCCGTAAGGTGGTGGGCGTGGCACACGGCGAACTTTCAACAGCAACCCAGGACTACCTGAAGGTCATCTGGACCGCGCAGGAATGGACGGATGAGCCGCTGACGGTGTCCGCGCTGTCCCTGCACATGGGGTTTTCGCCGTCGTCGGTCTCCGAGGCGGTCAAGAAACTGACCAAAAAGGGGCTGCTGACGCATGCCCGCTACGGCTCCATTGCCCTCACGGACGCCGGCGAAAAGGCGGCCGTCGCCATGGTGCGCCGGCACCGCCTCATCGAAACGTTTCTGGTGGATTATCTCGGCTACGGCTGGGATGAGGTGCACGACGAAGCCGAGCACCTTGAGCATGCGGTCTCGGACAAGATGGTGGATGCCCTGGCCGACCGCCTGGGCAACCCTGTTCGGGATCCGCACGGGGATCCCATCCCTGCCCGGGACGGCAGGTTCCCGGTCCTTGATGCACTGCGTCTGAGCCGCTGCGAGCCGGGAACCCACGGCACCGTGGCCCGCGTGTCGGATAACGAACCGGAACTGCTCCGGTACATCGCCGGACTCGGACTGCATCTGGACACCGAACTCTCGGTGCTGAGCCGCCAGCCCTATGCGGGAACGCTTACTGTGGAAGCCGCTGGCCGGACACTGGATCTGGGCCTGCCCGCGGCGGAGGCCATTTGGATTCTGGCACCGGATGAGGCTGCCGGAAGCGCACCCGAAGCCTGACGCCCGCTAGAGGACGGTTTTGTCGAACACCACTTCGCGGTGCGTCGGCTGATATCCCAGGCTTTCGTATAGCCCCAGCGCCCCGGAGGGATTCTCGGTATCCACACCCAACCCGGCGTGCTCCATTCCGTCCTCCCGGAAGCGCCGCATGGCCTCGCGCAGCATCGCCGGCGCCAGTTTCCGTCCGCGCCAGTCCCGCCGCACGCCCAGGAGCATGGTGTACCCCTCGGTGTACCCGTGGATTTCCTTGCTTTCGGGGTCAAAACTGGCCAGCTGGTACGCCGCCACTTCGCCGGATCCGGCGTCCAGCACCGCGAAGCTCCACTGCGGACGGAACTCGGGGTGGCTGACGGTGAATCCCCAACGCTCCTTGTTGCGCGGTTCGCTGCCCCAATGATCCCGGAACGCCTCGTTGTGGGCGCGCCGGATGGCATCGGAGTTTTCCTCGCTGAAAGTAGCGAACTCCATGCCTTCGGGCAGCTCGGCGTCGGGAAGCCCGGCGTCCAGCGGACGGCTCATCTCGGTGAAGTACCGGACCACCTGTGCACCGGAGGACTCCAGGAGCGCCACCTGTGATGCGTTGGCTTCCTCGGCATAGGTCCGCAGCACACCGTGCTTCCGGTGCTCGGTCAGCAGGCGCTCCCGCAGCCGGGATTCCTGCCAGCGGACAATGGCCGCGCCGATGCCCCGGCGACGCCACTGCGGATCCACTCCCCCGAAACCGGACCCGATCTCGGAGCCGGGGTTGAGCGCGATCCGACCGTAGGCGCGCGCCGTCCCGTCCCTGTCCAGGCCGATGAGCGTATCCCGGGCCGGATCCCCGGACGTGGTCTCCAAGGCCTGCTCCAGGTCCCTGCGGTCCTCCACCCAGCCGGGCTTGTCAGCGTCGGCCATTCTGCGGATCAACGCATACCAGGCGTCCACATCCTCGACGTCGATGGAGCGCCAGCGGAGACCTGTCTCCGGGCCGGGGAACACGGGCGGGGTGGGAGTCTGCATCCATCCACCCTAGGACAGATGCACCGGCTCCGCATCCAGCGTGACCTCCCGTTCGCACCAGGCAGCGTCCGCGCGGTTGTGCGTGACCACCACCACCGCCTTGCCCCGCAGCCCGGACTTCAGATCAGCCATCAGCTGTTCCCCGGCCTCGGCGTCAAGGTGAGCGGTGGGCTCGTCCAGCAGCACGACGTCGGCGGAGGCAAGCAGCGCCCGTGCCACGGCGAGCCGCTGGCGCTGGCCTCCGGAGAGGAAATGCCCGCCGGCACCGATGGGGGTATCCAGCCCGTCCGGCAGGGTCTCGAACAGCGGCCCCAGACCCACCGCCTGCAGAGCCCCGATCATCTCCGCCTGCGACGGAGCCAGCGTCCGGTCCCGGGCAAGGAGCAGATTCCCGCGCAGGGTCGAGTCGAACAGATGAGCCTCCTGCGGACACCAGGCCATTCGCCGGGCTGCGGGCGGCAGCGACTGCGCCGGCGTCCCATTGATCAGGTAGGACCCGCTTCGCGGTGTCAGGAACCCCAGCAGCACACCCAACAGGGTGGATTTGCCGCTGCCGGAGGGCCCGGTCACCGCCACCCACTCCCCGGCGGACACTGAGAGGCTGACACCGGACAGGACGTCTGCGGCTGCATCCGGGTACCGGTAGCGGATGTCCTTCAGCTGGAGCCTCGTCACCGTGCCGGGCTCCGCGGCCAACACATCCGCCGGGACGCCGTCGTCGACCTCGTCGGTGCCCAGATCCGGCAGGACCTTGTCGCCCAGCGTTCGCCAGGCGGCGAACTGCTGGATGGAACCGTTGACGGCAATAAACGGCTCGATCAGCGCCAGCTGCATCAGCACGACGACGGCGGCAACGGTCGCGGGGTGCTCCCGGGCGGCGCCAATCATGTACAGCGCGCTGAGGGAGCAGGCCAGGGCGGTCAGTGCGTTGGCCAGGCCCTGCGCCCAGGCGCTCCGGCGGACCGCCTGGGCGGCCGCGGCTTCCAGCCGTTGCTGCCGGGCAAGGACCGGGGCGGTGCTGGAGTTGGCTTCCAGATCCCGTGCCGCCGCAAGCAGCCGGGCCATCGCGGACATGGACCGGGCCTGCAGGTTCACCGTAGCGGCCCGCGCCGCCCGGTCAGCCAGCAGCGCGAGCAGCGGTGCCACTACCAGGCCCACCAGGCACAGGGCCGCCTGAACAGCCAGCCCCTCGGGAACCAGCAGCCAGGTTGCCAGGCATGCAGCAAGGGCGGTCAGGAAACCGGTCAGCGGGGCAAAAACCACCCGCGGCGCAATATCGCGCAGCTCATCAACATCACCCACCAGCCGTTCGAGGGCACCTGACCCGCGGGCAACACGGCGCCAGCCCTCCGGGCGCTGAAGCAGCCCGTTCCAGAGCCGGACGCGCAATTCATTGGTGGCCCGGAAAACCGCGTCATGCAGGCTCAGCCGCTCGAGATAACGGAGCAGAGCCCGGCCGATCCCAAAGAAGCGGACACCCACAATGGCGGTCAACAGGTACAGGATGGGCGGCTGCTCGCTGGCCCGGACAATCAGCCACCCGGACAGGGCAGTGAGGGTCACGGCGAATAGGGTTGCCCCGGTACCCAGCACCAGGGCCAGCAGGAACTGCCGGCTCCAAGGACGCAACACCAGCAGGTTCTTCCACAGCGGCTGGTGAACAGTGGCGCCCTCGGCAGCGGAGTCTGCTGCGGAGTCTGCTGCGGAGCGCAGCCGGCCTACGGGGGCCGGAGCCTGGGGCGCGGCCTGGCCTGAGGGGACAGCAGACAGTGCGGGGTCTGCGTATCCGGGGGCAGGCCGCCGGACGGCCGGACCGCCGGCAGCCGGAGAGACCGGGATGACCGTCTGCGCAATGGCGGCGGTTTCGGCGTCGTGAGCCACCAGCAGCACTGTCGCCTGTCCGCGCAGCCCCGCCAGGGCGGTACGGACAGCGGCTGCACTGCCGGCATCCAGGTGCGCCGTCGGCTCGTCCGCGAGCAGCACGTGCACACCGGGGCAGCCGTGGATCCTGGCGAGGGCGCGGGCCACCGCCACGCGCCGCTGTTCGCCCGGACTTAGATCCGCAGTGGCGGCATCGACCAGATGTGCGGCGCCAATCAGTTCCAGGGCGGAGAGCGCTGCGGCCCGGCCTGTCCAGTCGGGATCCGACGCGGTCCCCGGCACACCGGCATACAGCGCTATCTCCTCGGCGACGGTGTCTTCCACCAGTACCGGATGCTGCGGGATCCAGGCCAGCGATGGCCGGTCCACGCCGTGCACCGTGCCGGTAATGCGGGTGTCCCCACCGTCCCGGCGCAAGCCCGCCAGTACTTCCAGCACCGAGGTTTTACCGGATCCGCTCGGACCGGTAAGCGCTGCAATGCTGCCTGCCGGCACGGTAAAGCTGAGAGAGTCCACGGCCGGGTGCGGCCGGCCGGCATAGCTGATGGACAGGTCGCGGACTTCGAACATGCCCGGGACCGTCTCCCCTCCGCCGATCAGCGGCCGGGCAGCCGGTGCCTTCAGCACGGCGTTGGTACGGTTCAGCGCTTCCAGCCCGTCTTCGCTGGAATGGTGCGCGGTACCCAGATCGCGCAGCGGCTGGTAGCACTCGGGAGCCAGGATCAGGGCCAGCAGGCCCACTTCCAGCGGCATGCCTCCGTGCACAAGCCGGACGCCGATGAACACGGCCACGAGCGCCACCGAAATGGTGGCAATGAGTTCCAGTGCCAGGGAGGACATAAAGGCCACCCGCAGGGTTGCCAGCGTGGTGGTGCGGTAACGGTCGGCGACGTCGCGCAGGGCGCGGGTCTGGGCCTTGGCCCGGCCCAGGCCCACCAGCACGGGCAGGCCCTTGGCCAGTTCCAGCATGTTGTCGGAGAGCCGGTTCAGGGCGTCCACCGCGGTGGCAGTCTTATCCTCCGTGTGCAGGCCGATGAGGATCATGAACACCGGGATGAGGGGGACGGTGAGCACAATGATGAGGGCGCTGACCCAGTCCGCGGACAGGATGCGGGTACCCACCAGCAGGGGCACGACGGCGCAGGTCACCAGGGCGGGCAGGTACTTGGAGTAGTAGTTGTCCAGCCCGTCGAGCCCCCGGGTGAGCAGCACGCTCAGTGCCCCGCTGCCCATTCCCGGTACGGAACCGCCGTCGGCCAGGACCCGGGCGGACAGCTGTCCGCGCAGTTCGTCCTTGACTCCGGCTGCCGCGCGCTGGGCCACGGTGTCCTGGCCCCAGACTGCGAGGGAGCGCAGGACGGCACCGGCGGCGCCCAGGACGAGCATGCGGTTCCAATCTGGTCCCTCTGCGGCCAGGCCGGCAATTCCTCCGGCGACGGCGTCTGCCAGCAGTACCAGCCCCGCCGCTTTGAGCGCGGCGAGCAGTCCGAGGAGGTACAGCGCCCGTTTGCTGGTGGCGCTGACCGGTAGAACCGGCTTCACTGGGCGTTAAACGAGTGGGGGGCGGGGATGGACTCGGCGGTGACGCGCTTCCGGAAGACCCAGTAGGTCCAGCCCTGGTAGAGCACTACAACCGGCAGGCCGAACAGGGCCACCCAGCTCATGACCTTCAGGGCGTACGGGGATGCCGAGGCGTTCTCCACCGTCAGGTTCCATGCGGCGTCCAGGGTGGAGGGCAGCACCACCGGGTACATGGACGCGAAGATGGTAACCGCGCCGGCCACCAGGAAGAGGGCCAGGCTGACGAAGGTTGCCCCGTCCTTGCCCCGGCGGGCAAAGATCCAGGCCAGAAGCGCACCCACCACGGCAACGACGAGCAGCGGCAGGGTTGCCACCTTGGCATTCATGAACTGGACAATGATGGCCCAGGCGGCCAGCGGGAGGATGCCCAGGGGCAGCCAGCGAAGCACTGCCCTGCGGGCGCGGTCGCGGATCTCGCCGTCGGTCTTGAGCATCAGGAAGGCGCACGCATGTACGAGGCAGAACGCCACCACGGCGACACCGCCGAGGACGGCATACGGCGTCAGCCAGGCGAAGGCACCGCCCACGCGGTCTCCGTTTTCATTCAGCGGCAGGCCGGTGGTGGTCAGGCCCAGGGCCGCGCCAACACCAAAGGCGGCAACGAGGGAGCCCAGTGCCAGGCCCCAGTCCCAGCGGTTCCGCCAGGAGTCGCTGTCATGCTTGCCGCGGTACTCGATGGATACGGCGCGGAAGATCAGTCCCATCAGGACCAGGACCAGCGGAATGTACAGCGCCGAAAACAGGGAGGCGTACCACATGGGGAAGGCGGCAAAGGTCATGGCGCCAACGGTGATCAGCCATACCTCGTTGCCGTCCCACACGGGTCCGATGGTGTTGAGCAGGACCCGGCGCTCTTTCTCATTGCGGGCCATCAATTTCATGAGCATGCCCACGCCCAGGTCGAATCCCTCGAGGAAGAGGTATCCGATCCACAGAAAGGCGATCACTATGAACCAGAACAACGGTAGCGACATTACTTCAGAGCTCCAGAAATGCCGGCAGCCGGCAGGGTCGGGGTGTTATCCGGCAGCGGCCCGCAGGCCGCTGCCGGGAAGGTCCGGGTGAGGCGGGTGTCAATAGGCGAAGTCGAGGACATCGTCCTTCTTCTTTCCGGGGCCGCCGTCGGGATCGCCGCCGGCCGAGTCCAGGCCGCCGCTGCTGCCCTCGTCGTCGTCACCGTGCAGCAGGCCCGGCATGGCTGCGGGAACGCCGCCGCGCACGAACTTGAAGAGCAGGCGCACCTCCACGATCAGCAGTGCCAGGTACACCAGGGTGAAGGCGCTGACGGAGAAGAGCAGCTCGCCGATGTTTACGCCCGGTGAGACCGCAGCTGCGGTGAACATAAAGACGCCGTCCACTCCGGTGGGGTTCGGTGCCACCACAAACGGCTGGCGGCCCATTTCGGTGAAGATCCAGCCGGCGGAGTTGGCGCCGAAAGGTGCCAGGATGCCGAAGACGGCCAGCCGCATGAGCCACTTGGATTCGGGCACGGTGCCCTTGCGGACCACCCAGAGCGCGAAGGCGGCGGCGACAGCTGCGATTCCGCCGAACCCGATCATGATGCGGAAGCCCCAGTAGGTCACAGCAAAGTTCGGGGTGTAGTCGATTTCGGCGCCGGCGTTGGTGCCGTACATTTCATCGTCCGGCAGATGGGTGCCGTAGGCGTCCGCGTACTCCTCCAGAAGGGTGTTCACGCCGCGGATTTCGGTGTCGAAATCTCCGTTGGCAAGGAAGGAAAGCATGCCCGGGATTTCGATCAGCGTGTCCACGTCTTCGCAGTTCACGGCGCCGGGGTCGCCGATGGATAGGACGGAGAATCCGGTGCCGTCATGGCAGGCGGCTTCAGCGGCAGCCATCTTCATCGGCTGCTGTTCAAACATCAGCTTGCCCTGCAGGTCACCGCTGACGGCGACGCCGGCGAAGGCCACTACGGCGACGGCGGCACCAATGCGCAGGGAACGCAGCCAGACAGCGTGGTCGGTCTTGTCACGGCCGGTTTCGGGGCGCTCCCCCACCACCACGTAGCCGCGGTCATCCACGGTGTCGATGCCGTCGCGGCGCCGCTTCCAGAGGTGGTACCAGGCGATGCCGAGCAGGAACCCGCCCGCGACGGCGAACGCGCCGAAGATGGTGTGGGGGAAGGCAACCAGCAGGGTGTTGTTCGTCAGGACAGCCCAGATGTCATTCATGACCGGACGGCCGTCCACCATCTCCACGCCCACGGGGTGCTGCATCCAGGAGTTCGCGGCCAGGATGAAGTAGGCCGAGAGCATCGAGGCCAGGGTGGTGATCCAGATGGTGGCCAGGTGAACCTTCTTCGGCAGCCGTTTCCAGCCGAAGATCCACAGCCCCAGGAACACCGACTCAGTGAAGAAGGCCAGCAGGGATTCCAGTGCCAGGGGGGCACCGAACACGTCACCGACGAACCGGCTGTACTCGCTCCAGGCCATACCGAACTGGAATTCCTGCACGAGCCCGGTAGCCAGGCCGAGGATGAAGTTGATGAGGAAGAGCTTGCCCCAGAACTTCGTCATCCTGAGGTATTCCTCTTTACCCGTACGCACCCAGGCGGTCTGCAGCGCTGCCACGACCAGGCCCAGGCCAATAGTGAGCGGCACCATGAGGAAGTGGTAAACGGTGGTGATGCCGAACTGCCACCGGGCAATATCCAGTGCTTCCACGCTATCTCGTCCTTCAATAGAGCTATGACTTCTACAGGACGTAGAAGACTGACTTCTACAAAGCGTAGAACAACTCTGACAAGATTTCTACGTGATGTAGAACCAACGGCGCAAACACGGTACATTAGTAAGTCTGGACCCGGAATGCCGGGGTCCACAGGGGTCTCGAAAAAAAGAAGGACAGACATGGCTACGCTCGGTGAACTGGAACGGGCAATGATGGACCTGCTTTGGGAATCAGCCGAGGCAGCATCCGCCAATGAACTTCGCGAGCTGCTTGCCCGGCGCGAAGAAACGGACAGCAAGGGCCTGGCAGTCACCACAGTGCTGACCGTGCTTTCGCGGCTGGAGAAGAAAGGGCTCGTTGAGCGTGAACGGGACACCCGCCCGCACCGCTACCGGGCAGTGACAACACGTGCCGAACATACGGCGGAACTGATGCATGAGGCACTGGGAACCGCGAATGACCGCGAGGCCGTGCTGGCACGGTTTGTCGGCTCCGTCTCCGAGACCGAGGCAGAGATGCTGCGCAGGCTGCTGGGCGCCTGAGCACCGGGTGTTCTGGACCTCGTACGCGCTGGCCGCGCTGGCATTGCTGCTGGCCTGGCCCGTGCCGGTTCTGCTCTCGCGGGCCAAGTGGCCTGCCCGCTCGCCGTTCACTGCCATGGTCCTATGGCAGGCAATAGCCCTCGCTGGCGGACTGTCCATGATCGGCGCCATGCTGACCTGGGGGCTGGAGCCCCTCGGTGACAACCTGATCGACGGCCTGCAGGGCCTGTGGCACATCCTGGTGGACCGCGCTCCGGCAAGCACGCTGGGACTGGTCCATGTTTTTGCCCTCAGCGCTGCCGCCCTGCTCAGCGTGCACCTGGTGTTCACCCTATGGCTTACCTACTACCGCATCCTGCGCGGCCGCCGGCGTCACCGCGACATGCTGAACCTGCTCAGCTCTCCTTCCGCGGACACGCCCGCCACCCTTGTTATCCAGCATCCGACGCCGGTGGCGTACTGCCTTCCCGGCGGCGCACGCTCCGTAACCGTCCTGTCTGACGGACTGCTGAACATGCTCTCCCCGCAGGAGCTCTCCGCCGTATTGACACACGAGCGGGCACACCTGGTCCAGCACCACCATCTGCTGTTGTGGGCCTTTGCGGCCTGGCGTGCCGCGCTGCCCTGGCTGCCGACTTCCCTGCTGGCCCAGCGCTCGGTCAACGAACTCATCGAGATGCTCGCGGATGACCAGGCGCTGCAGCAGGTGGACCGGGAGGTCCTGGTTCGTGCCGTGGCTATTGTCGGATCCGGGACACAGCCTTCGGACGCCTCCTCGGGAAACCCGGAGCACCGGGTTCCCGCGGAGTCTCCCATGCCGCTCGGCGGCCCGGACAACCTTGAGCCACTGAGTACCGCCGGACGGCTCAGCCGGCTGTTGACCCCGCGGCCTCCGCTTCCTTACTACCTCCGCGTGGGCATCCTCGTGCTCGCCATCCTCCTGCTCGCCGTGCCGACCACCCTGCTGGTCGCTCCGGGCCTGCTGGACTAACCCCACCGGGATCCGGCCGAACGGTTAGACGATCACCAGGTCCGTTCCCTGGGCCTTGTGGTCGGCCATGGCCACGCTCTGGATCGCCGGATCGTCGTAGGTGTTCCAGTAGTAGGTCATGGTCCGGGATGAGAAGAGACCGGTGTACGTGGTCTTCTCGAATTCCCCGGAACCCATGGCCGCGCTTCCTTCCACCATCGCGACCTGCTGCAGGGTGTGGAACGCGCGGCTGACGTTCTCCTCCTCGGTGGTCTTCTGCGGGTAATGTGCGTTGACGTAGGCGGCACGCACAAACCGGGACGGCGAGTAGTAGTCACCCGGGATACCCCGCATGAGCGAGCCGGACCCAAACGGCGCCAGATGCGCCTGATTGAGCACCACCTCTTCCGGGAAGTCGGGAGACGCGTTGAGGTAATTGCGGAGGTTCTCGTGGTGCCAGTTGAAACCGGGCTGGTTTGCCAGGACGTCGACGTCGTCATGGAAGACCTGCATGCCCTCGCTCGTGTATTCGACAACAATGGCGCGGTCCTTATCGGCAATCAGCCAGTGCAGCAGAGAACTCGGATACTTGTCATTGATCGGCCTGTCGACAATCGCGACGTTCTGCAGCGCGGCTTCAACCTCGTCTACGGTGGTGAACTGCGAGGCAACCCAGAGCGGGAACTCAAACGCCGCAACATTCGTCGCACCCTCAACCGGCCCCGGCGCGTACTGCGCATACCCCGGGAAATTAAGGCCGCCGACGGCGAGGCCTGCGTCATTGCCGCAGTCGAAGTAGAGCGGTGTGTCCTCCTGCACGATGCCCATCCCCATGACGGCGTGCCGGATTTGCGGTACAGCCCCAAACGGCGACTTCGTGGCATACCCGGTGGGCGTCAGCACCACCTGCTCCCCGAAGTCGCTGGTCCAATCAAGGTTGCGTGCGAAATAGAGGTGGCCGCTGCCGTCGGTAAACCTGATGCCTGTGCACATATTTGACGCTTCCTAGTCTGCAGGACTCCGAAGGATTCCGGCCCGCCCAGCGGGCCCCCGTTCCTGCCTTACCAGTGTGAGGCCCGGGCTGGCGTTTAGGCAGTACCTGCGGCCAACCCGGGCCCGGAAGCGGCAATCAATGCACCGGCTACGCGTCAATCCTGTCGCGGTCCAGCATGGAGGCACCGGCGATGATGAAATCCTTGCGCGGTGCCACATCACTGCCCATCAGCAGTTCGAATGCCTGCTCGGCCGCGGCCGCCTCGGCGATCCGCACCCTTCGCAGGGTACGGTGCCGCGGATCCATGGTGGTTTCAGCCAGCTGCCCCGCGTCCATTTCACCCAGGCCCTTGTAGCGCTGGATGGGCTCCTTGTAGCGCTTCCCTTCCTTTTCCAGGCGGGTGAGCACCTCGTGCAGTTCTTTTTCGCTGTAGGTGTAGACCATCTCATTGCTCTTGCTGCCGGGGTTGATGACCTCCACGCGGTGCAGGGGCGGCACGGCGGCATATACCCTGCCTGCGTCCACCAGGGGCCGCATGTAGCGGAAGAAGAGCGTAAGCAGCAGGGTGCGGATGTGCGCCCCGTCCACGTCGGCGTCGGTCATAAAGATGACCTTCCCGTAGCGCGCGGCGTCGAGCTGGAAGCTGCGGCCCGAGCCCGCACCCACCACCTGGATCAGGGCGGCGCACTCCGCGTTGTTGAGCATGTCCGCCACGGAGGCTTTCTGCACGTTCAGGATTTTGCCCCGGATCGGCAGCAGCGCCTGGTAATCCGAGGACCGGGCCAGCTTGGCCGTTCCGAGGGCACTGTCGCCCTCCACGATGAAGAGCTCCGAGCGTTCCTGGTCATCGATCCGGCAGTCCGCAAGCTTGGCGGGCATGGTGGAGGTTTCCAGGGCGTTCTTCCGCCGCTGGGTTTCCTTGTGGACCCGGGCGGAGATCCGGGACTTCATCTCCGCCACCACCTTTTCCAGCAGCTGGGAGGACTGTGCCTTATCCGCCCGTGCGGTGGAATTGAGCCGGGCGGTGATCTCCTTCTCCACCACCTTGCTCACAATGGCACGTACGGCCGAGGTGCCCAGGATTTCCTTCGTCTGGCCCTCGAACTGCGGCTCGGCCAGACGCACGGTAAGCACGGCGGTCAGGCCTGCGAACACGTCGTCCTTTTCGATCTTGTCATTGCCGGCCTTCAGCTTGCGGGCGTTGGCTTCGATGACTTTTCGGAAGGTTTTGAGCAGTCCCTGCTCGAAACCGGTCTGGTGTGTGCCGCCCTTGGGCGTGGCAATGATGTTGACGAAGGAACGGATGCTGGTCTCATAGCCGATCCCCCAGCGAAGCGCGATGTCCACCTCGCATTCGCGCTCAATCTCGGTGATCCGGCTGTTGCCCGTTTCGTCCAGGACCGGCACGGATTCCTTGAACTTACCCGAGCCGTGCAGGCGCCAGATGTCGGTGACAGGGGCGTCAGCGGCGAGGTATTCCACGAACTCGGTAATGCCGCCGTCGTGGTGGAAAACCTCCTCCACGGGACCGTTTTCTCCGGGTGTGCCGGGCAACCGGCGCTCGTCCCGCAGGGTGATGCGCAGACCGGGGATAAGGAATGCCGTCTGGCGTGCCCGGGCCTGCAGCTCGGTATAGGAGAATTTGGCATCCGGGGTGAAGATCTGCCGGTCGGCCCAGTAGCGGATGCGCGTGCCGGTCACGCCCCGTTTGGCTTTGCCGACCACTTCCAGCCGTGAACTGTCCAGGAACGGGGAGAACTTGGCGTCCGGACCCGGTTTCTTTCCCGTGTCTGCGAAGTGGCCGGGCTCCCCGCGCCGGAAGGTCATTTGGTAGGTCTTCCCTGCCCGGTCCACCTGGACGTCAAGCCGGGAGGACAACGCATTGACCACGCTGGCACCCACACCGTGCAGACCGCCTGAGGCGGCGTAGGACCCGCCGCCGAACTTGCCGCCGGCATGCAGCTTGGTGAACACCACTTCGACGCCGGAAAGCCCGGTTTTCGGTTCAATGTCCACGGGGATGCCGCGGCCGTCGTCGTGGATCTCCACGGAACCGTCAGGGTGCAGGATGATCTTGATGCTCTGGCCGTACCCTGCCAGCGCCTCGTCCACGGAGTTGTCGATGATTTCCCAAAGGCAATGCATCAGCCCCCGGGAATCGGTGGAGCCGATGTACATGCCCGGACGTTTGCGGACGGCTTCCAGTCCTTCCAGGACGGACAGGTGCCGGGCGGTGTAGTTCGAGCTTGGGGGCGCCACGTGTGTTGAAACTCCTTGGTGTCGGCCGCTGGGCCGGTGGGATGTGCAGTGCGGTATGTGCAGGTGGTACTTGCAGGTGCGCATGTCCGGGAACAATCCAGGACTCCTACAAGGTTAATCCCCCCCGGTGACACTTCCGCCCAGCGACTCGGCGGCCGTGAGTCTGGCCACACGGACCCCGCGGATCGGTACGCGTAGAGCGAAAGGCGGGCCCGCCTGCAATTACCGGCCGGGCAAAGGTGGTTATATGAAGTATCAACACCCTTGAGGAGGCAACTCATGACAGCAGCAGTAGCAACACGTGAGCTGAACAGCCTGGACCGCTGCGACCGTTGCGGCGCACAGGCATACGTACGTGCCGTACTGGAATCCTCCGGCGGGGAACTGCTTTTCTGCGGACACCATGCCCGGGCAGTGGAGGCCAACCTTCGCCCGCTCACTTCGGAATGGCAGGACGAAACGTCCCGCCTGAACGAGAAGGCACCGGTCACGTAGTTTCACGCCGGCAGAACCCACGGTTCCATCGGCGTAACGGCCGCGCAGGCGCGGCGTTTATGCACCAAGCTTGAAGAAGTCCCCTTCCGTCCGGAAGGGGACTTCTTTTTGTATCCGTCCGCTTCTTATGACGTCCGCTTCGAAACGGGCCGGGAGAACCCGGGCCTGTGCCGGAACCCGCAGAAAAAAGCACCCCGTACCGCTGGCGCGGTACGGGGTGCCGATGGAGGTGCTGTGTCTTATTAGTCCAGGTAGTCCCGGAGAACTTGGGACCGCGACGGGTGGCGCAGCTTGGACATGGTCTTGGATTCGATCTGGCGGATGCGCTCACGGGTAACCCCGTAAACCTTGCCGATCTCGTCAAGGGTCTTCGGCTGGCCGTCGGTGAGGCCGAACCGCATGGCCACCACACCTGCCTCGCGCTCGGACAGCGTGTCCAGCACCGAATGCAGCTGCTCCTGCAGGAGCGTGAAGCTGACGGCGTCGGCAGGAACCACGGCTTCGGAGTCCTCAATCAGGTCACCGAACTCGGAGTCGCCGTCTTCGCCCAGCGGGGTGTGCAGGGAAATCGGCTCGCGGCCGTACTTCTGGACCTCAACGACCTTTTCAGGGGTCATGTCCAGTTCGAGGGCCAGTTCTTCCGGAGCGGGCTCGCGGCCCAGATCCTGAAGCATCTGACGCTGCACGCGTGCCAGCTTGTTGATGACTTCCACCATGTGCACCGGGATACGGATGGTGCGGGCCTGGTCCGCCATGGCACGGGTAATCGCCTGGCGGATCCACCAGGTTGCATAGGTGGAGAACTTGAAGCCCTTGGTGTAGTCGAACTTCTCGACTGCACGGATCAGGCCCAGGTTGCCTTCCTGGATCAGGTCCAGGAACAGCATGCCGCGGCCGGTGTAACGCTTGGCCAGGGAGACCACCAGGCGAAGGTTTGCCTCCAGCAGGTGGTTCTTGGCGCGCTTTCCGTCATGGGACACCCACTGCAGCTCGCGCTTCAGCTTCGGGTCCATGTCCGGATCAGCGGCCAGCTTCTCCTCGGCGTACAGACCGGCTTCGATCCGCAGGGCAAGATCGACTTCCTGCTCCGCGTTCAGCAGGGCAACCTTGCCGATCTGCTTGAGGTAATCCTTGACGGGGTCGGCGGTGGCACCGGCCGACACCACCTGCTGGGCAGGCGCGTCATCATCGTCGGCATCGGAGTACACAAATCCCGAGCCCGTAGGTGCTGCGTCCGCGGCGGGGTCAGCCGCTTCAACTGCTTCTGCGTCCGGCTCAACCTCGACGGAGTCGTCGTGCGGCTCTTCCGCAGCTTCCTTGGCAGCCTTCGCCGAAGTCTTCCTCGTGGTAGCAGCCTTGGTCGGCGCCTTCCGGGTGGAGGGCTTGCGGGCCGTTTTGGCAGCAGTCTTATCGCCGGACGCGGCCTCCTTGGTGGCCGCTGCGGCAGGGGCCTCAGTTGCGGCAGTGCGCTTATTTGCAGTGTCAGTCTCTTCGACTGCAGTTGTCTTTCTCGGCGACACAGAAAACCTTTCATACGGCGGGTTGTGGCACCGCCATTGGGGGCAACACCACTATGACCCTGTCAAGTCCGTGCTTGAAATCCAAGTGCTTGGCTTGATCTGTTCCTGATGGAACAGACGCTGCCGGTGTTTTGTTCCGCTGCCACAGGGACTAGCAGTTCAAAGGACACTTGATACACGAACCCGACCGGGTCTCGGTTCCCATTGTCGCACGTTTTCCGTTCCGCCACAGCACTCCCCCGCCACACCGGATGCGGGTGGGACGCCGCTCACGCCGGCGGGGCGCTCAGTCCGCCCCGCGAGGCCCCGGATCGGGGCCCGGACCGGGCCAGGACTCCGAGCGTGACCGCGCCCAGTCGGGCAGCACCCCCGTCCCAAGCAGCTCACCCAGCAGCAGCGCCAGCCGGTACCCCGGTTGGGCGGCGATGCTCTGCTCCAAATAGACGTGGGCCCGTGATCCCCGCCCGCGGGCCCATTCAATCCAGGCGAGCAGAGACAGCAGGGCCGCCCGGGCTTCCCCTTCCGAGACCGCGGCAAGATCGATAAAGACATTGTTTGCCCGGTCCAGGAGGGGCCAGTCCGGCGTGCCGCCGCCGCGTCCAACCAGGATGCCGCGGAAATAGCCTGCCGCCTGTCCGGGGGCTGCCCGGCGTGGGATGGACCCGCCGGGGCCGGCCGGTCCG
>NZ_JBNHFW010000018.1:0-76944 GCF_059090685.1 Arthrobacter sp. Y3225209
CTGCCAGCGGCGGCGTATCCGACGTCCCCGCGGACAGTTCGGCCAGCGAGGCACCGTCAGCAACCTTGGCCAAACCGGCAGCGGGCAGCTGCGTTCCGGCCGCCGCGAGCACAGCCGCGTTGACAACGCTGCGGGCAGACGTGGACTCAGCACTGAATTCGGCATCGGTACCCGCAACGTTGCCCGAAAGCAGGCGCAACGGTTCAGGACAGACACCGGTCAGTGGTCCGGCGGGGACCTCAGCGAACGGCACTTCAACGCTTTGGGCTGACGCGCCGATACCGGCAACCCCGGCCCCTGCCGCCACTGCGCCGGTGCAGGCGAGCAGGAGGATCCCGGCGGCCCATCTTCCGGTGCTGCGCCGTGCGGAGCCGCGTTTCCGTTCCCGGGACCCTACGGCCCCGGACGCAGATGCGGGGCCGGCAGCCGGCGCGGGACCGGAGGCCGGCGCGGGCCCTTCCGCCCGGTCCGCCTTACCGGCCGCAGCTATCGGCGGGTCTGCCGGTTTGTCCTGCGTCTTTTCCGGTCCATCAGCTGCGGCGGAACTGCCTGTGGCAGCGGTATTCTCCGGCGAGGCAGGCTCACCGGACGGTGCAGGCTCACCGGATGGTGCAGGCTCACTGTCCGAAGCACGACCCTCGGTAGATGCAGGCTCACCGGCCGAAGCACGACCCTCGGTAGATGCAGGCTCACCGGCCGACTCGGAGTCACCGGGTGATGCGGTATTTCCGGTCGCTGCCGACTCACCGGCCGCAGCAGGCACCCCGGTTGACGCAGTGTCGCCGGGAGCATCGGTCGGAACAGACTCCCGGGCTGATGCGGTGTCACCGGCCGGTGCGGTGTCTTCGGCCGGTGCGGTGTCTTCGGTCGAAGCAGTATCTGCCGCGGTGCGGTCGGCGGCGTCCTTCTCCCGCTGCCGGGCCGCCCGGCGGCCGCCTCCGAAACTCTCGGTACTCATGGCTTGCTTCCTTCCGAGGCACGCTGTTCCGGGTGGGGGGCGGCTCCGGAGTGGACCGGCGCCCGGTTGGTGGACTCAGGGGCGGAGGCCACCGTCTGTTCGGACGAAGCCGGCGTCGTGCTGCCGGAAGCGGAAACCACCGCCATATGGCTGGCGGGCGGCTGCGGCAGTGCGCCCGCAGAAGCACCGCCCGTTTCCGGCGGCCCTTCCCGGCGCTGCGGCGCGTCGCGCCTGCCCGGCAGCCGCACGGTGCGGCCGGCGGCCGGCGTGGGCAGTGCCAGCAGCACCGTCAGGCCAATCACCAGCAGCTGCAGTGCTTCCACCCAGGGTTCCCACGGACTGGAGTAGGCCACCTCCAGCTCGCCGCCGTCGGCCGGCAGTTCGAAGGCCTGGGCCCACTCACTGTCCACGGCCGTCAGCTGCCTGCCGTCAAGGCTCGCATGCCAACCGGCGTCTGCGCGTTCGGCGAGCACCAGCTGCCGTCCCTCCCCACCGGCAGGAATGGACGCCCGGACGCCCTCGGTACCGGACGGGACCGCTGCAGCCGTGCTGCCGTCTGCGTTGAGGATGCGTACCCGTGAGCCCACGCCGGACTGCGTTTCAGTACCCGCGTCATTCAATGGTTCGGTAACCCGCCAGAGCCAACCGGATTCGGTCTGGCCAACGGCAGCGAGGCCGGGAACGGAGTCCATGCGGCCCGCCAGCAGCTCCGCCGCCGTATCCGATTCCTGCAACACCACAAAGGCAACGCCAAGGCGGGCCAGGTCCGGACGCGGGTCCACCCCGGTACCGGCGGTAATCACCGCCACCGCCCGCCGGAGGTCAGCCGTGGCGGGGTCATCTTCGGCCGGTACCCCCGGCATGCCCTCCAGGGTGCGGGCAGCATAAATGGTGGAGAACTGTTCCAGAGTTGTGCCTCCGCCGCGCATCAGGGCCGCAGTGACATTACCCTGTTCATCTGCCCGCAGGACCAGGCTGCGTGACTGCGCTTCACCATTGCCTGCGTCCGCAGCGGTAGCCGGCAGGCTGCGCGCCGGAGCACCGTCAATGTCGGTGGTGAATCCGGGGAGGATACCGGCTGCGCCGGCTTCAGCTTCGGTGGCGTTCCCGGTAAACCCGCTGCCGGTGAACTGTGGAACAGCCCACAGGGCCAGGCTCGCGGCGGGGCCGGCCGCCAGCACCGTACCCAGCACCAGGGCCAGGGCCCGGCGCGGACGGCGTGCAGCCGGAGCAGTTGCGCCCTCCGGAGCGCGCGCCCGGGAGACGGACCGGGCAGGACGGCCCAGCAGGTCCCCCGCCGCCGCCAGAGCGGCGCAGAGCAACAGCAGCACCGCGGCGGAGACCAGTGGCCCGGTAAAGGGTGTAACTACGGCCTCGGGAGCCGCAGCGGTGCCCACATACGAGGCAGCCAGGTTCAGGAGGAGCGCCAGCAGAACCAGCAGCCAGGTCAGCCGCCCCAACGGAGCAGTGGCCGAGCGGAAGAGGGACACGACCGCCAGCAACACCACCGGGGCTCCGATAACCAGCGCCAGCAGCAGGTGCCAGGGACCCTGGGGAAGCAGTCCGCCGAGGGTTCCCTCGACGTCGAAGGCCACCGGATAGCCCAGCAGCTGCTGCCACGGTTCGGCGCGGTCGAACGCGAGCGGAAGCCCTGGATCCGCAAGGAGGCTGCGGAGATTCGGCGCAGCCGAAAGAACCTGCGGCAGGAGCATGGCAATCGGTGGCAGCAAGGCCCACCAGAGCGTTCGCGCCCTGCCCCGCAGGGCGAGAGTCAGCAGGAAGACGGCAAAAACCGCAAGGGCAAACGTCAAAGGTGCGGCGGCGGTGAGCACAGCCAGGAGCAGGCCGGCAACGGCCGCGGCGGTCCAGGACGGGGCACCGGCCGGCCGGGTTTTCCCGCCTGCCTGTCCCCGTATCGCGGCTCCGGCCGGTCCGGCGGCAGTCTCCGGGTTGCTTCCCAACCGGGCAGCGGAGCCGGCGCCCACGGCCCGGGCAACGGACAGCACCGTCAGGGGCAGCAGGATATGCACCAGGATGGCGCCCAGTCTGCCTTCGCCCAGGGCAATCTGGAAGGCGGGGACTGCAGCCCAGAACATGGCCGCCCAGAAACGGAGTCCGCGGTGCGCGGTGAACGCTCCGGCGGTAAACCATGCGCTCAGCCCTGCCAGCGGCAGGGCAAGCATCACAAGTACCAGCACGGCGGCGCTGCCGTTGCCGAAGCCGGCCAGGGCAAGCAGGGCCAGAACGTAGGTGAACGGATCGGCATGGGCGGGATATCCGGACCCGATCTGCGCCCACCAGCCGGTTGCTGCGGTCCAGACCGTGCCAACACCCTGGCCAAGGGGCGCGAGGGCTCCCCCGGCAAGGGCCGAGGCGCCCAGGAAACGGTGCAGGGCGGCGAGCGAGGCACCGGTCAGGAGCAAGGCAGCCGTCAGCGCGCCGATGCCAACCCAGCTGCGGCCGGGGCCTTCAAGAGCGGCAAAGTCATCATTGGCGTCACCGCTGGGAACATACTCCTGGCCACCGGTTGACGCGGTTTCCGGCGCCAGCGCAGCGGCCCGGGCTTCGGTCAGGGACCGCCGGTGCTCACGGACCTCGCGGGGACCGCTTCGGAGGGCATTCACCGCGTTGCGCGGACGACGCCGGGTTGCCGCGGCCTGTTTGCGTGAACGGTACAAGTCCACGGGCCTGAAGACGGCGGCGGTGCTGGTCAGCAGCGCCGCCGCGGCATAACCGGGGTCCTTGGCCAGCATCCCGAGGAAGAAACGTCCGATCCCGCCCAGGACGGCGCCAACCATCAGGAAGGGAACCTGCCAGAGCGGGGCGTGCTTGAGCCGCAGGAAAATTTCCGCCCGGCGGGCAGTCGAGGCGGCGCCTGCTGGGTTGGGACGGTTACCGGCATGGCGGACGCGGGCGGCGGGGACCACCACAACGCGGTTTCCGGCCAGCCGGTTCCGCCAGCACAGGTCAATGTCGTCGCCGCTGCCAGGCAGGGCAGGATCGAATCCGCCCAGCTGGTCCCAAACATCACGGCGGATCAGCATCCCGGCCGAATTCACGGCAAAGGTGTCACTGCGGAAGTCATACTGGCCCTGGTCCAGCTCATCCGCGTCAACCATGGTCAGCCGCTCGGCCCACCGGTTGACCGTGATGCCCACGTCCACGAGCCGGCGTTCGTTATCCCACTCCACCTGCTTGGTGCCGGCAATAGTGACGGACGGCGCCCGCTCCACTGCCAGGAGAAGCTCGTCGAGCGCGCCGGGATCCGGGGCGGAATCGTCATGCAGCAGCCAGATCCACTCGTGCTCCGGATCGGGATCCGCTGCGCCTTCGGTGTTCGCTCCGGCGCCGGCGGCACGGCGGTGTTCAGGGAGCTCCGCCAGGCCGGCCTTCACTGCCGCACCGAAACCGCTGCGGGCCGGTGCGGCAATGACCGGGCTTCCTACCGGCAGGCCGAGCTGGAGCACGGAGGCGCTGGCGTCGGTTGATCCGGCGTCGACGCCGATAAAGAAGTCCGGCTGCCGCGTTTGTGCGGTGAGGGCGGACAGTGTTTCAGGAAGATATTGGGCGCCATTGTGGGCTACGACAATGGCGCAGACATGGACTTGCGAAAGAATTAGACTGCCTGCTTCCGAAGCCGGCGGCGTTCACGCTCGGACAGTCCGCCCCAGATGCCGAACCGCTCATCGTTGGCGAGTGCGTATTCCAGGCACTGCGAGCGCACATTGCAGGCTGCGCAGACCTTCTTGGCATCCCGCGTGGAACCGCCCTTTTCGGGGAAAAAGGCTTCAGGGTCCGTCTGCGCACACAGTGCATCGGCCTGCCACCCGAGTTCGCCTTCATCGGCGTAGTCCTGGCCCAGACCGGGCAACCCGATCCACACCGGGCGGTCTTCGGCGGGAGGACCGGAAAAGAGGGAGACCGGCGGATCCAGTAC
The DNA here is from genome assembly GCF_059090685.1 of Arthrobacter sp. Y3225209. NCBI lineage: Bacteria > Bacillati > Actinomycetota > Actinomycetes > Micrococcales > Micrococcaceae > Arthrobacter > Arthrobacter sp. Y3225209. The sequence continues at coordinate 4,896 of NZ_JBNHFW010000018.1, forward strand.
CGGTTCGGTTTCCTCGGGAACGTCCGCCAGTGCCTCATGGGCGGCCAGGAAAGCCGTGGCCTGGTCATCCAGCGATCCCGCCGCCTCGCGGCGGTACCTCTCTGCGGCTCCCGGGTCCGCAGGATCCACGTACCAGTCAACTGGTACGCCTCTGGAACCGTAGCTCGCCGACGCCTGTTCGGCTATGACGCTGCTGTCCCGGTTGTGTTCTGCTTGCCCCATGGAGTCCTCCCGGTGTTATTGCCCCAGCAGCGGCTGTGTGGCGGGACCGCAGGCATAACCCGCGGGTCCTCCCTTGTGGCTGGAGCAAATCCGATACCTAATTACACGTGTGTAATACGGCTCCGTCAAGCTGTTCAGGCATCCTATAGAGTTCAATCGGCAGATGCGGGGAACGCCACGCCCGGGATTTTCTTCATTTTCCCGGCGCGTCGGACTTTACACCCGGCACGCCGGCAGCCGGAACTTTTTCGGCTGCCCCGGACTTTTCCCGGGCGGCCACGTGCAATGGCCTTCGCTGAAGCCCGGCAGCCCGCAGTACGGCACTTCGAGAGCAGTACGGCACTTAGAGAAAGAGGCTCCACCGAATGACGACGTCCGCAGTAAGCACCCTCCTGTCCAACCTGCGCACCCGGCAGGCCACCTCCCCTGCGCTGATCTGGTACGGCGACGCCGGGGAGCGGATCGAGCTGTCGGGGAAAGTCCTGGACAACTGGGTTGCCAAAACCTCGAATTTCCTGATGGATGAACTGGATGCCGAGCCCGGCATGCGCGTCCGGTTGGATCTGCCCGTGCATTGGAAGACCCTGGTGTGGGTGCTGGCAGTCTGGCAGACCGGCGGCACCGCGGTGCTGGGTGATGGCGGCACGGCGGCAGAAGTGACGGTGACCGATTCACCTGAACCCGATGCGCAGGGCACGGTGGTCGCAGTGGCTCCGGGGGCACTGGACCTCTCGTTCCCGGGGGACCTGCCTGCCGGCGTGGTGGATTATGCCGCCGAGATCCGGTCCTACGCGGACACCTACGTATCAGAAGGAGCACCGGAGGCGGCCGGGGCGGCCCTGGAGGTGCACGCCGCAACGGCGTCGGCGGAACTCAGCGGAACCGTAACCTATGCTGCACTGCCCGTGAAGGCGGAGGATGGATCGGCCGAGGTCCTGCTGGCAGCCTCAGCTGACTTGCCCCTGGTCCTGGCCGAAGCGCTGCGGATCTGGGCGGCGGGCGGCTCCGTGGTGCTTACCCCGGCCGGCACGGAGCCCGGCGAACGGCTGCTCGCTTCCGAGCGGGTGACTAGGCGTTTGGAGGCCTGACAGGGTTCCCGGTCCGGGTGTTTTCCGGAGCCGGGGACTCGGCAGAGGCGTTGTTGAGGGCACCGGTGTTCAGCGCGCCCGTGTTGACCACTCCGGCGTCGACGGTGCCGCGGTTGCCCGTGCCGGCTTCGGGCCCCGGCGCCGGGCTGTCTACGGTGCGGGGAACGCCGACGGCGCGGGCGCCGCGTGCTGGGCGCTTGGCTGCCGGCTCTTCCAGGAGTTCGTAGTCCTGCTCGAATCCGGGTTCCTGGTCCAGTTCGGCGTTGAAGACCCAGAACCGGTAGGCGAAGAAGCGCAGCACGGTGGCCACGCAAATGCCGAGTACACCGGCCAGGAACAGCAGGTTCTTGTCCTGGATTCCCATCGGGTACCGGGCCACCCAGGTAAAGCCGGTGGAAATCAGGATGCCCACACCGTTGATGAGGACAAACAGCCCCAGTTCGCGGGCAACTTTGTTCTGGTTCCGGCGGCGCCGGAAGGTCCAGTAACGGTTGGCAACCCAGGAGAACAGGGTGGCGGTCACCGCACCGACGAAACGGGCCTTGACCTCGCTGCCGGACATCGGCCCGTGCATCAGGAAAAGGGTCAGGCCGTTATCGATGACGAAGGCCATCGCACCTACGGTTCCGAACTTGGCAACTTCCCGCCAAAACAGGGAAACAAGGCCCCGAAGACGGGATTGCAGCGATGTAAACATGACCCTCCGAGGCCGATCGGTGACAGCGGCCGGTAGAGACGGCGACTGCCCATAGCCGTCGCGCGGACGCACGGCGGTCAAGAGGCGATCTTACCGCTCCTTGGTGGGTGTTTGCTTGGTAACGCCAAGGACAGCGGCGTAGCAGAGCGGGATCTGCAGGCCTTTTCGGTACCCTTAAGGCGTGGATTTTCCAATTATCGGTGTGATAGGCGGCGGCCAGCTCGCCCGGATGATGGCCCCGGTGGCCACAGAACTCGGATTTGAGCTGCGTGTGCTCGCCGAGGCTCCCGACGTGTCGGCCGTTGCCGCAGTGGCGAATGCCACAGTCGGTGACTACCGCGATCTGGCAGTTCTTGCCGACTTCGCCGCCGGCGTGGACGTGCTCACCTTCGACCATGAGCATGTGCCCGGAGAACACCTGCACGCCCTCGTGGAGAAGGGGATCAACGTGCAGCCCGGTCCGAACGCGCTCCTGCATGCCCAGGACAAACTCGTGATGCGTTCGGCCGTGGACCGGCTCGGCCTGCCCAATCCCCGCTGGGCGGAAGTGTCCGACGTCCGGGCCCTCACCGCGTTCGGTGACACCACAGGCTGGCCCGTGGTCCTGAAAACCCCCCGCGGCGGGTATGACGGCAAAGGCGTCCGGATTGTGGAGGATGCATCCGCGGCCCTGGACTGCACCGACTGGTTCGGCAACGGCCCGCTGCTGGTTGAAGAAAAGGTCCCGTTCAGCCGGGAGCTGTCCGCGCTGGTTGCCCGCACCCCCGGCGGCAGCAGCAGGGCCTGGCCCGTAGTGCACTCGATCCAGGTGGACGGCGTCTGTGACGAAGTGATCGCTCCCGCCCAGGACCTGGACCCGGAGATAGCGGCCGCGGCGGCAGCAGCAGCCCTGCGCCTGGCCGAAGAGCTGAACGTTACCGGCGTCATGGCCGTGGAGCTCTTCGAAACACCCGGCCGTGGCTGCGGGTTCCTGATCAATGAACTGGCCATGCGCCCGCACAACTCCGGCCACTGGACCATGGACGGCTCGGTGACGGGCCAGTTCGAGCAGCATCTGCGGGCGGTCCTGAACCTGCCTCTGGGTGACACAGCTCTGACAAGTGGTGCGGCCGTGATGAAGAATTTCCTCGGCGGGGAGAACAGCGACCTGTTTTCCGCCTATCCCCTCGCGCTGGCGGCGGAACCCGCCGTCAAGGTACACACTTACGGCAAATCAGTGCGTCCGGGACGTAAGATCGGCCACGTTAATGTCATCGGCAGCACCGACGAGCTTCCCGCTCTTCGGCGCAGTGCCGGCCGGGCAGCGGCCATTATCCGTGACGGCCGCGACCCCATGAAGGAGAACTGAAGCATGCCCCACCGTGCAACCACGCCGCTGGTCGGCCTAGTGATGGGGTCCGATTCCGACTGGCCCGTGATGGACGCAGCGGCGGCGGCACTGGCTGAGTTCGACATTCCCTACGAAGCAGACGTGGTGTCCGCGCACCGTATGCCCGAGGACATGCTTGATTACGGACGGAACGCGCACCGGCGCGGGCTGCGCGTCCTTATTGCCGGCGCCGGCGGCGCAGCGCACCTGCCGGGCATGCTGGCCTCGGTAACGCCTCTTCCGGTGATCGGCGTACCCGTGCCGCTGAAGTACCTGGACGGCATGGATTCCCTGCTTTCGATTGTCCAGATGCCGGCCGGGGTTCCCGTGGCAACCGTCTCGATCGGCGGGGCACGCAATGCCGGCCTGCTGGCAGTCCGGATGCTCGCCGCGGGAACCGACCCGCTGGCCGCACGGCTGCAGGAACAGCTCATCGATTTTGCCGGTGCCCTTCGCCAGACCGCCATGGCCAAAGGTGCCGCACTGCGGGCGTCACTGACCGGCACGGACTAGGCGCCGGCAGTGAACGAGCATTCTGCGGCACCCGGTGCGGGCACCTACACCGACCCTGTCCGTTACCCCCAGTCCGCGCCCCCCGCCGTACGCACCAAGCGGGCCTTCATCCTTTTGCTCCTGACCCTGGTGCTTCCCGGTGCCGCGCAGGTGGTGGCCGGTAACCGGAGGCTCGGCCGGCGTGCCCTCCGGGTGACCTTCACTGTCTGGGCGCTGGTCATCGCGGCGGTCATTGTCGCCCTGGTCAACCGGGCACTAGTCATCGACGTCCTCACCCACGGCTGGGCGTCCTTCCTGATCATGATGGTCCTGGCCCTCCTGGCGGTGGGCTGGGCACTGCTGTTCCTCAACACGCTGCGCATCATCCGCCCTCCCCTGCTGCAGCGTGGTGCACGGCCCATGGTTGCCGCAGCCCTCGTAGCCCTGATGGTCCTGACCAGCGGCAGCCTCGCCTACGGCGCATACCTGCTCAACGTCAGCCGACAGACCTTCGGATCGATTTTCGCCTCCGGTCCGTCCCTTGATCCCGTTGACGGACGCTACAACTTCCTGCTCATGGGCGGGGACGCCGGCGAGGACCGCACCGGGCTCCGGCCGGACAGTATCTCCATGATCAGCGTTGATGCCAAAACCGGCCAGCCTGTCACCTTCAGCATTCCCCGCAACTTCCAGAACGCCCTGTTCCCGACCGACTCCCCGCTGCACGAAATTTACCCGGACGGGTACAACTGCGGCGACGATTGCATCATCAACAGCCTGTACCAGACCGTGGCCGAGAACTATGCGGATCTCTACCCGGGCTCCGCCGACCCGGGTGCAGAAGCCATGATGGACGCCGTCAGCGGCATCCTGGGACTTGATGTCCAGGGCTACGTCATCGTGGACATGGATGGTTTCTCCACGCTCATTGACGCAATGGGCGGCATCACCATCAACGCCGGAGGCTGGGTACCCATCACCGCCGGGGAAATCCCGGGCACCAACCGGCACTACCCGCCGGACGGCTGGATCCCGCCGGGCACGCAGACCATGGACGGCTACCACGCACTCTGGTACGCCCGCTCACGTGAATTCGTTACCGATTACCACCGCATCTCGCGGCAGCAGTGCGTCCAGCAGGCCATGGTGGCACAGATGGACCCTGCCACGCTGCTGACCCGGTTCCAGGCCATTGCCTCGGCGGGCGAGCAGATCGTCAGGACCGACCTGCCGCAGGACCAGCTCGGCAGCTTCGTTGACCTGGCGCTCAAGGCGAAGAACCGGACCATGGAGCGGATGACCATCGGTCCCCCGGACTTCGGAAGCGCAGCGGACAATTTTGTTACGTATCCGGACTTCAACCTGATTCACGCCCGGGTCCAGGAAAAGCTGGCCGCCTCCAATCAGCCTGCCGCACCCGCCGAAGAACCGGCTCCTCCCGCCGGGGAGGCCGCACCGCAGGAAGCCGCACCGCAGGACGGCTCCGATGCGGGGATTGACTCCGGCGCGGACTCCGGGGGAACAGACGGCGAGGCCGCTGACGGCACAGCCATTGTGGAACCCCCGCAGGCCGAAGAGCCGGCGATCACCGTCGAATACCTCCAGTACCTGGCGGAAATCCAGGACGACGCAACCCTGGGTGCACTCCTGAACAACAACGGCGAGTGCAGCCCGGGGTAACCCGCACCCTGCGAGCATCCCATTCCATCCAGCAGCCGAAAGAGACCCATGTACCTGCTCCGGAATACCATTCGACCCTACGCATGGGGATCCACCACCGCGATGGCCGGGCTTTTCGGCCGGGAGCCGTCCGGTGAGCCTGAGGCAGAGATGTGGATCGGCGCCCACTCCGGCGCACCGTCCGTTCTGGTACCTGCCGCCGAGGGCGCGCAAACCCTTGATGAGCTGATCTCTGCGGATCCCGGACCCACGCTGGGCCCGGACATCGCCGCACGCTTCGGCGGCGAACTGCCTTTCCTGGCCAAGATCCTGGCTGCCGGCTCCCCGTTGTCCCTGCAGGTCCATCCCACTCCGGACCAGGCCGCTGCCGGTTATGCCGCCGAGGAGGCCGCCGGCGTGGACCGTGGCGCCCGGGAACGCAACTACAAGGACCGCAACCACAAACCCGAAATGATTTTCGCTCTGACGCCCTTCGAGGCGCTGTGCGGCTTCCGGGACCCGGACGACGCAGCGGAGCTTTTCCGCACCCTCAGCCGGGCGATCGACGGTGCCGGACGTCAGGTTCCGGACCTGCTGGAATGGATCGTTGCCGAGCTATCCTCCGGCCATCCGGCCCCGGAGCGGCTGCGCTCGGTGTTCAGCACTTTGATTGCCGACGGCGACGAGGTGCACACTGCCGTTGAGCTGGCAGCGGCGGCAGCAGCGGTGACCGCCGATGACGGCGCCTACGCCCGGGAACTGGCCACCGTGGCAGAACTGCACGGCTTCCATCCCGGCGACCCCGGGGTTCTGATCTCGCTATTGCTCAACCGCGTATCGCTGGAGCCCGGCGACGCCGTGTATCTGCCTGCCGGCAATGTGCACGCCTATCTGAGCGGGCTGGGTGTGGAAGTCATGGCGTCCTCGGACAACGTGCTGCGCGGAGGGCTGACCTCCAAGCACGTAGACGTCCCCGAGCTGCTGAAAACCGTGGATTTCCATCCCGTGGGCATTCCCTCCGTTGCTGCGGAGCGCACCGGCGCCGGGCAGGAACTCTACCGCCCGCCGTTCGAGGAATTCCAGCTGCAGCGGCTGCAGCTGGCGTCCGGTCCGGACTCGGATGCGGCCCCCGTACCGGTGGCGCAGAACGGGCCCGCGGTCCTGATTGTGGTGCGCGGCAGCATGCTGCTCTCCTCCCCCGCGGGGAGCCTGGTCCTCGAGGCGGGCCAGAGCGCGTTCCTGCCGGCCGCGGATGCGCCCGTGACCGCTGCTCTCGCCACGGACTCCGCCCAGCACGACGACGGCGCGCTGGCGTTCGCCGTCACGGTGGGGTCAGTGGTCGGCCAGGACAGTGGCGAGCCGACGCTGGACGTGTCGGTCTAAGCGGACTCCCCCGCCGTCGGATGCCGTGCGGCTGTGGTTCGGTTCCCGGGGAACGGAGCCGCCGCCGCACGGCGATGGCTAGCGCCCGAGGCGCCCCTTTAGGCCTGCGAGGAGCGTGCGTGCCTTGCGCATCCCTGACTTGGCCAGCGGAAGCGCGGAGGAAAAGAGGGGATAGAGCGGTGACAACGGCTTGTCCCAGGTGCCTGCCAGCTGGTCCTCGTGCTTGGCCCACCCCATCTTGAACTTGGACACTCCGTCATTGAGCAGGCCGTTGAAGTCATAACGGGTGATGCCGCGTTCCTTCATGTCGGAAATGGCGTGCCATTTCAGGGCGTAGTTTGCCCGAAGCCGCTCCCCTTCCTCGGTCATGCCGCCGTAGAGCTCAAAGGAGGTGTAGCCGCTGGTGGACAGCCAGAGGAAGGCCACGACGTCCTCGCCCTTGAACGCGGCATACACCGGGGAATCTTCGCCCAGGTTGTCGAAGATGTCCAGGTAGTAGGAATCTTCGTGGATCCCGAAATTCGCCCGCTGGGCGGTGAGCTTGTAGACGGCCAGGCACTTGGCAATCTCCTCGCGGGTTACCCTCCGGTAGTCCAGGTCCTCGCGTCCGGACTTGCGGATGTACTGCCGGTGCTTTTTGCTCATGTCCCCGGAGAGCTCGTCCAGGCTCCGCCGGAGGTCCAGGATCAGGGTCCGGCCAATAAGGATGGTGTTATCGCTGCTGCGGTAGCCCAGGCCCGGCAGGCCGGCGGCCAGCGGCCCTTCAGCGTCCCAGTCGGGTTCGATGGACAGCGCGACGGCGTGATGGGTGTTCTTTACGTACCCGCCCACCGCGTCCAGGACGTCCAGTTCCCGTCCCGGCAGTCCCTGCGGGCCGCGCGGGATGTAGGCCAGGGCCCGGAAAGGGAAGGGCAGGGCGCGAAGCAGCACCTGCGCGCTGCCCAGCACAGTCCCCGCTTCATCTGTGACGAGGACCCGGTCAACGCGCCAGCCATGCTGGGCTTTGGTTTTTCCCCAGCCCCACAACTGCTGGGGGTGTCCGCTGAAGCGGTTGACGGTTTCATTCCAGGAAGCGGCATCGGAGCAGGGGGTAACGCGCAGTGTCATGCCTTCCAGCCTACTTCGCCGTGCCGCAGGGCTCCGAAACGGTATGCGGCACCTTCCAGGGGACTGCGCTCTGCAGGCCGGCTTTGTTACGGTCGACTATGAGTACTGAAGCTTCCAGCCCCCGTACAGCGCGAACCGGTTACCGTGGACCGGACCTCGCCCGCCAAATCACGGTGACGGTCTGCTTCCTGGTCTGCATCGTGGGTTCCATGATCGGAGTGGGCGTGTTCGGAGGCACACCCATCGCGGAGGCAGCCGGCGGCGCCCTCAGCGCCGACGCCACCTATCTGGCTCCGGCCAGCCCCGCATTCTCCATCTGGTCCGTCATCTACACCGGCCTGGGCCTCTACACGCTCTACCAGTGGTTCCCTTCCCAGCGCAGCTCAGACCGCCAGCGTTCGCTCGGCTGGCTGGTGGCGGCGTCCCTTCTGCTCAATGCCGCGTGGATCCTCACAGTGCAGGCCGGTGCGGTAATCCTGAGCGTGGTGGTGATTGTTTTGCTGCTGGTTGTCCTGGCGGTCTGCTTCCGCCGGTATGTCACCACACGCGCCGGCCGCAGCTGGCCGGAGTGGATTGCCGTTGACGGCACGCTGGGCCTCTACCTCGGCTGGGTGTGCGTGGCCACGGCAGCCAATACCGCCTCCGCCCTTACCTCGGAAGGATTCCGGGGATTCGGGATAGCGCCCGAGATCTGGGCCTGGGGTGTCCTGGCCGTGGCGGCCGGCATTGGAGTGGCGCTGGCTGCCGCAGGCCATGGCCGCCTTGCCCCCGCGGCCTCCCTGGCCTGGGGTTTGGCCTGGATCGCCGTCTCCCGGCTTAACGGCGGGCTTGAATCGACGTCGACGGCGGTGGCCGCCATCGCTGCCGCCGCCGTTGTGGTGCTGGCGACGGTCCTGCTGCGCGTCCGGCGGGGCGCCCGGGATTCCGGGGCGCAGCAACGAACAGCCTAAAAAAACAGCAGGCGGCCGGGGAATTCCCCCGGCCGCCTTCTGTTTGAGCCCGCGTGGATTAGTTGGAGCGGGCGTAGGACTCCCATTTGTGCGCCTGGTGTTCGCCGTCCACCACGCGGATGGTGCCGGACTTGGAGCGCATCACGATGGACTGGGTGAGCACGCGGTCCTTCTTGTAGCGCACGCCGCGCAGCAGGTCACCGTCGGTGATGCCGGTGGCCGCGAAGTAGCAGTTGTCGCTGGTGACCAGGTCATTGGTGGTCATCACACGGTCAAGGTCGTGTCCGGCGTCGATCGCCTTCTGCTTCTCATCATCGGAGGTGGGCCACAGGCGGCCCTGGATGACACCGCCCAGCGTCTTGATGGCGCAGGCGGTAATGATGCCTTCGGGGGTGCCGCCGATGCCCATGAGCGCATCAACGTCGGTACCTTCGCGTGCGGCCGCAATGCCGCCGGCAACGTCGCCGTCCATCAGCATCCGGGTGCGGGCACCGGCGTCGCGGATTTCCTGCACCAGGGGCTTGTGCCGGTCGCGTTCCAGGATCATCACGTTGAGCTGGTTGATCTTCTTGCCCTTGGCCTTGGCGATCAGGTGCAGGTTCTGCTTGACCGGCAGGCGCAGGTCAACCATGTCGGCTGCCTCGGGCCCGGTGACCAGTTTTTCCATGTAGAAGACTGCAGACGGGTCGAACATGGTGCCGCGTTCGGCCACGGCAAGCACTGCCAGGGCGTTGTTGATGCCCAGGGCGGTGAGGCGGGTGCCGTCGATCGGGTCCACCGCCACGTCGCACAGGGCGCCGGTGCCGTCACCCACGTGCTCACCGTTGTACAGCATGGGGGCTTCGTCCTTCTCGCCTTCACCGATGACTACGACGCCGTTGAAGTGGACGGTGGAGATCAGGGAGCGCATGGCGTCGACGGCAGCGCCGTCGGCTGCGTTCTTGTCACCGAAACCCACCCAGTGGCCGCCGGCAATGGCCGCGGCCTCGGTGACACGGACCAGCTCGAGGGCCAGGTTCCGGTCCGGCTCGGAGTCCCCGACAGCCAATGCGGGGGAAAGAGTTGAGTACTGGGCACCTTTGGACACGTCAAACCTCATCTTCGAAATTTCGATGTAAACCGTCTGCGGACACCGGCTAAGGAGCAGAAGGCGTTTGTCCGATCATAGTCTGCGTGTTCAAAGCCACCACCCCGGGCACGGACCGGAGCACGGCGAACAGGTGCGAAGTAGGACTTCTTACCCGTATAAGCGATCATGGAGGGGTGAGTGAAACGCAACCGGATCCAAAGCAGCAGATCAACACTTCCGAACCGGAAACAGTGACTCCGGTCCTGACCGGCAAACAGGCCAAACGTGCCAACGCCACGGTCATGGGGATGCTGATCGCCACCGGGCTCACACTGGCGCTGTGCCTGGTTCCGGTGCTGATGAACCCCGCCCCCAAAATGCAGGCGCGGGACGTTGATGTGGCAGCTGTTGCCAACCAGGCCGCCGGCGATGCCGGTTACAGCCCGCTGGCTCCGGAGCTGCCCGAAGGCTGGACAGCGAACTATGCACGCTGGAACACCGGAAGCAATGACGGCGTAGCCACCTGGGAGGTGGGATATCTCACTCCCTCGACCGAGTTCATCAAACTGGTCCAGACGGACGCCGCCAACCCCACATGGCTCTACCAGAGCACCGGCGATTCAACTGTGGCCGGTGAGCGCCCGGCCGGCGGCGTGACCTGGGAACTGCGGGACTCAAAGAACGGTGAGGCAGCCATGGTGGCCGACATCGAAGGCCAGACCCTGGTGCTGTCCGGTTCCGCTGACCTGAGCGAGTTTGATGTCCTCGCCGAGCACGTGGTCCGGGAGCTTCGCGGCAACTGACCCCGCCGTCACTTTCCCCGCCGGCCGGGTCCGGTGGAGTAACCTCGAAAACGTGGAATCAGCAACCGGAAGAACATTCACCCCCGCACAGGCCTGGCAGAAGCTGCGTGAAGGCAACGAACGCTTCGTCGCAGGTACCGCCAACCACCCGAACCAGGACGCCCCGCGGCGAAGTTCCCTGGTCAATGAACAAAACCCTTTCGCGGTCATCTTCGGCTGTTCCGACTCCCGCCTTGCTGCTGAAATCATTTTCGATCTTGGCCTTGGCGATGCCTTTGTGGTCCGCACCGCGGGCCAGGTCATTGATGACGCCGTCCTCGGATCCCTGGAATACAGCGTGGGAACCCTGGGCGTACCGCTGATCGTGGTCCTTGGACATGACAGCTGCGGCGCCGTGACCGCCGCCAAAGCCACCGTGGAAACCGGCGAAATGCCCGGCGGCTACGTCCGCTCGCTCGTGGAACGCATCACGCCGTCCGTACTGGCGGCCCAGCGCAAGGACCTGCACGACGTCAACGACATGGTGGTGGAGCACACCAAGCAGACGTCCGAGCTGCTGGTGGAAAGCTCCCGCACCATCTCCGACGCGGTGGATGAGGGCCGGGTTGCCGTCATCGGCCTGTCCTACCGGCTGGCCGAGGGACGCGCAGACCTGGTCTCCGGTTTCGGAGCCCTGGAGCACCCTGCCGTGCAGCGCTCGGCAGCGCCCAAGTAGCAGTGCGTACCGTGGTTTCAGCTGCAGCGCCCGGGCAGATTAGGCTTGGGGGCATGACTTCTGACACCTCCGATTACCGCATCGAACACGACACCATGGGTGAGGTCCGCGTCCCGGCCTCCGCCCTCTACCGCGCCCAGACCCAGCGCGCGGTGGAGAACTTCCCCATCTCCGGCACCATGCTGGAACCCTCGCACATCGAAGCGCTGGCCCGGATCAAGAAGGCCGCTGCCACTGCAAATGCTGAACTGGGTGTGCTCGACGACGAGCGTGCCCGCGCCATCGAAAAGGCCGCCGACGCCGTCGCCGCCGGCACCCACAATGGCCAGTTCCCCATCGATGTCTTCCAGACCGGTTCCGGAACGTCCTCGAACATGAACACCAACGAGGTCCTGGCCGAACTCGCCACCCGCGCACTCAAAGAGGCCGGCAGCGAGACCACCGTGCACCCGAATGACCATGTGAACGCCTCGCAGTCCTCCAACGATGTGTTCCCGACCTCGGTGCACGTTGCTGCCACCTCGGCGCTTATCAACAACCTGATCCCGGCCCTTGAGCACCTGGCCGTGTCGCTGGAGCGCAAGGCCGAGGAATTCAAGGACGTGGTCAAGTCCGGCCGCACCCACCTGATGGACGCCACCCCGGTGACCCTCGGCCAGGAGTTCGGCGGCTACGCGGCCCAGGTCCGTTACGGCATTGAACGCGTCCAGGCTTCCCTGCCCCGCGTGGCGGAAGTACCGCTGGGCGGCACCGCCGTCGGGACCGGCATCAACACCCCCGCGGGCTTCCCGCAGCGAGTGATTGAACTGCTCGCCAAGGACACCGGCCTGCCGCTGACCGAGGCCCGCGACCACTTCGAGGCACAGGCCAACCGGGACGCGCTCGTCGAGGTCTCCGGCATGCTGCGTACCATCGCCGTTTCCTTCTCCAAGATCGCCAACGATCTGCGCTGGATGGGTTCGGGCCCCAACACGGGCCTGGGCGAAATCGCCATTCCGGACCTGCAGCCGGGTTCCTCCATCATGCCGGGCAAGGTCAATCCGGTCATTTCCGAGGCTGTCCTCCAGGTCGCAGCACAGGTTGTCGGCAACGACGCCGCCGTGGCCTGGGCCGGCACCTTCGGCTACTTTGAGCTGAACGTGGGCATTCCGGTCATTGCCGCGAACCTGCTTGAGTCCATCCGCCTGCTGGCCAACTCCTCGCGTGTGATGGCTGACAAGATGATCGACGGCATCGAAGCCAACGTTGAGCGCGCCCGTTACCTTGCCGAGGCCTCCCCCTCCATCGTGACCCCGCTGAACAAGTTCATCGGCTACGAGAACGCCGCAAAGATCGCCAAGTACTCGGTCAAGGAAGGCAAGACCATCCGCCAGGCCGTGGAAGATCTCGGCTACCTTGAGCGCGGCGAACTGACCGTTGAGCAGCTGGACAAGGCACTGGACGTCCTCTCCATGACCAAGCCGCCGCAGGCCTAGTTCCATCCCGGAGGCATCCGGGAAGCAGCTTTCCCAAGTTGTTTCCCGGATGCCTTTTTTTGCGCCCGAAGATTATTTGCACTCTATGGCCCAGAGTGTAAAACTTTACCTCGTGAAGAATAGTGCAGAGATGAGCGGCGGCCTGCGGGAACGGAAACGGACCGCTACAAAACTCGCCATCATCAAGGCTGCGCGGTCCCTGACCGCCGCGCACGGGGTCAACGGCTTCACCGTCGAGGAGCTATGCACGGAAGTCGGCATTTCGCGGCGCACCTTCTTCAATTATTTCCCGGCCAAGGAGGACGCCATCCTCGGCTCGCCGGCGGATGAAATCCCCGCTGACCTGGCCGAAGCCTTCATTGCCGGCGGGCCTGCCGCCGGCAGCAGCACAGGCTCCCTTTCCGACTCCCTGCTGGCGGACTTCCTGGACTTTGCCGTCGCCCTGATGGACCGGATGACCATGTCACGGACCCAGATGACAGCACTCCAGGACGCCGTTGCCGCCGAGCCGCGGCTATTGCAGAAAATAATGCACGGCACCAGGGACGCCGAGGACACCTTCGCTGCGATCCTGTCCGCCCGCGAGAAAGTGCCGGCAACGGATCCCCGCATCCGGGCGGCGCTTGGTTTGTTCAGCTGCCTCACCCAACGGGCCGGACCGGCATTCTTCGCGCCCGGCAACACCCTGTCCTACCGGTCCCTCCTCACGGAGGAGGCTGCCACCCTGCAGGACCTGCTTGCCGGCATGACGCCGGTGACCCGGGATTCCCTTCCCGCGGGTACCTTCACCCCAACTCCCCCACCAACTCCCCCACCGCCCTCTCCCAAGGACCACCCATGACCACCACCGCAGCGCCCGCGTCCGGGCCGCTCCTGCTGACCCAGAGACGCATCTGGATCATCTTCTCCGCCCTTATTGCGGGCATGCTGTTGTCCAGCCTGGACCAGACGATTGTCTCCACTGCCATGCCCACGATCGTGGGTGAGCTCGGCGGCGTCGAGCACCAGACCTGGATCACCACCGCCTATCTGCTGGCCACCACCATCGTGATGCCCATCTACGGCAAGTTCGGTGACGTCCTGGGGCGGCGCAACCTGTTCCTCTTCGCCATCGCCCTGTTTACCGCAGCATCCGTGGGCTGTGCCTTTGCCACGGACTTCTGGGGTTTCGTGGTCTTCCGCGCCATCCAGGGCCTGGGCGGCGGCGGTCTGATGATCCTCTCGCAGGCGATCATCGCCGACATTGTGCCGGCGAACCAGCGCGGCAAGTACCTGGGCCCGCTGGGCGGCATCTTCGGCCTGTCCGCCGTCGCCGGGCCCCTGTTGGGCGGTTTCTTCGTGGACCACATGACATGGCAGTGGGCGTTCTACATCAACATCCCCATTGGCATCATTGCCTTCCTGATCGCCTTTTTCACCTTGACCCTGCCGAGCAAAAAGGCGCAGAAGCGGATCGACATCGGTGGCGTGGTTTTCCTGTCCATCGCCACCACCTGCCTGATCTTCTTCACCGACTTCGGCGGACGGGCTGACCACGGCTGGTCGGATCCGCTCACGCTCGCCTTCGGCGCCGGAATGCTGCTGGCTGCCCTGATTTTCGTCATGATCGAACGCCGGGTGGAGGACCCGATCATTCCGCTGGGCCTCTTCAGGAACCCCATCTTCGTAAACAGCACCGCCATTGGCTTCACCCTGGGCATGGGCATGTTCGCCGCGCTGGCCTTCGTCCCGACGTTCCTCCAGATGTCCACAGGCACCTCGGCGGCTGTCTCCGGCCTGCTGATGCTGCCCATGATGGTGGGCATGATGGGTACCTCCATCTACTCCGGCCTGGCGATTACCAAAACCGGGACGTACAGGAAGTACCCCATCATGGGTGCAGCGCTTGTTATTGCCGCAATGCTCTGGATGACCACGCTGTCCGCGGACACCCCGGTCTGGGTCATCTGCGCCCAGCTGTTCGTTTTCGGCGCCGGCCTGGGCTACATCATGCAGGTAGTGGTGCTGGTAGTGCAGAACTCGGTTCCCGTGGACCAGATCGGCACCGCGACTTCCAGCAACAATTACTTCCGCGAAGTCGGCGCCTCTCTGGGTGTGGCCATCTTCGGCGCGATGTTTACGTCCCGGCTCGCTGAGAACCTGAAGGAAACCTTCGCCGGGGCGGGGCTCGACGCCTCTGCTGCAGGCGAGGCAACGGCAACGCTGCAGCCGTCGGTCCTGAAAACCCTCCCCGAGCCGCTGCAGGAGGGCATTGTTACCGCCTACGCGGATTCACTGGCGCCGGTGTTCTGGTACCTGATTCCGTTCCTGGTGATTGCCCTGGTGCTGGCCCTCTTCCTCAAGCAGATTCCGCTCTCGGATGTGGCCGGCATGGTGGCCCGCGGCGAAGCAGTCGGCGGGCCCGAAGCGGACCTGCTGGAAGCCGAGCGGCTGGCCGGACTCAAGTCCGGCACAACCGGCAGCGACGCCAGTGCCGGCCGTGCCGCCCCGGACGGACCGGACGGACCGGACGGACCGGACGGACCGGACGGACCGGACACGCAGGACGCTGGCACACAGGACGCTGGCACACGGGCCCCGGATAACCCGTACCGCGATACCGGCCGCTGACCTTCATCAGCCGGACGAACGGGGGAAGTCCGGTGGCAGGGTCCGTCCGGCCGCACCTTCAGGGTGCGGCCGGACGGGCCCTGACGCCTTCCCGGGGTCTTTACCCGGCGCCCTGGCCTTCGAACACCGGTATGCCGTTGGAGGACTGCGCCAAAGCGATGAGCATCCGGTGCCGTTCACTCAGGTCCGGCAGGGCGTCGAGGGCGTACCAGCCCACGTCGGTGGACTCGTCGTCGTTTACCCGCGCCGCTCCACTGACGTACCGGCAGCTGAAGGCAAGGTTCAGGAACGAGCAGACGTCCCCGTTGGGAAAGGTGACGGGTCCGTGGGCGCCCACATGGATCAGGTGCACCAGTTCAGCGCGGACGCCGGTTTCCTCCTCGACCTCACGCAGTGCCCCCGGGCCCGGCTCCTCGCCGGGGTCCAGCATGCCGGTGATCAGCGTCCATCGTCCGTCGTCGGCACGCCGGCCCAGGAGCACCTCGTGTTCTTCGTTGAACACCACTGCGGTCACGCCGGGAAGCCAGAGCGGATCGTGTCCGATCCGCTCCCGCAGGGTCAGGACAAACTCAGGGGTAGGCATGGTTTCTACTGTAGGCCAGGGGCCAGCATGGCCACCGTAGCCCCCAGGAACAGGAACGGGCCGAAGGGCACGGCGGTCCTCCCGGTTCCACGGCGGCTGAGGATCAGTCCCGCTCCCCAGAGGCCTCCGGCGACAAAGGTGGCCACCACGCCCGCGAAGACGTGCCCTGCCCCCAGGAAACCCAGGTACAGCCCCAGCAGCCCGGCCAGCTTGACGTCCCCGAACCCCAGTCCCGCAGGGTTCAGCAGCCGGAGGGCAAAGAAACCTCCCCACAGGGCTGCAGAGCCCATCAGCAGCCAGCCCACCCGCTCCGGCTCCCCCGCAGCCAGCGATGCCCCGCCCAGGAGCAGCCCGGCGGCGGGATAGGACGGCAGGATCAGGGCATTCGGGAGCCTGCGGGTACGGATGTCCGCCAGGCTCAGGCGAACCGCCAGGACACCGAACCAGCCCAGCGCCAGGCATAGCAGCAGCGCCGCCGCCGCGCCACCGGCGCCCGCAGAGCTGTATTCCGCCAAAACCCCCAGCATGGCCATAACCTAGCCCAGCCCCGGGGGCCAGGGATCCGGGAAGCCTTTCCTGTGGACAACCGGCCGGGCCGGGCTAGCCGATCTGGCCCTCCTCAAGGAGTTCCGTAACCAGTGCGGCGATAGGCGAGCGCTCGGAACGGGTGAGGGTAATGTGCCCGAACAGGGGATGTCCCTTGAGTGTTTCCACCACCGCCGCGACACCGTCGTGCCGTCCCACCCGCAGGTTGTCGCGTTGGGCAACGTCGTGGGTCAGGACCACCTTGGAGTTCTGGCCGATTCGGGAGAGCACCGTCAGCAGCACGTTCTTCTCAAGCGACTGCGCCTCATCCACAATCACGAAGGAATCGTGGAGGGAACGGCCGCGGATGTGTGTCAGGGGCAGCACCTCCAGCATGCCGCGGTCCAGCACTTCCTCCACCACTTCGGGCGACACCAGCGCTTCGAGGGTGTCGAACACCGCCTGTCCCCAGGGTCCCATTTTCTCGGACTCCGATCCCGGGAGGTAGCCCAGTTCCTGGCCGCCCACGGCATACAGCGGCCGGAACACCACCACTTTGCGGTGTTCCCGGCGCTCCAGCACCGCCTCCAGCCCTGCACACAGGGCCAGGGCCGATTTCCCGGTCCCCGCCCGCCCGCCCAGCGAGACAATGCCTACCTCGCGGTCCATCAGCAGGTCGATGGCCAGGCGCTGCTCCGCCGACCGGCCATGCAGGCCGAAGACATCCCGGTCACCGCGCACGAGCCGCAGACGCTTGTCGGTTCCCACCCGGCCCAGGGCGGATCCCCGGCCGGCCATCAGGACGGTGCCGGTGTTCACCGGCAGCTCGGCAGCTTCCGGGACAAACACGGGCTGGTGTTCATACAGCAGCCCCATATCGGACTCGGAAATATCCAGCTCCGCCACTCCGGTCCAGCCGCTGTCCCGTACCAGTTCGTTGCGGTATTCGTCCGCGGCCAGGCCCATTGCCGAGGCCTTGAGCCGCATGGGCAGGTCCTTGGACACCACGGTGACGTTCCGGCCTTCATCGGCCATGCTTTTGGCGACGGCCAGGATCCGGCTGTCATTGTCGCTGCCCCGGATCCCGTCGGGGAGAACGTCGGTGGAAATGTGGTTCAGTTCCACCCGCAGCGTACCGCCGCTTGGACCGAGGGGAATGGGTGCGCTCAGCCCGCCGTGCTGCACCCGGAGATCATCAAGCAGCCGCAGGGCGTTGCGTGCGAAATACCCCAGCTCGGGGTCCTGCCGTTTGTTTTCGAGTTCGGTCACCACCACCAGGGGCAGAATGACCTCGTGTTCGGCGAACCTCAGGATGGCCCGGGGATCGGAAAGCAGCACCGAAGTGTCCAGGACGTAGCTGGCCCGATCCGTATCGGTGCCGGAGATGGGAGCCGGAGATGCCGCGGCCCATCCGTGGGGAATTTCTTCTGACTGCCTTCTTGCGTCCTCGTGGGGCACGTGGAACTCCCGTCAGGGGCCACCACCGGCAGCCCCGGTCGCTGGATGCAGTGCTTCCGGAGCGCACAACTCGCCCGGCAGCTGCGAACGGCCGGCACCGGGCGCGGCCGATAAGCACCAAAGTACGCCCGCAACGGCCGTCACCGCAGCAGGACACGGTCCCGAATCTCAGGAACCGAAGCGCCGCTGCCGGCTCGCGTAGTCGCGCAGGGCGCGCAGGAAGTCCACGCGACGAAAGTCCGGCCAGAGCGCCTCACAGAAGTAAAACTCGCTGTAGGCGCTCTGCCACATCAGGAAACCGGACAGGCGCTGCTCTCCGGAGGTCCTGATAACCAGTTCCGGGTCCGGCTGGCCGCGGGTGTAGAGGTATTCGGAGATCCGTTCATCACAGATTTCCTCGGTCACGTCCGCGATCCCCTTGCCCTGGGCTTCGGCGTCGCGGAGCAGTTCCTTAACCGCGTCCACGATTTCGCGGCGCCCCCCGTAGCCGATCGCCACGTTGACGTGCAGTCCCTCGGCATCGGCAGTGCTTTCCCCGAGGCCGGTGAGCTGCTTGGCCAGGTTCTGCGGCAGGATCTCCAGCGCCCCCACGGGCTGGACCCGCAGATCACCCTTTTCGGCCAGCCGGTCCATGGTGTTGCCGATGATGTTCAGCAGGGGTTCAAGCTCATCCGCGTCCCGGTTCAAGTTGTCGGTGGAGAGCATGTACAGGGTGACGGTGCGTACCCCCAGTTCCTCGCACCAGCCCAGGAACTCCAGTATCTTGTCCGCACCGGCCTGGTGTCCGTCGCTTGTGGGTGCACCCGCCAGCTTGGCCCAGCGCCTGTTTCCGTCCACCATCACGCCGATATGCTGGGGAATACGGTCTCCGCTCAGGGACCGCCTGAGCTTGCGTTCATAGAAGGCATAGACGACTCCGGGGAATCTCATAGTCTGCCTCACCTGCCTCAGGTCGGGAGCGGAACCGGAGGGGCCGCAAGGGCGGCTCCGTCTTTGTCCGAAGTGGAAAAATCTTCTCCTAGGCTACCGCTAGCTTGTCCCCTGGTTGCGCCGGGAAGGGGTGCGGCTCAGCTACCCAACCGTAAGTTACCGGATCGTAGGTTAGAATTTCCGTTATGGATTCGTCACCATCGTCCGCCCGGACTCCCGGCATTCCCGCCCAGCACGATCCGGAGTCCCGGACCACTCCCGGCCCGCTTGAAAGCGCCGTTGAAACCGTGGCTGCAGAGCTGGAAATCAAACCCCGTCTGCGCGGCTGGCTGCATGCCGGCGCGGCCCCCCTGGCATTGGCAGCGGGAATTGTCCTGGTGGTCCTCTCCCCCACCGCCGGTACCCGGATTGCCTCGGCCATCTATGCCCTGACCGGTGTCCTGCTGTTCGGCACCAGTGCTGTCTACCACCGCGGAAACTGGTCGCCGAAGGTCAAGGTGGTGCTCAAGCGGCTGGACCACACCAACATCATGCTGGTTATTGCCGGCTCCTACACACCGCTGGCATGGTCACTGCTGCCACGGGACAGCGCGGTGACCCTGCTGTGGATCATCTGGACGGGCGCGCTTCTTGGTGTCGCCTTCCGGCTCCTGTGGCTGCACGCCCCGCGCTGGCTGTACACCCCCGTCTACATTGCGCTGGGCTGCGCCGCGCTCTTTTATATTCCGGAGTTCTACGGGGTCAATCCGACCGCCGCAGTGCTGATCTGCGTGGGTGGTGCCATGTACATTACCGGCGCAGTCATCTACGCCATGAAACGGCCCAACCCCTCAGTGGAGTGGTTCGGTTTCCATGAGATCTTCCATGCCTTTACGCTGGCCGGTTTCACCGCCCACTACATTGCCATCCTGTTGGCCGTGCTCTCGGTCGGCGGCTAGGCGCCAGCCGACCGCCCCCCCAAAAAAACACACAGCTGCTCAGCACAGGGACCGGGCTCAGCGCAGGGACTGGAACTGCGCAGTGAGTTCAGCCGGGTCGGATACCGGCCGGCTGCACACCATTCCCTGGCACAGGTACGCCAGCGCCCCGCCGTCGGGTGCCTGCCGGTTCCGGAGCAGCGGCACGCGGGATTCGTCCCCGGCACCCGCGCCGAAGGCCATCACGACGCCGGGGCCTCCCGCTGCACGCCCGGCCCGCAGCAGCCGGTCAACTGCTGCTTCATCGGTTCCGCAGACGGCCAGTTCGAGGGGTCCCTCCAGCGCCTGGGCCAGGACGGACATGGCCCAGCCTCCGGCCCGCGGTGCCCGCGCCGCCACCAACTGCACATGGGCCAGAAGGGATTCTGCCAGGGCCCGGTGCCGGCTCGAGCCGGAGTACGCCGCATATGTCACCAGCACTCCGGCGAACAAGGCCGTGCCGCTGGGAGCCGGCCCGTCCAACGGGTCTGCCGCGGCGAGGGAACCCTGCGCGGCTGCGAGCTGGACTGTTGGTACGGCGGTGTCCTGCAGCACGCCGTCCACAATGAAGCGTTGTTCCGCCGCCAGGACCAGTTCCTCGGCGGCGAGATACCAGCGTTCCTCCCCCGTGGCGGCGAAAAGGGCGAAAAGACCCTCTGCCACCCCGGCATAATCCTCCAGCAGTCCTTCGAAGCCTGCCGCAGCACCATCATGGGAAACCCGCAGCAGTACGCCGTCACGGTAGTGGACGCGCAGCAAATAGCCGGCGGCGTCCCGGGCCAGGTCAAGCAGCCGGGCGGCTGCCTCGGCTCCGCCGTCCGTAGCGCCGCCGGCCATGGCACCGTTGTCTCCGCCGTCGCCGTCATCGCCCCCATCGCCGGAACCGCCGCCGGAGGAACCGGCATCGGCAATGGCCAGTGCGGCATCAGCCAGCCCCGCCACCGCTAGCCCGTTCCAGCCCGCCACCACCTTGTCATCGCGGTCGGGCTGCGGCCGGAGGTTCCGCGCAGCCCGCAGTGCCGGACGCAGCCGGAGCCAGAGACTTTCCTGCTCCGGATCCAACCGGCGGCCGAAATGCAGTGTCGAGCCTCCCTCGGGCATGGCTCCGGTCTCCAGGTCCAGGAGCGAGAGCAGGGCGTCTGCTTCCGTGTCCGGCACGGCGGCGGAAGCCAACGCCGAGCGGAGCTGATCGCCGGTCCACACGTAGGTGGCGCCTTCGCGCCGTCGGCCGTCCACTACTGTGTCAGCGTCCAGCGAGGAGGCAAAGCCGCCGCCGTCCACGCGCAGCCTCTGCGAGAGCCACCGGGCGGTATCGGTGCAGACGCGCAGCGCCAGGCTGCGCTGTTCCCCGGTGGCGGCCGTCCTGCTCCAGTGCGCATAGAGCCGCAGCAGCTGCGCATTGTCGTAGAGCATTTTCTCGAAGTGCGGGACGGCCCAGGCCCGATCCACGGTGTAGCGGGCAAAGCCGCCTTCCAGCTGGTCATACAGCGCGCTGCGCGCCATGGTTTCCAGTGTGCGGCCGGCTATTCCGGCTGCGGTGCCTGCTGCGGGTGCGTTGCCTGAACCGTAGCCGAGCAGGAACTTCAGCAGGGGCGACGGCGGGAATTTCGGTGCGCCGCCCAGCCCGCCAAACCGGACGTCCTCCTGTTCGGCGACTTCTTCAACCGCCGTCGCCAGGACCTCGCCCGACAGACCTGTCCGGGACGCCGCGCCGGCGTTGTCCGTATTCAGGTCCAGCGCTCCCACGAGCCTCCGGTTCCCGTGCTGCGCCGAAGCAAGGTGCTCCGCAATCTGCGCTGCGCTGGCGGCTACCTCGTCCGGGCGGTCCCGCCAGGCCGTGGACACCGCTTCCAGAACCTGCCGGAAGGAGGGCGTCCCCTGCATCTGCCGGGGCGGGAAGTAGGTACCGGCATAGAAGGTCCGGCCGTCCGGAAGCGTGAACACGCTCATGGGCCATCCGCCCTGGCCGGTTAGCGCCTGGGTGGCTGCCATGTACACGGCATCGACGTCGGGCCGCTCCTCGCGGTCCACCTTCACCGGGACGAAGTTCTCGTTGAGGTACCGTGCGGTGGCGGCGTCCTCGAAGGACTCGTGCGCCATCACGTGGCACCAGTGGCAGGCGGCATAACCTACCGAAATGAAAACCGGTACGCTGCGGCGCCGGGCTTCGGCAAAGGCTTCATCCCCGAACGGCCACCAGTCCACCGGGTTGTCCGCGTGCTGGCGCAGATAGGCCGATGCCTGGTCCCTCAGTCGCTCGGCCATGGCTGGTCCGCTACCGCGGGAAGGTGTTTCCGGTGTCGGAGGGCTCCCCGGCAGCGGGGGCGTCCGGGGAAGGAACGCTTCCGGGCGCTGGTTTTGCTCCGTCGGCGGATTCACCGGGTGCCTGCATACCGGCTTCGCGTTCCGCCAGAGCCTGTGCGGCCTGCTCGCGGTAACGCACCCGGCGGATGCGCTTGGTCATGTCGCGGATCAGGAAAATGATCGCGAGGGCCAAAACCAGGGTGAAGATGAAGCCCAGCAGGCCCGGTGTGACATCTTTTTCATCGACCCCCGGGGCGAGGGTGGAGTCCGGAGCCGGGGTTACGGCAAGAGCCAGGCTGTACAGGAAGTTCACGGTATATCTCTCTCTTAGCCAGTGCGGCGGCGGAACAGTGTTCCCAAGCTCTATCGTATGCCAGCAAACAGGTCTGTCTCAGGGAGGACGGTTTCCACCCGGGACTCAATCAGGGAGTAATCCTCCCAGGGCCAGACCTCGCGCTGCATCTGGGGGCTGACGGCAAAGAAGAAGCCTTCCGGGTCCACCTGGGTCCGGTGGCTGCGCAGTGCTTCGTCACGGGCCTCGAAAAAATCTCCGCATTCAACCTGCGTGGTGGTGGGGTGCAGCGGGGCCGGCGGCTGGTGGCCCTCGGTATCCGCTTCCTGCCAGGCGGCGAGCCGCTCGGCGTACGGGGACTGCAGCCCGGCCGCTTCGAGGGCAACGTGCAGGGCACGGAACCGCTCCGGGTTGAAGGCGCGGTCATAGTAGAGCTTCAGGGGTTCCCAGGCTTCGCCGGTGCCCTTGTAGCGTTCCGGGTCGCCGGCGGCGGAGAAGGCTTCCACCGCGACCTTGTGCGCCATGATGTGGTCCGGGTGCGGATAGCCGCCGTTCTCGTCATAGCTGACAATGACGTGCGGGCGGAACTCCCGGACGAGCTTCACCAGGGGCGCAGCCGCGCGTTCCAACGGCTGCAGGGCGAAGCAGCCAAAGGGAAGCTCCGGCAGCGGGTCACCTTCGGGAAGGCCGGAATCCGCGAAGCCCAGCCAGCGGTGCCGGATGCCCAGCGCGGCCCTGGCTGCCTCCATTTCCCGCCGGCGGAGTCCGGCGAGGTCCCGTTTGCCGGCCGGGTCATCAGCGGCTCCGGGGTTCAGGATGGACCCCTGCTCGCCGCCGGTGCAGGTAGCCACCATGACGTCGACGCCGGCCGCGGCGTAGGCAGCCATCATGGCAGCTCCCTTGCTGGCCTCGTCGTCCGGATGGGCATGCACGGCGAGCAGGCGCAGCTCGGTCCGGGATTCGGTGCTTTCGCGGGCAGACAAGGCAACTCCTGAGATCAGCGGAACGGGGCGATGAATACGGCGGCTAAAATAGGCGTGTGAGCACTTCGGAAGGTCAACCCGAGACAACGGCACCCCAGCAGCCGGACGCTTCTGCGTCCGAGTCCAGATTAGCCAATCGCTACGGTGCCCCCAAGCGGAGCGTGCCGCGGCGTGCCCGCATTATCGGGGCCGGCGTGGCCGTGGCCGCTGCGGTGGTCGCCGTCGCGGTCTACAGCATCCCCAGCTCCGCAGGAACCGTGAGCTTCAAGGATGTCGGCTTCAGTTTCCCGGAGGAGGGCATGGCCACGGTCGAGTTCAACGTCGACAAATCCGAAGGAAGCACCGCTGCCTGCGCCGTCCAGGTGCTCAATGAAAGCTATGCCATTGTGGGTTGGAAAACCGTGGTTCTGGGCCCCGAGGTGCCTGAAACGAGCACGCAGAACATCGGCGTCCGTATCGATTCCCCTGCTGTCACGGGCGGTGTGAACACCTGCTGGATCGTCCCGGAGGATGAGGCCTGAGACCCGTTTGCCGACATCGCCCGGCGTATTGGGTTAAACCCGCCGGGCCACTAGTATGGAGAGCACGACATGCCCCGCCCAGGTGTCCGGCTATGCTCTGGTGAACTTCCCGCTGGAAGTCGCAGAAGGGTTTCAGAGATGGAACTCACAGAGCAGTCCGGTCCCGCACGGCGGGGTCTTTGCTTGTCAGGCCAATCCGGCCGGCGGGCGTTCAGCCATGCCGGACCAACAGGTGGTCCGGACGTTACATAAGGAGATACCCGTGTCAACCAACAGCGCATCTGTCGCCTGGCTCACGCAGGAGTCTTACGACCGCTTGAAGACGGAACTCGAGCACCTCTCCGGCCCCGGGCGGACAGAGATTGTTGCCCGCATCGAGCAGGCGCGCTCGGAGGGAGACCTCAAGGAAAACGGCGGCTACCACGCTGCCAAGGAGGAACAGGGCAAGGCTGAGGCCCGTATCCGGCAGCTCACCCAGCTCCTTGAGAACGCGCATGTTGGTGAATCCCCCGAGGACAACGGGGTTGTTGAGCCCGGCATGCTGGTGGAAGCGCGCGTTGCCGGAGACGTGGAAACCTTCCTGCTGGGCAGCCGTGAAATTGCCGGCGACAGCACTATCGACGTGTACAGCGAAAAGTCTCCCCTTGGCGCATCCATTTCCGGTCTGAAGGCCGGGGACAGCACCACCTACACTGCGCCGAACGGCAAGAGCATCTCCGTGGAGATCATCTCCGCCAAGCCGTACGCCGGCTAATACCAGCTGCACTTTCCAAAAGCGGGCCTTCTACCGGAGGGCCCGCTTTTGCGTACGGGTCTCCGGGCTGCCGCGCAGCACCAGCGCCGCAATCACGCCACCGGCTGCCCCGAACAGATGCGCCTGCCAGGAGACGCCAAGCTCGGTGGGGAAAAGCCCCCAGAGGATTGAACCGTAGACCAGGAACAGCACCGCACTGAGCAGGATCTGCGCAATGTTCCGGTTATAGAAGCCCCGGACCATCAGGTACGCAAACAGGCCGAACACCACGCCGGAGACACCCACCGTCAGTCCGCTGCCGAAGAGCCAGACGCCAATTCCGGAGACAAGCCAGGAGATGGCCAGCACCGCTGCGAACCGCCGCACCCCTTCCAGCAGGACAAGGAAGGAGAACACCATCAGCGGCACGGTGTTGCCCAGGAGGTGGGACGGACCGGCATGGAGCAGCGGCGCGAAGACCACGCCGTCGATCCCTTCGAGCTGCCGCGGCAGGATGCCCAGCAGCCGAAACAGGACCGGGGCGAACAGCGCCGTCAGCAGGTACACCAGCCACAGGATCCCGGCAAAGGCTACGGAACCGGCGAGAGCCGTTTTGGCCCGTTGCGCCAGCAGCGGCTTATCCATGGATGACTACGGGTTGGAAGCCGTCGGCCCGGAGGTTCTTCAACACGAGCTCGCAGTGCTCATGGCCCTTGGTTTCCATGTTGATGGTGATGGCAACATCTCCCATGCTGATGGATCCTCCTACCCTTGTATGGTCCACCCCGGTAACGTTCGCATCCGATTCAGCGATAATCCGCGAGATAGTTGCCAGGGATCCCGGGCGGTCATCCAGCAGGATGCGGACCACCAGGAAACGTCCGGCAGCGGCCAGGCCCCGCTGGATGACCTTCAGCATCAGCATCGGGTCGATATTGCCGCCGGAGAGGATCACGGCCGTGGTGCCGGGGTTCTCAATCTTCCCGTCCATCAGGGCAGCCACCCCCACCGCGCCGGCGGGTTCCACGACCATCTTGGCACGCTCCAGCAGGAAAATCAGTGCCCTGGCCAGGGAATCCTCGCTGACGGTCACAACATCATCAACCAGTTCCCGGATGATCGAAAAGGGCAGCTGGCCGGGACGTCCGACGGCGATGCCGTCGGCAATCGTGGAGACCCGGGTCAGCGGTACCAGCGCATCCGCTGCCAGCGACGGCGGATAGGCCGCCGCGTTTTCCGCCTGCACCCCGATGATGCGGATTTCCCGGCCCAGTTCCCTGGCCCGGGCCTTGAGGGCGACGGCGACTCCGGCCAGCAGTCCGCCGCCGCCGACACCCATCAGTACCGTGTCCAGGTCCGGGACCTGTTCGAGCAGTTCCAGGCCGATGGTGCCCTGACCTGCAACCACGTCCACGTTGTCGAACGGGTGCACAAAAACGGCGCCGGTCTCGTCGGCATACCGCTGGGCTTCGGCCAGGGCCTCGTCCACGGTGTGCCCGTGCAGGATGACTTCCGCGCCGTGCCCCCGGGTGGCGGCGAGTTTGGGCAGCGCGACGCCAAGCGGCATGTAGATCCGGGCAGTGATGCCCAGCCGCGCCGCCGCCACCGCCACACCTTGGGCGTGGTTACCGGCAGAAGCCGCAACCACACCCCTGTCCTTCTCGGAGGGGGAAAGTTTGGCCATGCGCACATACGCACCCCGCACCTTAAAGGAACCGGCGCGCTGCAGGTTCTCGCATTTGAAGTAAACGGGGGAACCGGTTTCGCGTGCCAGCGCCCGGGACATTTCCACGGGGGTATGGGCAATAACGCCGTCAAGCAGCTTCGCGGCCGCCTGGATATCGTCGAGGGTTACGGGAAGGTTCGGCAGGTCTGTCAAGGTGTGGGGTCTTCCTGTGTGTCCGTCGCATCAGCGTTTGTTTTATCCCGGCTGCTGTCCCCGGATCCCTCCGGGCTGCTGTTTTCCGGTTGGGGCGCAGGATCATCGTCCTGCCCGTTCCCCGGGTCGGGGTCCCTCCCCCGGTCCCCGAAGACTCTGTCCTCCCGCAAACCGGGATCGGTTTCCCAGCCGCGGGCGGCGATATACCGCACCATGGTGTTCAGGATGGCCAGCAGCGGAACCGAGAACAGGGCACCCGGGACGCCGGCGGACAGTGTTCCGCCGGTCACCGCAAGGATCACTGCGAGCGGATGCAGCGAGACTGCCCGGCCCATAATGAAAGGCTGCAGGATGTGGGACTCAAGCTGCTGGACCACCAAAACGATGCCCAGCATAAACAGTGCATTGACCCACCCGTTGGCTACCAGGGCCAGCAGGACTGCCACGAAACCGGTAAGGAAGGCACCGATGAGCGGTACGAAGGATCCCAGGAAGACAAGCACTGAGAGCGGCAGCGCCAACGGCACTCCGATGAGCGCAGCTCCTCCGCCGATGCCGATGGCGTCGATGAGTGCCACCACCACCTGCACGCGGACGTAGTTCACCATGGATTCCCAGCCGTGGATCCCGGCGCCGTAAGCGGCGGGCCGGGCCCGCCGGGGCAGCAGCCCGGCAGTGAACCGCCAGATCCGGCGCCCGTCCAGCAGGAAGAACACCAGCGCAAACAGGGTCAGCAAAATGCCGGCGGCGAAGTGGCCCGCACTGCTGCCGACACTCAGGGCACCGGAGAGGATGTTGGCCGAATTCTGCTGGAGGGCGGTGGTTGCTTCCTCGAACAGCGAGTCCATCTGCCCGGCACTGATGTTCAGCGGACCGGAGGACAGCCAGTCCTGGACCTGCCGGACCCCTTCCTGCGTTTCTCCCCACAGATCCCGGAATCCGAGGGCCAGCTGCCGGCCTACCAGCGCCAGTGCTGCGGTGATGAGCCCCAGGAAGGCCACGATGGTGACGGCAACCGACAATCCGCCGGGAAGCCTGTTGCGCCGGAGCCAGTTTGATACCGGTGAGAGCAGGCCCGCCAGCAGGGCAGCGATCATCAGCGGGATGATCAGCAGCGAGAAATGGCTGAGAACCCAAACCAGTCCTGCTCCTACAATCAGGACAACGCCCAGGCGCCAGGCCCATGCCGCGCTGACGCGCAGGGCGAACGGAACATCATCGCCGTTACGTCCGGGGGCCGTCGCTGCCGCCTGCAGCACACGGGGCGCCGCGGAACGGTGTGCGTAGGGTTTCATTGGGCCATCTTTCCACACGGAACCCTGCCGGGAGCGGAGTTTACGCACCTAGACTCCGCTGTTACCGGAGTGGGGCCCGTCGGTTCCGAGGTCGGCATGGACACCCCACTCGGCGGTGAAGGTATCACCCGGTTCAAGCCATACCAGGCCCTCGCCGGAATTCAGGGCGTTGGCCGGCGCGGTCATCGGTTCCAGCGCCACCGCACGGGCCTGTCCGGGATACTTATCGGTGACGAATACGTGAACGTATCCGCATTCAGGCCCGGACCACAGACTCACCGAGCGGCCGTCCGGTGCCGTCAGGGTGTGGCGGTAGACACCGTCGCCGGTCGGTTCAAGGTCCGTGTAGGCGCTGTCCAGCTCCAGGTCGCCCACGGGGGTGCCGTGGTTCAGGTCCGCGGCCCCGGAGGCAGGCCGCCGGCCGTTGGGGATCAGCCGCTCATCAACGGTCAGCACTGTGCGGGCTCGCACCGTGAGTATGAGCTCTTCCGTGGGGACGTCCCCGAGGCGCAGGAAAGGGTGGGCGCCCAGGGCCACGGGGGCCTCGGCTGACCCGATGTTGGTCAGGCTCTGCCGGACCCGCAGGCCTCCGGCCTCCCCCAGGCTGTACCCGGCGCGGTGGAGCAGGTGGAACGGATACCCGTGCTGGGGGAAAATTTCTGCCTGCAGCACTACGGCGCCTGGTTCCCGGTCCTGCAGGACGTACCCGGTGTTGCGCAGCAGGCCATGGCTTGCATGCCCGCGGGACGGTTCGGTGATGTCCAGCTGCTGGGGTTCCCCGGCGAGCGTCCACCGGCCGTCGGCCACACGGTTGGGCCAGGGCGCCAGCAGGATACCGCTGGCCGACGGCGGAATACTGCTGTCGGGGTAGGTCTGCACGAGGTCCGTGCCACCCAGGGTATATCGGCGCAGTGCCCCGCCCAACGAACCGATAACGGCACGGGCGATGCCCCGGCTGATCTCATATTGAGCACCGGTAGCGGGTACCGGTTCCGTTAGGTCCATGCCCTCAAGGTTACCCGCGGAGGCCGGTGATTACTCGTCAAAGTGGGTATTGACGCGGTCGCTGACAGCCGAAACCACACCGGCTGCCACATTGCGGATTTTGATGTTCCTCGTGTTGGAGACGCTCCGCAGGATGTCGATGGCTGCCTGCTGGCTGCAGCCGTTCTGCCCCATGATGATTCCCGCTGCCAGGTCCACCACCGTGCGTGATTCCAGGGCAGCCTGCAGGTTGGCGGCCCGGTGCGCCCGGGCGTCCAGCAGGAGCGCGAGGCGGAGCACTTTCGCAGTTTCGGCAGCATGTTCCTTCGCACGTTCGGTTTCCCTTTCGTCGAAAAGGCCCGGACGGTCGGAATAGCAGCTGAGCGCTCCCCGGTTGCCGTGCAGCGGCAGCACAACAGCGGACCGCAGCCCGGCCGCCGCGGCGCCGGTACCGGGCCACTGCTGATCGGCGGCGAGGTCCCGGATAACGACGCCGGGCCCCCCGCCCAGCACGGTGTCACCGGGGCTTCCGGCCCCGTACTCGAGGTCCGGCGCCGGGCCGGACAGCCCGAGGCTGGGTGCGGACAGGCGGGGCCGGCGGATGCGTTCCACGGCTATCGAGCAGCCCCCGGGTGCCGCCAGGCCGAGCCGTTGCGCGGAGATCTCCGCGGCTGCGGCAAGGAAGCCTTCCAGTTCGGGTTCCAGGAGCAGCGCGTCGAGGAGTTCCTCGTACACGGTTTGCCGGACGTTTTCGGCCACTGAAGACTCCTTATCCAGCCCGGCACTCCTCACGGCAGTATCAGCACAACGCACCGCAGCGGTCCTGCCCGGCTGCTCCCCATGCGGAGATTATCCCCGCGACGGCAATGCTATGTCCGGGGCCCGGGGGCTGCCAGAGTACCCTGTCTCTTTGACTCCCCAAGTCCCCGGATTGTCTGCCGGCTCCGGTCAGAACCCGCAAAAAGCGGAAGGACCGCAGGCATGATGCCTGCGGTCCTTCGTTCACAGCCGGATGTCCGTCCTGCTGCTGTTGCGTTTAGTCGTCGCCCCTGAGGATGGCCAGCAGGCGGATGATTTCCACGTACAGCCAGACCAGGGTCACGGTGAGCCCGAAGGCAGCGGTCCAGGAGTAGCGCTCGGGGGCGCCGGCCTTGACACCCTGCTCAATCGAGGTGAAGTCCATGATCAGGGAGAAGGCTGCCAGGCCGATGGCCAGCACGCCGATGAAGACGCCCATCGGAATGCCGAAGAGTTCCACGCCGCGAAGACCCCACGGGTCCTGCACGCCGCCGAAGATCATCAGGCCAACGTTGATCAGCGAGAAGACGGCGTAGCCGATGATCGCGATCATGAAGAAACGTACTGCCTTGGGTGTGGCGCGTACCTTGCCGCTGCGGAACAGCACCAGGGTCACCGCGAAGACGGCGAGGGTGCCCAGCACGGCCTGCAGGCCGACGCCGGGGTACATTGCGTCAAGGACAGCGGTCAGGCCGCCGAGGAACATGCCTTCAAGGAAGGCGTAGGCCAGGATGAGTCCCGGAACGGGCTCGCGCTTGAAGGAGTTCACCAGGCCCAGCACAAAGCCGCCCAGTGCGCCCAGGATCATCAGGCCGGTGGCCATGCCGGGCAGCACGAATACGGGAACCGCAGCACCCACCAGCACGACGGCGAGGCAGAATACCGTCTTCATGATGACGTCGTCGTACGTCATCCGGCCCATGTCCGAGGCCTTGGCCGAGGGGGCCGTATAAAGATCCTGCAGCTGCTGGGGCGTCATGTAGTTGTTATCCGTTGCCACCGAACCCCGGGCTGCGCCCTGGGTCTGGGAACGGAAGTTCTTTCCGTTGAATACCGGATTTCCGCCAAGTGCCATTGAAATATGTCCTCCATCTGGGGGGCTGTTTCAGCCCAGCCTACCAATGCCAACGAACGGATGCGGCGGCGGATTCCCGCAGAAACAGTGGATCCGGTAACGGTTTGGTACAGAACGGCTGCACCGGGACCTGCAGCCTTGCCTCCCCGGCAACAAAGTCGTTACCCGATCGCGACATTCGGGCGGAGTGAAACGTCACTGCCGGAAACAATCAGTGGGTAGCATGTTCCCCAATCGGTGACCTGTGTCACATCTACCCGTCTGCCAGTACCGGACCAACGGTGCCGCAGCCCTGCGTGGAGGTTTTGGAATTTGCTAAGAACATCGGCGCTGACCCGGTATCTGGGGATGCTGGCGGCGGTGGTAGCGATGTTTGCTGCCCTGCTGCTCGCAGCACCTGCCGCTTCCGCAACAACAGCCACGCCATCGGACGGAGCTTCGGCCCCCGCCTCCGGTACGGGCGCCACAGACGGCGCCGAATTTGCCGACCGCATCAGCGGTGTCGTCCGGAACCAGGGCACTCCCATAGAAGGGGTGAAGATCACTGCCACCGGCAACGGCTACGAAGGCGAAGTGGTCACCGGAGCCAACGGGTCCTGGTCCATCGGCGTCCCCGAACAGGGCGCGTATGAGGTGGAGCTGGACGAGTCCACCCTGCCCGACGGCGTCGAGCTCGCGGAGGGTCAGCAGAACCCCCGCACGGTGACCTTTGCAGGCACCACCAACATCACTACGCTCTTCCTTCTCGGTGAGGGCATTGTGCTCCAGGAGGAGAGCTTCGCCTCGCTGCTCACCGAGCGTGCGGTGGCCGGCCTGAGTTTCGGACTGCTGCTGGCGCTGAGCGCCGTCGGCCTGTCCCTGATCTTCGGCACCACCGGGCTGACCAACTTTGCGCACGGTGAAATGGTGACTCTGGGAGCCGTGCTGGCCTTCGGATTTGCGGCACTGGGGCTGCCGGTCTGGGTGGCTCTCCCACTCGCGGTGGCCGGCGGTGCCGCGTTCGGCTACGCGCAGGACGCCGGAATCTGGAAACCGCTGCGGCGGCGCGGCACCGGGCTGGTGCCGATGATGATTGTCAGCATCGGCCTCGCGGTGGCGGTCCGCTACACCGTCCTGTTCTTCTTCGGCGGCGGCACCAAGCAGCTGCCCGGTGCCCAAAGCCCCATCCTTGAGCTGGGCCCGATCTCCATTCCCCGGAACACGCTGGTCTCACTAATCGTCTCCCTGGCCGTCATCCTGGTGGTGGCGATGCTGCTGCTGCGCACCCGGATCGGCAAGGCCACCCGCGCGGTGGCCGACAACCCGGCACTGGCCGCGGCATCCGGCATCGATGTGGACGCCGTCATCCGGCTGGTGTGGGTCATCGGAGGTGCCCTGGCAGCCATGGGCGGCATCCTGTGGGCGTACTACCGCCCCGGCGTCTCGTTCAACATGGGCCAGCAGATCCTGCTGCTGATCTTCGCCGGCGTCACGCTCGGCGGACTCGGGACCGTGTTCGGCGCCCTGATCGGGTCAGTCCTGGTCGGTCTTTTCGTGGAAATCTCCACTCTTTGGCTGGAGGCGGACCTTAAATACGTGGGCGCCCTGGTCATCATGATTCTTGTCCTGCTGGTCCGGCCGCAGGGACTCCTCGGCCGCCGCGAGCGCATAGGTTAGGGGCTTAGTTCAGATGGATTTCAGCAACATTCTTCTCGGCGCGCTGAACGAAATAATCAGCCCCACCACGGCCGCGTACGCCCTGGCCGCCCTCGGCCTGGCCGTGCACTTCGGCTACACCGGCCTCCTGAACTTCGGCCAGGCCGGATTCATGGCCATCGGAGCCTACGGCTTCGCCATTCCCATCCTCTCCTTCAATGCCCCGCTGCCTCTGGCACTGCTGATTGCCCTGCTGAGCTCGGTGGTGTTCGCGGTCATCCTGGGCATACCCACGCTGCGCCTGCGGGCCGACTATCTGGCGATCGTCACCATTGCCGCGGCGGAGATCGTCCGGTACATCGTGACCACAAACTCCATGACACCCGTCACCGGGTCCGCCAACGGACTGGCAGCCTTCACCGGCAGTTTCTACGCCCTCAACCCGGTGCCTGCGGGCAGCTACAACATGGGCCCGTTCACCATGAACGAGCGGGACATCTGGATCCGGCTCGTTGCCTGGTTCCTGGTCATCGTGGCCTGCCTCCTGGTGTGGCTGCTCATCCGCAGCCCGTGGGGACGCGTGGTCAAGGGAATCCGCGAGGATGAGAACGCCGTCCGCGCCCTCGGTAAAAACGTCTACGCCTACAAGATGCAGGCGCTGATCATCGGCGGCCTGCTCGGCAGCCTGGCCGGCATCATCTTCACCCTCCCCCGGGACGCCGTACAGCCGGCCAACTACGGTACGGAACTGACCTTCTACCTGTACACCGCCCTGCTGCTGGGCGGCATGTCCACCGTGCTGGGTCCGGTCATCGGGTCCATGATCTTCTGGGCCATTCTTTCGCTCACCCAGGGCGTGCTCTACGGTGCCATTGAATCCGGGTACATCACCTTCATCACCACGTCCCAGGCCGGACAGATCCGCTACATCCTGGTGGGTGTGGCACTGATGCTGCTGATGATCTTCAGACCCCAGGGCATCCTCGGAAACAAGAAGGAGCTGGCATTCGCATGAGCCACCAGGCAGACGAACCCCAAACGCCTGTACGGGCCAAGGGCGCCCATGCCGCGTCCCCGGCAGGGGCACCGGCAGGGGCACCGGCGGCCACGCCGGCAGCCGGCGCCAACGAGTACATGAGCGACACGCGCCCCATAGCCGTCGGAGACATCGGACCCGGCTGCAGCAAACGCGATCCCATCCTGGTGGCGAAGAATGTGACCCGGACCTACGGCGGAATCAACGCCGTGGACGTGGAACACGTAGAAATCCCGCGCCACAAGATCACTGCCCTGATCGGCCCCAACGGTGCCGGCAAAACCACCCTCTTTAACCTGCTGACCGGTTTCGATACACCGCAATCCGGTGAGTGGCAATTCGAGGGAAAGGGCCTCGCCGGGGTGTCCGCGTACAAAGTGGCCCGCCTGGGCATGGTGCGCACCTTCCAGCTGACCAAGGTCATGGGCAAGCTCACGGTCATCGAGAACATGCGCCTGGGCGCTGCATCGCAGCCCGGGGAATCCCTCTGGCGGGCGCTGCTGCCGCCGCTGTGGCGCAGCCGGGAACGTGAAATCACCGAACAGGCAGATGTCCTGCTGGCCAAGTTCAAACTGGATACCAAGCGCAGCGACTATGCCGCCTCGCTCTCCGGCGGGCAGCGCAAGCTGCTGGAGATGGCACGGGCACTGAT
This sequence comes from Arthrobacter sp. Y3225209, assembly GCF_059090685.1. Lineage (NCBI taxonomy): Bacteria > Bacillati > Actinomycetota > Actinomycetes > Micrococcales > Micrococcaceae > Arthrobacter > Arthrobacter sp. Y3225209. The sequence continues at coordinate 39,174 of NZ_JBNHFW010000018.1, forward strand.
GGTCCGGCCCAAGCTGGTGATGCTGGACGAACCCATGGCCGGCGTGAACCCGGCGCTGACCCAGTCCCTGCTGGACCACATCAAGAACCTGAAGGCGGAGGGTATGACAGTGCTGTTCGTGGAACACGACATGCACATGGTCCGCCACATCGCTGACTGGGTGGTGGTGATGGCCGAAGGCAAGGTCGTGGCCGAAGGTCCGCCCGAAGACGTCATGAAGGACCAGGCCGTCATTGACGCGTACCTGGGCGCCCATCACGACGTCGACCTCGCGGATTCCGAAGGCTTCGAGAAACTCGAGGCGGAACTGGAACACGACGCCGAGTCCTCGGTGGGCATGGAACCTGACGGCGTGGTCGGCAGGCGGATTGACGAACGGAAGGAACAGGCATGACCGGCGAGGCATTCGACGGAGATTCCGTTGTCAAGGTAACCGATCTGGTGGCCGGCTACATTCCGGGGGTGAACATTCTCAACGGCTGCAGCATTGAGGCACGCCGGGGAGAACTCATCGGGATTATCGGCCCCAACGGCGCCGGCAAGTCCACGCTCCTGAAAGCCATGTTCGGGCTGGTGAAGGTGCATTCCGGAACCGTGGTGGTCCGTGGCCAGGACCTCACCGGGCTGAAGGCGAACAAGCTGGTGAGCCGCGGTGTTGGTTTCGTTCCGCAGAACAACAACGTCTTCCCCTCCCTCACCATCGAAGAGAACCTGCAGATGGGCGTGTACCAGGCGCCCAGGACCTTCAAGGACCGCTTCGAATTCGTCTCCGAGGTTTTCCCCGAACTCCGCAAGCGCCGTGCCCAGCGGGCCGGTTCCCTCTCCGGTGGCGAACGCCAGATGGTCGCGATGGGCCGGGCGCTGATGATGGATCCGGCAGTGCTGCTGCTGGACGAGCCGTCTGCTGGCCTCTCCCCCGTCAAGCAGGACGAAGCGTTCCTGCGGGTTCATGAAATCAACCGGGCCGGGGTGTCGGTGATCATGGTGGAGCAGAATGCCCGCCGCTGCCTGCAGATCTGTGACCGCGCCTATGTCCTGGATCAGGGCAAGGACGCCTATACGGGCACGGGACGGGAACTGATGAAGGATCCCAAGGTCATCCAGCTTTACTTGGGCACACTGGCTGAGACCGCCTGACCGCGTTCCGGCTCCCGGCAAGCAGCCGGGGCGCCCTCCGGTGCCCGGGCAGCTCCCGGGGCGCGGAGCGGCCCGCCAGCCGGCTTTCCATCCCTGCCCCACCGGATCCCCGTCCGTGCTGAGCCATTCGGGACAACCGTCAGCACAAAGGAAGCCCCTGCCAATTCGGCAGGGGCTTCCTTTATGCTTTCTGCTTCAGCTACAGCTGGCCCGCCTCGGAACGGCTCGGCTGCGGCTTGTTGTCGGCGTCGTACTGGTAGATGCCGATGAACGCTTCGGTCGGGTCACCGTTCTCATCGAAGGAGACCGGGCCGGAGTAACCGTCGTAATCGACGTCACCGCCGCCGCGCAGGAGCGTGACGCATCCTGCGAAGTCGAAGCACTTCTCACCGTCCTTGGACAAACCCTCCAGCTCGGCGGCCATCGCCTTGCTGTCCGTGCTGCCCGCAGCCTCGGCTGCCAGTGCAAGCAGGGTGACGGCGTCGTAGCTTTCACCGGCATAGGTCAGATCCGTCAGATCCGGGTCAACGGCGAGCAGGGAGGCCAGGAAGTCCTCCGAGGGGAATGATCCGGGCCGTGTGCCCTGGGCGCCCTCAAGGGTTCCTGCTTCGAAATCCTTGCTGTAGTCAGATGCGTTGCCGTCCACGAAGAACAGCTGGCCCGGGTCGACACCCTTGGCAGTCAGCAGCGGCACAATGCTCTTGGACTGATCAAAGCTGATCACCACAATGGCGTCCGGCTTTGCTGCTACCACCGAGTCCACCTGGCTGCTGAACTGTGAGTCGCCCTCGTTGAACATTTCCTCGATGACAACCTGGCCGCCGGCTGCTTCCACGGATTCCTTGATGTTGCCCTGCAGGCCGGTGCCGTAGGCGTCGTTCAGCACGATCATGCCCACCGTCTGCGCGCCGCACGTCACGATGTAGTTGCCGAGCGTACGGCCCTGCATCACGTCGGACGGTGCGGTACGCCAGTAGAGACCGTTGTCATCCCAGGTGCTGAAGTCAGGCGAGGTGTTCGCCGGCGAGAACTGGATGACACCCGCACCGGTGATATTGCCAATGACCGTCTTGGACACACCCGATGAGGCGGCCCCGACGATGGCACTGACATCCTGGCTGAGCAGATCATTGACTGACTGAGTGGCGATGTCGGTGGTGGTATCACCGGAGTCGCGATGGACTATCTCAATCGGCTTTCCCAGGACGCCGCCTGCTTCATTTATTTCCTTGACTGCCAGATTGGTGCCGGCAATTTCCGGCGGACCAAGGTACGCAAGCGAACCGGTGGTGGGCAGCAGGGTTCCGATCTTCAGTGGTGTCTCGGTGGTGCCTGTGGAAGCCGGCACGGCCGCCGGATCACCCTTGGCACCCGGGTCCTCCCCCGTACCGCCCTGGCTTTCGGGGCAGGACAGGATGGACGCAGCCGCTTCGGTCTCGTTACCCGAGCCCGAGGTTTCTTCTGCGGAGGAATCTGATCCTCCGCCACTGCAGCCGCTGGCAAACAGGGCAAGACCCAAACCGAGGGCGGCAATCCTGGCGGTGCGGGCGTAGCCTTCACCCACCCCAAGACGGCCTGCATTTCGTAGTGCAGTCATAAAAGTTATCTCCCCGATCGAAAGGCGGGTGCCTTTGATGCGAATACCAGGTGTTCCTGATTAGAAGAAAAGCTAGTTGAACATTGTGACGAATATAAGAGTTTGGGGTTACAGCCTTGTAACGCTCGTCACATTACGGCTTATCCACCCTTGCCCGTTTGTGCCCTGCGGACCTATATGATGGCCGTATTACGTTCTCTTGGGGGAAAAATGCACGTTCCGCACCTGGCCACCGCTGTATCCGCACTTCCGCTGGCAGCCCTGTTGCTGCTTGGCCCGGCAGGTCAGGCGCAGGCACTTGAATGCGGCCCCGGCCTCGCTCCCGCGGTGGTGAACGGCACCGAGATCTGCGCTCCCACGCAGTACAGCCCGGGCGACGCAGCGCCGTCCTACAACCCCGGCGAGAGCTACTACAACCCCGAGACCGGCGAATACCACGAGGCCGTTCCGGCAGTCCCCATTCCGGTGGAACCTTCCGCGGCACCCGCACAGGTGCCGACCACTGCGGCGCCGGAACCGGCAACGCCTGCCCCTGCCCCCGCTCCTGCCGGTGGGCCGGAGCCGGCACCCGCCCCCGTTCTCACGCCCTCGCCCAGTACCACCACCAGCCCCACGCCGACGCCGTCACCCGAGTCAGCGGACACGGAACGTACCTCACTGGTACTGCCCGCGGTAGCGGCAGTGGTGATCCTTGGGCTACTGGCCGGCACGCTCCTGCTCAGGCACCGCAACCGCCGCTCACGCGGCTAGGTCAGGGTCCGGGCTCCACCGACACGTCATCCCGGCCGCTGCTGCCCTCCCGGCGCACATACAGGCGCCTGGGACGGGGCAGCGGATACGGCGCGGTGGCATGCCTGTACGGAACGGAGTACCCCAGGTCGGACTCGAACCGACAACACACCGATTTTAAGTCGGTTGCCTCTGCCAATTGGGCTACTGGGGCGCGGCTTTACGCCTTCCCAAGCCTACTGGACAGCCCGGGACGGCAGGAAACACAGGAACGGCGGCCCTCCCGCAGGAGAAGCCGCCGTTCCTGTGTTTTGACTAGGAAGAACCCTAGGCCTTCGCCGCCGGCTTCTTAGCCGGCGTTGCAGCTTCCTCGAAGCCGCGGCGCGGGTGCTTCAGGTTGCGGATGTCCGTCAGGTCGCGACCGTAGGCCACGTTCAGCAGCCAGCCGGAGACCACACGGAACTTGCGCTCGAACATCGGCATGGCCAGGCCGTGGTAGCCGCGGTGGGCCAGCCAGGCCGGGAAGCCCTTCATGCCGAAGCCCATGATGTTGGCAACGCCCTTGTACTGGCCCAGGCCGGCAACGGCACCAAGGCTCTTGTGGTTGTATTCCTCGACGCTGCCGACGCCGTAGCGGGCGGCCATGATGTTCTTGGCCAGCAGCTTGGCCTGGCGGACGGCGTGCTGTGCGTTCGGAACGCAGAACCCGCCAACGCCGCCGCCGGAGAGGTCGGGAACGGCGGAAACGTCGCCGGCAGCCCAGGCACCGTCGATGGGGCCGTCGTCGCCGGTGATCCGCAGTTCGGGATTGGCGCGGACGCGGCCGCGCTCGTCGATCGGGAAGTCGGTGCCGCGAACCATCGGGTTGGCCTGCACGCCTGCGGTCCAGATCAGCGTATCCGTGCCGAATTCTCCGGCCGGGGACTTATCCGCCATGTTGATGAGCTTCAGCAGGCCGCCTTCGGCGGAGGCCAGCGAGGTGTTAAGCAGTACCTCGATGCCACGCGCACGCATGCTGGACACAACCCACTCGGCCTGGTCCGGCTTGACCTCGGGCATAACCCGGCCCATGGCCTCGATCAGGACAAAGCGGAGGTCTTCCTGCCGGACCCGGTCATTGAGGCGGACCGCGTCGCGGGCCATGTCCTCAAGTTCGGTCAGGGTTTCGATGCCGGCAAAGCCGCCGCCGACGACGACGAACGTCAGGGCCCGCTCGCGCTCTGCGCCTGCGGGCATCAGCGATGCGGTTTCAATGCGCTCGAGGACGTGGTTGCGGGTGGCCACGGCTTCTTCAATGCTCTTCATACCGATGCCGGCCTCGGCGAGGCCCGGGATCGGGAAGGTGCGGGTGATCGAACCGGCGGCCAGGACAACGTCCTGGTAAGGCAGCTCGAACGGTTCGCTGCCGTCGCCCGGTTCAACGGTGGCGGTACGGGCAGCATGGTTGATGGAAGTAACCTTGCCGGTGATCAGCTCGGTGTTCTTCAAGTGCATGCGGTGGGATACAACGGCGTCGCGGGCTTCAATGGTGCCTGCGGCTACCTCGGGAAGGAAGGGCTGGTACGTCATGTACGGCAGCGGGTCCACTACCGTAACAATGCCGCCCTGTGCCTTGACCTTCTTCTGGAGATCCTTGGCTACATACAGACCGACGTAACCACCGCCGACCACCAGAACGCGGGGACGATCAGAAAACTGTTTGTTCGATGCCATACCCCTCATCCTACCCGACTTTGTGAAAGTCTTCACGAACTATTTACCCGTGCCGGTCCGGCGTGTCAGCGGATCCCGGCCTCGTCCAATTGCCCGGTTTCCGGGCTTTCCGCCGATGCTTTCGCCGTATCCCGCTTCCGTACCCGTGTGACATGGATGGTTCCCGCTGCCAGCACCAGGACCAGCAGGGCGCCAAAGCCCAGTACCACTGTGGCGGGCAGGTTATCGCTTTCTACTGCCGGTTCAGCAGCCGCAGGTACGGTGGGCTCGGGCAGGTCCGGGACCGTGGGCGCCGGAATATCCGCGGCGCCGGGAGCCTCTGCGACCCGCCGGTGGACCCGGATCCATTCCTCGATGGTGCCCAGGGGGTTGGTGGTCACGGAAGCCACGTCCGCGTTCACCGCGGCGTTGGCGTCGAGGATGCCGTACCCGTAGATGGTGTCCGTTCCCGGAGCCCCGGCGTCGCGGGCCGTGCTGACAATTCGATTGACAACGTCAGCTGCGCTCAGCTCCGGATGGGCCGAACGGATCAGCGCGGCGACGCCGGCAACCAGCGGTGCCGCACCGGAGGTGCCCTCCCAGCCCGCGTACCGCGAGGTGCCCTCCGGCAGTCCGCCGATCAGGTCTTCGGACGGGGCTGCCACACCGATGCTGATGCCCTCGGAGGACGAATCGTAGCTGGCTTCACCCTCGCGGTTCAGGCCGGCAACAGTGAGCACGCCGGGAATGGTGGCGGGGGCACCCACCTGCACCATGCCGACTCCCCGGTTGCCCGCGGCAGCCACAATCACTACGTCATTCTGCTCGGCGTACAGGAAGGCGTCATCCCAGCTTTCCGGCCAGGCGGTGGAGGTGCTGCCGAGGGACATGTTGATGACTTTAGCTCCGCTGTCCACTGCCCAGCGGACGGCGTTGGGGATCTGTGTATCGATCGGAATACCGCCGGGGTTGGTGCCGCCGATCCAGGCAGACACGGCGAGGATTTCCGCTTCGGGGGCCACCCCGATGATTCCGTCGGGCCTGTCGGCGTCGCTGTCCTTTTTGTCCTCGTCCTTGTCGCCGTCCTTCTTCTCCCCGTCTTTCTTCTTGTCCTCGGGTGCTTCATGGCCCCGGCCGGCGAGCAGGGTGGCTACCAGAGTGCCGTGTTCGGGCGTGCTGCCAAGACCTTTGGTGCCGTCCGGATCACCGGCGCCGGAGACGTCGACGCCGCCGCTGACGGCGCCGGCCAGATCGGGATGGGTTGCATCCACACCGGTGTCGATGACGGCGACCTTCACCCCCGCGCCCTTGCTGGTCTTCCATGCTTCGGTGATGCCGTAGTCGGCCAGCCAGTACTGTTTGTCCCGCCATTCATCGGCGTGTGCCGGTGCCGGTGCCAGGAGCGGCAGTGCTACGGCGGCACAAAGCGCTGCCGCAGCCATTCGAAGGCGTGCCGCCGGCGTGCGGCCGTTCAGGGCGGCGTCGGTGTTTCTCATTCGGCTACGCTCAGGGCGATGCCGTCAAGGATGTCGTGTTCGCTGGTCACGGCCGAAGTTACCCGCCCGTCGGTGAGCTCATCCACCCGGTCCACGATTGTGCGCCAGATCAGGGCGCCTGCCCCGATGACATCCACCCGGCCCGGGTGCATGTAGGGCAGGGCGGCACGTGCGGCGCGGTCCTGCCGGAGCAGGTCATCGGCTGCCTGGTCGATCTGCTCGCGGGTCAGTTCGGTCCCGTGGATGGCCTCCGGGGAGTACTCGGGCAGGTGGAGTGCGGCGGCGGTGACGGTGGTGATGGTTCCGGCCACGCCCACCAACCGGTCGGTGTCGGCCAGCGGGACCGATGCCAGCGCCTGCGCGATCATGTCCAGGATGTCCGCCCGGGCCACGGTGATCTCGGCTTCGGTGGGCGGATCGGAGCGCAGATGGCGTTCCGTGAAACGGACGCAGCCCATGTCGGTGCTTTTGGCTGCAAGCACACCGGTGGAGTCGCCCAGGACAAATTCGGTGCTGCCTCCGCCCAGGTCCACCACCAGTGTTTTGGCGCCGTTGGTTTCGGCGAAGACGCTGGCGGCTCCGGTGAAGGAAAGCGCAGCTTCCTCGTCACCGCTGATCACCTCGGGTTCCACCCCGAGCCGTTCGCGGATGCCGTCAATAAATTCCTGCCGGTTCTCGGCATCACGGCTGGCTGAGGTCGCCACAAACCTGATCCGGGTTGCGCCGTGCTCACTGATCAGGGCCGCGTACTCATCTGCCGCAGCGAAGGTCCGTTCCAGAGCCTCGGGAGCCAGCCGGCCCGTGGCGTCTACGCCCTGGCCGAGCCGGTTCACACGCATCAGGCGCACTACATCGGTGAGCCGGGCGCTGCCGTGCGCGTCCCGGGCCACGTCCGCAATGAGGAGCCGGATGGAATTCGTACCGCAGTCAACAGCCGCCACCCGCACCGCGGTGCCGTTCTCCCGGTCCTGAGCTGTCACAGTTCCCCCTTGGTTGATGCGGCTTCGGCGGTTCCGGCCTGGGCTTCGCCACCCCGGCGTGCCGCTTTTTTGTGTTCCAGTTCTTCCGGGCTCAGGCCCTGGGTTTTCGTATGCCGGCTCAGGTCCCGGGCAGGAGCCGGAGCCGCGGTGTCCCAGGCGCCGTCGCAGTAGCAGCGGTCCCGCGTCCACCATTCGGTGATGGCGTCCAGGGCTTCGTCACCCAGCGGATTTACACCGGGGCCGGCAGCCAGTGAATGACCGACCAAAACGTGCAGGCACTTGACCCGGTTGGGCATCCCCCCGGCGGAAACGCCGTCGATCTCCGGAACGGGTCCGGCGCCGGTACGCTCACCGATTTCGTTCCGGACCTGCAGGTAGCTTTCGTGGGCCTGCCGGTAACGCTCCGCCAGCTCCGGGTCTTCCTCCAGCCGGCGCGTCATCTCCGTCATCAGGCCTGCCGCTTCGAGCCGCGAGACAGCTGCCGTGATCACCGGGTGCGTCAGGTAGTAGGTGGTGGGGAACGGAATGCCGTTGCTCAGCCGGGGGGCGGTGGTGGCCACCAGCGGGTTGCCGCAGACACAGCGGGCGCCGATTTCGACGACGTCGCGCACCGGCCGGCCGAGCTGCCGGCTCAGCGTTTCCAGGTCTTCCTGGGTGGGGGTGAGCTGGTCCTGGGTCATGCAGGTGGTTCCTTCCGTGGGGGCCTGCGCGGCCCCGGGCTGCTTGTACTATCAGCCTCCAGATTACTGTGCCGTGGCGGATCTCTTGACCGAGTCCCAGAGCGAATCGACCCACTGCAGGTCCTCGGGTGCCTCTTCGGCGGCCTTGCGGTCCGCTTCCTCCACACCATTTTCGCCCTTAACCAGATACCGTGTTTCGCCGGGCATCACCAGGAAAATGCGGTCCCTGGCCTGCTGCTTGATGTAGGCCGGATCCTCCCAGCGGCCCAGCTGGACCTCCAGGTCAGCCTGCACTTCCTGCGCCTGCGCAATTTCCGCCTTGGCAGCGGCAATATCCGAACGCTGCTGCAGGTAGGTGCGCACCGAGGGCGCCAGCAGCACGGTGATGGCCACCATCACCATGGCCAGCACCAGCAGCCTGCCGGAGAATGCCTTGGCCGGTACCGGCCGCAGTTCGGCTCCGGGGGTTTCACCGGTTCCTGCAGCGGCCCGTTTCCGGTCCGGATCCGCGCCGTCCTGCCGGCGGATGTCCCCGGAGAGCTGGGAGCGAATGGCAGCGCGCGCGTCAGAGGCTGCCGCCGCGCTTCCCGCCTTGGGGCGTCCCTGGCGGTCCCCGGGCCTTCCGGATTTGCTGCCGGCAGGCTTGGCTCCGGCAGATTTCGGTGCGGCAGATTTCGGTGCGGCGGATTTCGGTGCGGCGGACTTGGTTCCGGTGGGCTCAGTCCCGGCGGATTTGGCTGCAGCAGGCCTGGGTACCTTGGGACGTCGGGTTGGCATGCGGGTCCTTCTTTGCGTTGATCAGCGGTTCCAAGCGGTCTGCGGATTGGAAACCAGTGTGGGCGGGTCTCCTCCAATGAGGTTACCCACCCACGGTGTTGCAGCCGGTTTCGCAACGCCTGCGGTTCACGGGTTACCGCAGGCGTTGCGTAGTCACGGGCTAGGCGTTGAAGCGCGGGAAGGCGCTGCGCCCGGCGTAGCGGGCGGCGTCGTCGAGCTCTTCTTCGATCCGCAGCAGCTGGTTGTACTTGGCAACGCGCTCGGAGCGGGCCGGGGCACCGGTCTTGATCTGGCCGGCGTTGGTGGCAACGCAGATGTCGGCGATGGTGGTGTCTTCGGTTTCGCCCGAACGGTGCGAGGTGATGGTGGTGTACCCGGCACGCTGGGCCATGGTGATGGCGTCCAGGGTCTCGGTCAGGGTGCCGATCTGGTTGACCTTCACCAGCAGGGAGTTCGCGGCGTTGTTCTTGATGCCGGTCTCCAGGCGGGCCGGGTTGGTGACGAACAGGTCGTCGCCCACCAGCTGCACCTTGTCGCCGAGGCGGGCAGTGAGTGCCTGCCAGCCGTCCCAGTCCTCTTCGTCCAGCGGGTCTTCGATGGAGACCAGCGGGTAGTCGCGGACCAGTTCCTCGTAGTACGCGGACATTTCCTCGGCGCTGCGGTTCTGTCCTTCGAAGACGTAAGCGCCGTCCTTGTAGAACTCGGAGGAGGCAACGTCCAGGGCCAGGGCAATGTCATTGCCGGGCACGTAGCCGGCACGCTGGATGGCTTCCACAATCAGGTCCAGGGCTGCACGGTTGGAGGGCAGGTTCGGTGCGAAGCCGCCTTCGTCACCCAGGCCGGTGGAGAGGTTCTTTTCCTTCAGCACAGACTTGAGGTTGTGGTAGACCTCCACGCCCCAGCGCAGGCCTTCGGAGTAGGTCTGGGCGCCCAGGGGAACAATCATGAATTCCTGGATGTCGACGTCGGAGTCGGCGTGCGAGCCGCCGTTGAGGATGTTCATCAGCGGCACGGGGAGGATGTGCGCGTTCGGGCCGCCGAGGTAGCGGTACAGCGGCAGGGCGGCGGACTCGGCAGCGGCGCGGGCCACGGCGAGGGAGACGCCGAGGATGGCGTTGGCGCCCAAGCCGGACTTGTTCTCGGTGCCGTCCAGGTCAATCATGGCCTGGTCGATGGCCCGCTGGTCAGCGGCGTCAAAGCCGAGCAGCGCGGGCTGGATCTGTTCGATGACGGCTTCGACGGCCTGCAGCACGCCCTTGCCCTGGTAGCGGTTCTTCTCTCCGTCGCGGCGTTCGTTGGCTTCGAAAGCACCAGTGGAAGCACCGGAGGGAACAGCGGCCCGGCCGAAGGTGTCGTCGTCGAGCAGCACCTCCACCTCAACGGTGGGGTTACCGCGGGAGTCGAGGATCTCGCGGGCATGGATGGCATCGATGATGGCCATTGAATTGCTCCTGTTCGTTGGAACGATGGTGGAAGAACTTACGTCCTGCCTATGCGGCAGGCCACGGTGTCTGCCTCTTAGCCTAATAGAATCGGGGCCGCGGGTAAGGTCCGGGCGCCGAATACGTGCGCTCAGCGGCCGTGGATCAGTCCGCTTTGCCCCGGCCGGTGTCCGTGTACCGGCGGACTGCCGCACGCAGCGCCGCCTCGGTATCCAGTCCCTGTTCCGATGCGCGGCGGACCATCTCCAGCAGCGCATCCCCCAGTTCAGTTTCCCCGGCAAACGGCGCTTCCGGGTTCGTGGCGGGCGCCGGGACGGGCGGCAGCGGAAGGCCCGCCCTGCGGGCGCGGCTTAGTGTTTTGGCGGCCAGCAGCAGGGCCGGCATGGACGCGGGGATACCTTCAAAGGCCGAGGCCCGGTCCGGGGTTTCGGTCTTTTTCGCCTCGTCCCAGGCGGCTTCGATGGTTGCGATGTCCGCTGACCCTGCGCCCTCCCGGAGAGAGCCGTCGGGGTGGAAAACGTGCGGATTGCGGCGAATCATTTTGGCCGTGAGCGAATCCACAACGTCGGCCACGGAAAAGCCGCCGGTTTCCTGCTGCAGGCGGGCGTGAAGCAGTACCTGCAGGAGCAGGTCGCCCAGTTCCCCGCGCAGTTCGGCGGCCCGTTCCGGACCGGCTGTACCGCCTTCCACCGCTTCGATGACCTCGTAGCTTTCCTCCACCAGGTACTCCAGCAGGGATTCGTGGGTCAGCGCCGCGGTCCAGGGACACCGTTCACGCAGGGTGCCGATGACCTGGGCGAGCCGGCTGAACCGTTCGCCCAGGTCATCGGGGAGGTCGGTTTCAGCCACGGGCGCGGTTGAATCCCTCGGTAACGAAGGCGGACAGTGCGGCACGTTCATCCAGGGGAAGGAACGCAGCGTTCACCGCATTCATGGTGAGCTCCAGCAGGTCATCAAGGTCGTAGTCGAAGGTGTCCATCAGCAGCTCGAACTCGCCGGTGAGGCTGACGTTGCTCATCAGCCGGTTGTCGGTGTTTACCGTCACGGCGAAGCCGGTCTGGTAAAGCAGGTCAATGGGGTGGGTCTCGATGTCCTCGCCGAAGGAGGCGACGGCCCCGGTCTGCAGGTTCGATGACGGGCAGACCTCCAGGGCGATTCCGCGGTCCCGTACCCAGCCGGCGACCCGGCCAATGCTCACCATGCCCACTTCAGGCTCATCCGGGGACGCGGCGTCGTCGGCTTCGAATTCAACCGTGATGTCCTCGGCGATCCGCACGCCGTGCCCCAGCCGCAGGGCCCTGCCGTGCACCAGCGCGTCAACAATGCTCTCGATGCCTGCTGCCTCGCCGGCGTGCACCGTGGCGGGGAACTGGTTTTCGGCCAGGTAGGTGAACGCGTCCTTGAAACGGGAGGCCGGGAAACCGTCTTCGGCGCCGGCAATGTCGAAGCCCACGGCCCCCGAATCCCGGTGCCGCACGGCCAGTTCGGCAATTTCCATGCCGCGGTCCGCGTGCCGCATGGCCGTGATCAGCTGGCCCACCTGGATGAAGCTGCCTGCCGTTTCGGCGTTCATCACGCCTTCCTCGAGTCCGGCCTGGACTGCTTCCACGGCCTCGTCCAGACTCAGTCCGCCGCTCAGGTGCTGTTCGGGTGCCCAGCGGATCTCGGCGTACACCACGCCGTCGGCCACCAGGTCTTCCACGAACTCGCGGGCAACGCGGGTCAGCCCCTCGCGGGTCTGCATCACGGCAATGGTGTGGTCGAAGGTTTCGAGGTAGCGCGGCAGCGACCCTGAATCCGCTGACTCGCGGAACCACTCCCCCAGGGCCACCGGGTCGGTGGCGGGAAGCTGGTGGCCGACGGCTGCAGCCAGTTCGATGATTGTTGCCGGGCGCAGGCCGCCGTCCAGGTGGTCATGGAGCGAGACCTTCGGCAGGCTGCGTACGTCGAGTCGGGAAGTGTTTACGGAGGAATCTGTAGGCTCAGTCACACGGCAACTCTACGGCGTTTCAGGCGGCCTTCCGTGTGCTTTCGTCATTTTCGGCCTGCTCTGTGTCCTCCACCGGACGCGGTGCTCCGGGCGCCGTACCGCGGACCATGGTGATGATGCGGTCGATGACCAGGCCCAGGACCAGCGCGCCGCTGACTCCAACCACCACGCCCAGCAGGTGGTGTTCGGTGAACCAGGCGCCGGCTATCGCGCCGATGGCCACGCTGTACGCGGCCCAGACGGCCCCGGAGATGGCGGTCAGGAAAACGAAGCGCCGGCGCGGGAACCCGGTGGCCCCTGCCGTCAGGTTCACCACCACCCGTCCCACGGGGATGAACCGGGCCACGAGGATCAGGGACACCGAGCGCTTCTCCAGTTCGTGCCGGGCCCAGGCAAAGGACCGGCGCGTTTTGGGCCGGCGCATCCAGGCGAACCGGTCCATGCCGATCCCGCGTCCCATCAGATAGGCGAGGTTGTCGCCCAGGAACGCGCCCAGGGCGGCGGCCGGGATAATCAGCCAGATGTTCACGCCGGCGCCGCTCATGGCGAGTGAGGCCAGGGCCACCACGAGGGACTCGCTGGGGACCGGCGGAAAGAAACCGTCAATCAGGCAGCACAGGAAAAGACCGATATACACCCACGGGGAGCCCGCGGTGGAGAGGATGAAACTGTTGATACCGTCCACCGTCACACTGAGAAAGTCCAACAGTTGCCGCTCCTTGGGTTGGGCTATCGATCCTCTACAAGCATGCCACGAACGCAGAGGTGCCCGTGGCGGATCGCCACGGGCACCTCTGCGGTTCCAGCAACCGGGGAAGCTGCTAGCTGATCCGGTCGATGATCAGCCGGCGTGCCGGGCGTGAGCCCTCGGGCGCAATGACGACGGCGTCCGCCAGGGCCTCGCGGGCCCGGTCAAATTTCTCCGGCGAATCGGTGAGCAGCGTCATCAGCGGCTCGCCGGCCCGGACGGTGGCACCGGGCTTCGCATGCATCACGACGCCGGCCCCCGCCTGCACGGCGTCCTCCTTGCGTGCACGGCCGGCCCCCAGGCGCCAGGCGGCGACGCCCACGGACAAGGCATCGAGCTCCACCAGCACACCGTCGGCGGGTGCATAGATGGTTTCGGATTCCTTCGCCACGGGCAGTTTCGCATCCGGATCTCCGCCCTGCGCCGAGATCATCCGGCGCCAGACGTCCATGGCCCGGCCGTCCCTGAGCGCTGCTGCGGGATCGGCGTCGCGCACCCCGGCGGCGGTCAGCATTTCCTCGGCGAGGCGGACAGTCAGCTCCACCACGTCTTCGGGCCCGCCGCCTGCCAGCACGTCCACGGATTCCTGGACTTCGATGGCGTTGCCGGCAGTGAGTCCCAGCGGGGTGGACATGTCGGTCAGCAGGGCCACGGTGTTGACGCCGGCGTCCTTGCCCAGGGCGACCATGGTTTCGGCCAGTTCCCGGGCCATGGCCTCGTCCTTCATAAACGCGCCCGAGCCCACCTTCACATCCAGCACCAGGGAGTCGGTGCCTTCGGCGATCTTTTTGCTCATGATGGAGGAGGCAATCAGGGGAATGGCTTCCACCGTGCCGGTCACGTCCCGCAGCGCGTAGAGCTTTTTGTCAGCCGGTGCCAGGCCCGCACCGGCTGCGCAGATGACGGCACCGACGTCGCGCAGCTGGTTCATCAGCGCGCTGTTGCTCAGTGAGGCCTGCCATCCCGGGATGGCTTCCAGCTTGTCCAGGGTGCCGCCGGTGTGGCCCAGGCCGCGGCCCGACAGCTGCGGAACAGCCACGCCGAACACGGCCACCAGCGGGGCCAGCGGGAGGGTGATCTTGTCCCCCACGCCTCCGGTGGAGTGCTTGTCCGCGGTGGGCTTGCCCAGCGAGGAGAAGTCCATGCGCTCACCGGAGGCAATCATGGCCGCGGTCCAGCGGAAGATCTCCTCGCGGTTCATGCCGTTGAGCAGGATCGCCATGTTCAGGGCGGCCATCTGCTCGTCGGCAATGGTGCCCCGGGTGTAGGCGTCAATGGTCCAGTCGATCTGCGCGGCCGAGAGGACACCCTTGTCCCGCTTCGTGCGGATGATGTCTACGGCATCAAAGTCTGTGCTGTTCATGTGCATTTACCCTTCCAGGTGTTGCGGTCCAAAAGCGTCAGGCAGGACCTCGTCCATGCTGCGGATGCCGCTGACGGTCATCAGCTCCATTCCGGGAGCACGGAATTCGTAAAGCAGCTGCCGGCAGCGCCCGCACGGCATCAGCACCGCACCGGCGCCGTCTACGCAGGTGAACGCCACCAGGCGCCCGCCGCCGGTCATGTTCAGCTGGCTGATCATGGAGCATTCGGCGCAGAGCGTCAGTCCGTAGGAGGCGTTTTCAACGTTGCAGCCGGAAACAATCCGGCCGTCGTCGGTCAGTGCCGCGGCACCCACCGGATACTTCGAGTACGGCACGTAGGCGTGGGTGAGGGCTGCGCGGGCATGCTCCAGGAGCACGTCCCAGTCCGCCTGGGGGGTCTGAGCGGTCATGTCTTTCCTTCCGGTTGCGCCCCGGTCCGGTGCGGACCGGAAACGACGGCGGGACCGGCGGCCGGTGTTCCGGCCGCCGGTCCCGCTGCGGTTATCCCTTGATGTACGGCACGCCGCTGGCGGCCGGTCCGCGGGAGCGGCCCACCACGCCGGCGACGGCAAAGATGGTCACCACGTACGGCAGCATGGACAGGAACTGGCTGGGCACCGGTGTACCCAGCAGGCCCAGCACGTACTGCAGGTTGGTGGCGAAGCCGAACAGCAGGGCTGCTGCGGCGGCGCCCAACGGGTTCCAGCGGCCCAGGATGAGGGCTGCCAGGGCAATGTAGCCCTGGCCGCCGGTCATGTCCTGGCCGAAGCTGGACACGGAGACCAGGGTGAAGAAGGACCCGCCGATGCCGGCAACTGCGCCGGCCAGCAGCACGTTGGTGAAGCGGGTGCGGTTGACGTTCACGCCCAGTGTGTCAGCTGCCTTCGGGTGTTCGCCCACGGCGCGGGTGCGCAGGCCCCAGCGGGTGCGGAACAGCCCGAAGTAGACGGCGGCGACGGCGAAGTACATCAGGTAGCCGATCAGGGACTGGTCAAAGAGGATCGGACCGATGATCGGAATGTCCGCCAGGAACGGAATCCTGATGTTCGGCAGGCGGGGGGCCGTGTTCAGTTCGGCGGCGTTCTTGCTCAGGACCGTGGAGAACAGGAAGCCGGTGAGGCCGGAGACCAAAACGTTCAGCACCACACCCACAATCACCTGGTTCACGATGTACTTGATGCTGAATACCGCCAGGACCAGGGAAACGAGCACACCGGCGATGGCTGCGGCGAGCAGGCCGATGAACGCGTTGCCGGAAAGGGAACCGGCCACCGCGGCGGCAAAGGCGCCGAAGAGCAGCTGGCCCTCAATGGCAATGTTGACCACGCCGGAGCGTTCGCAGAGGACGCCGGAAAGCGAACCGAAGACCAGCGGTACGGCCAGCGTCACGCTGCCGGCCAGCAGGCCGTACAGGGCAACATTCGGGTTACCCGTGCTGCCGACGGACCAGGCCAGGAAGCCCGAGACGAAGACGACGCCGAAAATGATCGGCAGCCACAGGGGCAGCCGCCGGCCCGAACGGACCAGGACAAAGGACCAGGCAGCAAGCAGGACAAGCGCGATGGCGCCGGCCCAGCCAAAGGCCCGGGCTGAGAAGACCAGGTTAGGCAGCGTGATGGCCGCTTCCGGGTCGGTGAGACGGAAAGTGACCTCGGTGTCCGGTGAGAGGAACGCGAAGAAAACCAGTCCGAGTATGGCCAGGACGCCCAGCAGAATGGGTGTTTTCCAGCTGCGCACTACTGTTTCCGGCGCCGGGGACGGCGCGGGGGCTGTGGTGGTTGCGGTGCTCATGCTGCTCCTCCGGCGGCTTCGGCGCTCTTGCGGGTGGTGCGGAAGGCTCCGGGTGGCGGGATCCTGAACAGGGAACGCACCAGCGGCGGGGCGGCAATGAACAGGACGATCAGGGACTGGACCACCAGGACAATGTCAATGCTGGTCCCGGTGTTGGTCTGCATGGCCACGCCGCCGGCGCGGAAGGCGCCGAACAGCAGGCCTGCTGCAAAGGTTCCCCACGGCGTCGAACGCCCCAGCAGCGCCACGGTGATGGCATCGAAGCCAAAGCTCGCGGCGACGTCGGCGGTCAGCACGCGTTCGGTGCCGGAAACCTGCGAGACGCCGGCCAGGCCGGACAGTGCACCGGCGATCAGCATGACCACCACGTAGCCCTTGGTGGTGCTGATGCCGGCGTTGCGGGCGGCGTCGGGGTTGGCGCCTACTGCGCGGAGTTCAAAGCCGACCGTGGAGCGGTTCAGCAGCCACCAGACAAACACGGTGGCGGCGATCGCCAGCACAAATCCCCAGTGCAGCCGGAAACTGTCGCCCAGGAGTTTGGGGAACATGGCGCTTTCGTTCAGCTGGGGGCTGATGGGGTTGTTCGATCCCTCGCGCTGGAAGCCCGGCGTGGTCAGCAGGTATGCCACCAGCTGGATGGCGACGTAGTTGAGCATGATGGTGACAATGACTTCATGCGCACCGGTCCGGGCCTTCAGCAGGCCGGCAATGCCGCCCCAGATGGCGCCGCCGAGCAGGCCGGCGACGATCACCAGCAGCAGGTGCAGTGCCATGGGCAGCTGCCAGGTGAACCCGACCCATCCGGCCAGTGCGGCGCCGATGATGATCTGGCCCTGGGCACCGATGTTGAACAGGCCGGCGCGGAACGCCAGCGCGACGCCGAGGCCGGCGCAGATCAGCGGAGTGGCGGTGGTCAGCGTCTGGGTCAGGGGATAAATCGCTCGCGTGAAGCTCTCCGCCTCAACGTTGACAATCGAGCCCTGGAAGAGCGAATAGTAGGCTCCGGCGGCAGCGTCCCACGCGGCGGCGAAGAAGTCTCCGGGCCGGTTGAAGAGGTAGCCGGCCGCAGCGGTGGTGTCCTCGTCGGTCAGTGCGATCAGCACCCCGCCGACCACCAGCGCCATCAGGACAGCCAGCACGGACACCAGACCGCTGCCGGTCACGATGCGCTCAAGCACTCCCGGTGCCGCATCGGGGGCGGGCTTGATGGTGGTTCCTACCGCAGCGGCGGGCGGAGGCAGCTGCCCTCCCGCGGTTTCGGCCGCAGCTTCCAGTCGAAGCTCTTCGGCTTCGGACGTTTCGCGGTCTGCGTTGTGCCCACCTTCGGTGGACTTTTCCGGGCTCACAGGGCCCCTCCCTCGGTATTGTTCTCTTCTGACGCTGCTTCGCGGGCCAGTGCTTCTTCGGCCGTCATTCCGGCCATCATCAGGCCCAGCACGTTGCGCGAGGTGCCTCCGGGCACAATGCCCATAAGACGTCCGCCGTACAGCACGGCAATGCGGTCGCCCAGTTCCAGCACTTCGTCCAGTTCCGTGGACACGATCATCACCGGCGTGCCGGCATCACGTTCGGCGATGATCCTCCGGTGCAGGAACTCGATGGACCCGACGTCGACGCCGCGGGTGGGCTGGCTGGCAATGAAGAGTGAGAGCGGACGGGACAGCTCCCGTGCCATGACCACTTTCTGCTGGTTGCCGCCCGAAAGGGTGCCGGCCAGGGCCGCAGCGGACTGCGTGCGGATGTCGAACTCGGTAATCTTCGCGTCCGCATTGGCCGCGACGACCGAGGGCTTCATGGACAGGCCGCGGGCAAAAGGCGGCTCGTTGTACTGGTTCAGGACCAGGTTCTCGGCAACCGAGAACGTTCCAACAAGGCCGTCCACCGAGCGGTCCTCAGGGACAAAGCCGACGCCTGAGTCGATGATCCGGCTGGTTTTCATGCCCACCAGTTCCCGGCCGTCGAGCCTGATGGACCCCGTGACGTGGTCCTGGAGGCCCATGATCGCTTCGGTCAGTTCGGTCTGGCCGTTGCCCTGGACACCGGCGACCGCCAGGATTTCCCCCTTGGCAATGCCGAAGCTGAGGCCGTTCACCACCGCCTGTCCATTCCCGGACAGCACGGAGAGGTTCTCCACGCGGAAGGTTTCCTCGCCCGGCGTTGCAGCCTCCCGGCCCAGGGTCAGGCTGACGGAGCGGCCAACCATCAGGGCAGCGAGTTCGGTGGTGCTGGCGGAGGGCTCAGCCTGGCCCATGACCTTGCCGCGGCGGATCACGGTAATGACATCGGACACCGCCTTGACCTCGCGCAGCTTGTGCGAAATGAAGACCACGCCTTTGCCGTCGCTGGTGAGCTGGCGCATGATGGCGAGCAGCTCGTCCGTTTCGCGGGGCGTCAGGACGGCGGTCGGCTCATCAAGGATCAGCACTTCGGCGTCCCGGATCAGTGCCTTGATGATTTCCACGCGCTGCTGCACGCCCACGGGCAGGTCCTCGACCACGGCATCGGGATCAACGTCGAAGCCGTACTTGTCGGAGATTTCACGGATGCGTGTGCGGGTAGTTTGCAGGTTCAGTGCGCCCCCGAGCCGCGTCGATTCATTTCCCAAAGCGACGTTCTCCGCCACGGTGAACACGGGCACCAGCATAAAGTGCTGGTGCACCATGCCGATCCCTGCAGCCATCGCGTCTGAAGGTCCGTTGAAGGTCACGGGTTTGCCGTCGAGGAGGATCTGCCCCTCGGTGGGTTCATACAGTCCGTAAAGGACGTTCATCAACGTCGATTTACCGGCGCCGTTTTCACCGAGCAGGCTGTGCACCTGCCCGGGTTCGACCACGAGGTCGATGTGGTCGTTGGCCACCAGCGAACCGAATCGCTTAGTGATGCCCTTGAGTTCGAGTTTCACAAAACCCCAACCAATCTGTTCGAAAGTGCTGTGTGGGAGTAAAAGCTGCAGTGCGGAAGACGTCCCTGCAGCCTGGGAGGAAAAACCTGGTGTGCACAGACAAACCGCCATGCCCCGCAGCGTGGCTGCGGGACATGGCGGTTGGTGTCTGCAGGCAGTCCGGGACCCGTTACTGCTGGGGGCTGGACTTGGACTCGACCTTGATCTCGCCGTCGATGATCTTGGCCTTCAGATCCTCAATCGCGGTCTTGACCTCTTCCGGCACATTGCCTTCCTGGTCGTGGAACGGAGCCAGGTCCACTCCGCCGTTTTCGAGGGTGCCGACGTACGGCTCGGCGCTGAAGTTGCCTTCGGCGGATTCGGTGACGATGTTCTCTACGGCGTCGCCCATGAGCTTCATGACGGAGGTCAGGATGTATTCCTGGCCGATGCCGGCGGTCTCGTAGCCGTCGGAGTCAACCCATACGGCCTTGACGTCCTTGCCGCCGTCGTTGGCTTCAACAACGGCTTCCATGGTGCCCAGGCCCACCGGACCGGCGACGGGCATGATGATGTCGGCGCCTTCATTGATGAAGTTCTGGGTCAGCGTCTTGCCGGCGGCGCGGTTGTCGAAGCTGTCCACGAAGGAATCGCTGCCGAGGAGCTTCACATCGGTGCCGTTTTCTTCGTTGTAGTACTCGATGCCGTCGGCGAAGCCCTCCATGAAGATGGTCACGGTGGGGATGTTCATGCCGCCGTAGGTGGCAACGGTGCCGGTCTGGGTGGTGCCTGCGGCAACGTAGCCGGCCAGGAACGCGGCCTGGGCCGTGTCGTAGATGATCGGCTTGACGTTGTCGAGCTCAATGGCGTTGTCATCAACGATGGCGAAGTTGGTGTCCGGGTTTGCTTCCGCCGCGTCCTTCGTGGCGTCGGAGAGCAGGAAGCCAACGGTGACCGTCAGGTCGCAGCCCGCGTCAACCGTGCTGTTGACGTTGTTGGTGTAGTCGGATGCATCCTTGGACTCGACTTCACGGGTTTCAATGCCCAGCGCGTCCTTGGCAGCCATCAGGCCTTCATAGGTGGACTGGTTGAACGAGCGGTCGTCCCAGCCACCGGCGTCGGAGACAATGCAGCCGGTGAAGTCGCTGCTCGCAGCGGCCTCGGAGCTGCCCTCGGCCTCCTCTTCCGGTGCAGCGCCGCAACCGGAAAGCAGGAGCGCCGACACGCCGAGCATGGCGGCGGAGACGCCGGCATTGCGCTTGAAGCTGCGCGGGAAATTCTTCAATGTTCCTCCAGGAAAGAAAATGGCGTTCGCCGTAGGTGGGTACTCGGTGCCAATCCCGGTCTGCCGGAAAAGGCGCACCGGTACCCGGTGTGATGCGGCGCTCCGTCCGTCGTTGGACCGCAGCAAGACAACCATAAGGTCTCCGACGCGACACCAGTCACATTTCGGCCCTGTCGGAACAATTGTTTACATGTTGTTATCAAATGACACCGGCCGTCCCGGTGCCTACTGCTAGTCTCCGTGCGCGCGTCGGGGCGGCCCCCGGGGATCAGCACCCGGATGCGGGGAATTTCCTAGTGGCGCAGTCCGCGGGCGGCACGCAGGGCAGCCGCTGCCATCACGCTCACGCCGCAGCTGATGGCCTGTTCGTCGGGGTTATAGTCCCCCCGGTGCAGGTCAAAGGTCTCCCCGCCGGGAGACCGCGTACCCAGGCGCATCAGGGCGCCCGGCACAGTCTGGGTCATCCAGGCGAAGTCCTCACCGCCCATGGACTGCGGGGCCAGGACCACGGCGTCTTCACCCAGTTCGGCGCGGGCGGAGGCTTCAAGCAGGCTGATTTCCGCGTCCGCGTTGATAACCGGCGGCACACCGCGGGTGTGTTCCAGGGCTACCTCGACGCCGAACGGAGCGGCAACTTCCCGCACCACTTTGTCCAGGAGCTCACCGGCGGCATACCAGGCCTCGGCGTCCAGGCAGCGCATGGTTCCGGCCATGAAGCCGTGGCCGGGAATGGCATTGGGGGCGGAGCCGGCATGCATCTGCCCCCAGACCACCGAAACGCCGCTGCGTACATCGATCCGCCGCGACAGCACGGCTGGGACACTGACGGCAATCTCGGCCAGGGCGAAAACAAGATCCTCGGTCAGGTGGGGCCGGGACGTGTGCCCGCCCCGTCCGCTGAGTTCGATCCGGATGGTGTCCGACGCCGAAGTGATAGCGCCGATGCGGGTACCAATCTGTCCAACGTCCACCCGCGGATCGCAGTGCAGGGCAAGGATGCGGGGAACGCCGTCAAGGGCTCCCTGCTCTATGACGGACAGGGCGCCGCCGGGCATCACTTCCTCGGCCGGCTGGAAAATCACCCGCACGCGCCCGCCGAGCTCACCGGCGGCGTCGAACTTCGCCAGCACCTGGGCAACACCGAGCATCACGGTGGTGTGAATGTCATGCCCGCAGGCGTGGGCTATGCCCGTGTGCTCCGAGGCATAGGGCAGCCCCGTTTCCTCCAGGACCGGAAGGGCATCGATATCCGCCCTCAGGGCGAGGCGAAGCGGTCCGTCTCCGATGTCGACGACAACACCGGTGTTCTGCAGCCGCTTGGGTGCGAGGCCGGCCGCTTCCAGTGCTTCCACGATCCGGTCGGTGGTCCGGAACTCCTTGGTTGACAGCTCGGGGTGGGCATGGAGGTCCCGCCGGAAGTCGATCAACCCACCCAGCAGCGGAGCCACACTTCCCCGTATCGAGGGGATGGGGGAATTGCTCAACGGGATAGTTTGCACAACTTCTAGGTTAGCCAATTCCACCCGGGAAACGGGAATGTGCGCCCCCGGATACGACCGCTTATGACGGCGTCCGCGCGCGCCCTACAGGACGTCGGTGTCTCCGCTGGCCCTGAGGTGCTCCACGGCCTTCTTTACTTCCTGGGCATGTTCCTTGGTGGTGACCAGCAGGGCGTCGGGTGTATCAACAATCACCACATCCTCGATGCCGATCAGGGCGATGACGCGTTTGGTGTCGGAAACGACAATCCCGCTGGCGTTTTCCGAGTAGACCCTCGCGCCGTCGCCCATCACGGTGAGGTCGCTGTTCTCCTCGGCCGGGTTCAGCCGGCCGATGGCTGCGAAGTCCCCCACGTCATCCCAGCTGAAGGCTCCCGGGATCATGGCGACGTCGCCGGCAGCTGCAGCAGGCTCGGCCACCGCATAGTCGATGGCTGTTTTGGGCAGGGTAGGCCAGACCCGCCGGACTACCTCCCGGCGGCGCGTGGTGTCCCAGGCGTCGGCAATCTCCATCAGCCCCGCATACAGGACCGGCTCGTTGGCTTCCAAATGCTTCAGCATCAGGTCCACGGGCGCCACGAACATACCCGCATTCCAGCTGTAGCTGCCGCTGGCGAGGTACGTCTGCGCGACGTCGGCGGAGGGCTTTTCCACAAACTCCACCACCGAATGCGCACTCGGCGCTCCCGCAACCTTCAGCTGCGCCCCCGCCCGGATGTAGCCAAAACCGGTGGACGGATGGGTGGGCTGGATGCCGATGGTGACAATGTAGCCCTGCGCCGCAGTGTGCACGGCTTCGCGGACTGCCTGCTGGAAAACCTCGACCGGGGCGATCACCTGGTCGGCCGCGAAGGAACCCATGATGATCTGCGGATCGCGCTTGTACAGAATGGCCGCAGCCAGGCCGATGGCCGCCGCGGAGTCCTTGGGCTCAAGCTCAAGCACCAGGTTCTTGTTGGAGATTTCGGGCAGCTGCTGGCGGACCGCCTGCCGGTGCACCGCGCCGGTGACCACCATGACCCGGTCCCCGCTCAGCGGCGCCAGGCGGTCGTAGGTGGCACGGATCAGCGTGGATCCGGAGCCGGTGAGGTCATGAAGGAACTTCGGTGCGGCAGCCCGTGACAGCGGCCAGAGCCGTGTGCCGACGCCGCCGGCCGGAATCACGCCGTAGAAACGGTCGAGAACGGCGGACGAAGGTGCGGGGTATGCCTTTTCATTACTCATCACAGCCAAGATTAGCCGAGCCGGGACCGCTCTTCGGGGAAGCCGCGTTTTTCTACACTGTTTGCGGAGCCAAATCAATGTAATCAGGGTCACACCATAGGCGGACCTAAATTGAAACCGCGGTCACGCGCACCTAGATTATGGTAGAGCTTATAGCGCTGTCGCACCGGCGTCATCACTGCGTGGAAGACGCGCTAACGCCGCTGCGATGCAGGGAGGAAAATTCAGTGTCGAAGTTACCAGCAGGCACTCTCTACCGTGGCCGTGAGGGCCAATGGTCGTGGGTCGCCCACCGCATCACTGGCGTGGTGATCTTCTTCTTCCTTTTGGTCCACGTTCTGGATACCTCATTGGTGCGAGTATCGCCCGAGGCCTACAACGTGGTGATCGGAGCCTACAAGAACCCGATTATGGGACTCGGCGAGCTTGGCCTCGTCGCAGCCATCGTGTTCCATGCCTTCAACGGCCTGCGCGTGGTCCTGATCGACTTCTGGAAGAAGGGGCCGAAGTACCAGCGGCAGATGCTCTGGGCCGTCGTTGGCCTGTGGGCAGTGACGCTCATCGGCTTCTCAATTCGCCACATTCCGAACGTTTTCGGGGGTTAGCACGCAATGACTACATCAACCAACGAAGCGCACGCCCTCGAAGCACCCCGCTCCGGACGCATTGCTCCCAAGTACACCCGCAACGGATCAGGCCGCGGCAACTTTGAAATGCTGGCCTGGCTGTTCATGCGTGTATCCGGTGTCATCCTGGTCGTCCTGATCTTCACCCACCTGTTCGTGAACCTGGTGGTTGGCGACGGCATCCACGCCGTCGATTTCGGTTTCGTTGCCGGCAAGTGGGCCAACCCCGTGTGGCAGGTCTGGGACCTGGTCATGCTCTGGCTGGCCATGCTGCACGGCGGCAACGGCGTGCGCACCATCATCAACGACTACGCGGATAAGAAAGCCACCCGTATGTGGCTCAAGACGGTTCTTTACGTCGCAACCGCTGTGATCATCCTGCTCGGCACCCTGGTGATCTTCACCTTCGATCCCTGCCCCGCAAACGCTCCGGCTGACCTGATCCCTGATTTCTGCAGCTCCTTGTAGCAGCTGCACGGCACCCACGGTGCGGTAAGTCCCTGAGTTTTTAGTAGTTTCAACAGAAAGAGCATCTGGTATGCAGGTCCATAAGTACGACGTCGTCATTGTCGGCGCCGGCGGCGCCGGTATGCGTGCCGCCATCGAATCCGGTCAGCGCGCACGGACGGCGGTACTGACCAAGCTGTACCCCACCCGCTCCCACACGGGTGCGGCGCAGGGCGGCATGTGTGCGGCACTGGCCAATGTCGAAGAAGACAACTGGGAATGGCACACCTTTGACACCGTCAAGGGCGGTGACTACCTGGTGGACCAGGATGCAGCAGAGGTCATGGCTAAAGAAGCCATTGACGCCGTGCTGGACCTGGAAAAGATGGGCCTGCCCTTCAACCGCACGCCCGAAGGCCGCATTGACCAGCGACGGTTCGGCGGGCACACCCGGGACCATGGCAAGGCACCGGTACGCCGCGCCTGCTACGCCGCGGACCGCACCGGCCACATGATCCTCCAGACCCTCTACCAAAACTGCGTCAAGCACAACGTGGAGTTCTACAACGAGTTCTACGTGCTCGACCTGCTGACGGTGGAGGACACCTTCGGGCAGAAGCGGGTGGCCGGCGTCGTTTCCTACGACCTGGCAACCGGTGAACTGCACGTCTTCCAGGCCAAGTCCGTCATCTTCGCCTCCGGCGGTGCCGGCAAGGTTTTCAAGACCACGTCCAACGCCCACACCCTGACCGGTGACGGCATGGGCATCGCCTTCCGCCGCGGCATCCCCCTGGAAGACATGGAGTTCTTCCAGTTCCATCCGACCGGCCTTGCCGGTCTGGGCATCCTGCTTTCCGAAGCAGCCCGTGGAGAAGGCGCGATCCTGCGCAACTCGGAGGGTGAGCGCTTCATGGAGCGTTACGCCCCCACCATCAAGGACCTCGCCCCGCGTGACATTGTTGCCCGTTCCATGGCCAACGAAGTCCGTGAAGGCCGCGGCTGCGGCCCGAACAAGGATTACGTCCTGCTCGACCTGACGCACCTGGAACCGGCACACATTGATGCCAAGCTCCCGGACATCACCGAGTTTGCACGCACCTACCTTGGTGTGGAGCCCTACACCGAGCCGGTGCCGGTCTTCCCCACGGCGCACTACGCCATGGGCGGTATCCCGACCAACATCAAGGCCGAGGTCCTGCAGGACAACGACACAGTGATCCCGGGCCTCTACGCAGCCGGCGAAGTTGCCTGCGTTTCGGTTCACGGCTCCAACCGCCTGGGTACCAACTCGCTGCTGGACATCAACGTGTTCGGCAAGCGTGCGGGCATCCACGCCGCAGAGTACGCACTGACCGCTGACTTCGTGGATCTGCCGGAAAACCCGGAAGCAGCCACGATCGAGCTGCTGGACGTGGTCCGCAACTCCGAAGGCACCGAACGGGTCGCCGAGATCCGCCGGGATCTGCAGAACACCATGGATGCCAACATGCAGGTGTTCCGCACTGCGGATACGCTCAACCAGGTGCTGACCGACATTGCCTCGCTCGAAGAGCGGTACAAGAAGATCAGCGTCCAGGACAAGGGCAAGCGCTTCAACCTGGACCTGCTCGAAGCCGTGGAACTGGGCTTCCTGCTGGAACTGGCAAAGGTCATGACGGTGGCAGCCCTCCACCGCGAGGAATCCCGCGGCGGACACTTCCGCGAGGACTTCCCCGAGCGTGACGACGAGAATTTCATGAAGCATTCGATGGCGTACAAGGTTGATGAAGCAGAGAACGCCGAGCACACCGCCGGCATTCGACTGGACACCAAGCCGGTCATCTTCACGCGCTACGAGCCGATGGTGAGGAAGTACTAATGACAACGGAAATCGCGGAGCCCGCCTCCAAGATCGAGCTCCCGGAATCTGTGGGCGGGGACATCCCCTCGTTCGAGATCACGCTCAAGGTCCGCCGCTACAACCCCGAGGTTTCCGACGAAGCCTACTGGGATGAGTGGAAGCTGACCATGTACGGCACCGACCGTGTGCTGGACGCCCTGCACAAGGTCAAGTGGGAGCACGACGGTTCGGTTTCGTTCCGCCGCTCCTGCGCCCACGGTGTCTGCGGCTCCGATGCCATGCGCATCAACGGCCGCAACCGCCTGGCCTGCAAGACGCTGCTGAAGGACCTGGACACGTCCAAGCCCATCCTCGTTGAGCCCATCAAGGGCCTGCCGGTGGAGAAGGACCTGATCGTGGACATGGAACCCTTCTTCCAGTCCTACCGCGAGATCATGCCGTTCCTGGTCACCAAGGGCCACGAGCCCACCAAGGAACGCCTGCAGTCCGCCGAGGACCGTGAGCGCTTCGATGACACCACCAAGTGCATCCTCTGCGCCGCGTGCACCTCCTCCTGCCCGGTGTTCTGGACCGACGGTCAGTACTTCGGCCCGGCAGCGATTGTGAACGCGCACCGCTTCATCTTCGACTCCCGTGACGACGCCGGCGACATGCGCCTGGAGATCCTGAACGACAAGGAAGGCGTCTGGCGCTGCCGCACGACCTTCAACTGCTCGGAAGCATGCCCGCGTGGCATCCAGGTCACCAAGGCCATTTCCGAGGTCAAGCAGGCCATCCTGGCCCGCTCGCTGTAACCTGCATCAACACAAAAGGCGCCGGTCCGCGGTTTTCCGCGGACCGGCGCCTTTTGCGTACTGGATAGAGTTGAGAGCATGCCTACGTTTGAATCCGTCTCCTTCCCCGGTGTCAACGGCACCACCCTGGCCGGCACCCTCGACATTCCCGACGGCGGAACCGGCGCCTGGGCACTGTTCAGCCACGGTTTCACCCTGGGGAAGAACAGTGCTGCCGCGTCCCGGATTTCGAAGGCGCTGGCCGGTCACGGCATCGGTGTGCTGCGCTATGACGCTGCCGGACTGGGCAGCTCCACCGGCAACTGGGAGGACGGCAGCTTCAGCACCAAGGTCGCCGACCTGCAGCATGCAGCAGCCTTTATGGCCGAATCCGGGCGTCCGGTTTCCCTGCTGGTGGGCCATTCCCTGGGCGGAGCCGCCGTTCTGGCCGCCGCGTCGGAGATTCCCGGGCTGCGGGCAGTTGCCACCATCGCGGCCCCGTTCAGGCCCTCCCACGTGGTGCACCTGTTCGAGTCCGAACTGGACCTGATTGCCGAACAGGGATCGGCGCGGGTGGACCTGGGCGGCGGGGAACTTGAAATCCGCCGGCACCTGATCGAGGATCTGCGCAGCCATGACCTCACCGGGGACATCCGGGATCTGCATCTGCCCCTGATGGTGATGCACTCCCCCACCGACAACACGGTGGGGATCGATAACGCGAGCGAGATCTTCTCCACGGCCCGGCATCCGCGCAACTTCATTTCCCTGGAGGGCAGCGACCACCTGATGGTTGAGCGTGCCCAGACCTCCCGCGCAGCTGCCATCATCGCCGCGTGGGCAGGTACGTACCTGGATCTGGACGAGCCCTAGACGCGCTCGGCGCTGCCTGGCACTGCCAGGGGGCGCAGGCGGGCGTGGGGTGAGGTTAGGCCCCTGTGCCGAGCTGCACGTGCTCGTGCAGCTTCCACAGCCCGGTGGCGTCGTGTTCATAGAGGCCAACGCAGTCCACTGTGAAGGACGCCTGGTAGTCATCCAGACGCCTGACGGCCTCATCCATGCTCTGTTCGCTGACATCGTGGGCCACCGTGACATGGGGATGGAAGGGAAAGACCAGATCGCGGGCCAGCGGGCCGCGCTGGAGTTCCTTGTGCAGGGCAATGCACTCATCGAAGCCCTGGTCCACGTTCACGTACACCACCGGAGACACGGGGCGGAACGAGGCGCTTCCCTGCAGAGTGACCCGGAACGGCTCCTGTGCCGCAGCCACCTCCCGCACATGGTCCACGGTGGCATCCCAGTCGCTGGTCTCGGTGGTGGTCACAAGGGTGATGTGGGCGGGAATCACTGCCGCCATGGGATCCCCGAAGGACGCCCGGGCGGCCCGGAGCTCACTGGCCATGGGCTCGGGAACCGCAATAACGATGCCCACGCAGCGGGCAGCGCACTCCACCGTCCTGCTGTCGTCGGGGACACCGGCGGCGTGGATCTGGTCGAGGGATTCAGAGATTCTCATGGCACTAGACCGTGGCGCTGCCCAGGGGCAGGAAGCCGACTTTCTCGTATACGTCCGCCAGGGTGACTGATGCGGTTTCGCGGGCCTTCCGGGCCCCGACCGCCAGCAGCCGGTCCAGTTCCGCGGGATCGTCCAGCAGGTGCAGCGCCCGCTCGCGGATGGGGCGGATATGTTCGGTGACTACGTCCGCAAGGTCCACCTTGAGGTGTCCGTACATTTTGCCTTCGTACTCCTTTTCCAGTGTTTCCACACTGCGTCCGCTGATCAGGGAGTAGATGGACAGCAGGTTCGAGATGCCCGGCTTCGTGTCCCGGTCGAACCGGATCTCGCTGCCGTCATCAGTCACCGCGGATTTGATCCGCTTGGCGATGACTTTGTCCTCGTCGAGCAGGTTGATCAGGCCGGCTGGCGAGGCTGCCGACTTGGACATCTTTGCCGCGGGGTTCTGCAGGTCATAAATCTTCGCGGCCTGTTTTTGGATGAAGACCTCCGGGACCGTGAAGGTTTCGCCGAAGCGGGTGTTGAAGCGCTTGGCCAGGTCCCGGCTCAGCTCCACGTGCTGGCGCTGGTCCTCCCCCACCGGGACGCCCTGCGGCTGGTACAGCAGGATGTCCGCCACCTGCAGGATGGGGTAGGTGAACAGCCCCACACTGGCCGAATCGGCGCCGAAACGCTGCTGCTTGTCCTTGAACTGAGTCATCCGGGAGGCTTCGCCGAACCCGGTGAGGCAGTTGAGCACCCAGGCGAGCTGCGCGTGTTCGGGCACCTGGGACTGGACAAACAGGGTGGCCTTCTCGACGTCGACGCCGCCGGCAATGTACTGCGCGGCGGTGACCCTGGTGCGCTGGCGCAGGTCCGCCGGGTCCTGCGGGACGGTGATCGCGTGCAGGTCGGGGATGAAGAAGTAGGCGTCGTACTCGTCCTGGAGCCGCACCCAGTTCACCAGGGCACCGAGGTAGTTGCCCAGATGGAGCGAGTCGGCGGAGGGCTGCATCCCGGAAAGAATGCGCGCGCGGCCGGTGGAGGAGTTCGAAGTCATGGAGAAAACCTTAGAAGTGGTAGTCGATCACTAGCGGAGCGTGGTCTGAGAAGCGGGAATCGTAAGTGGGCGCACGGTCCACGACGGCGTTTGCGGCACGGGCAGCCAACTCCGGGGTGGCCATGTGGTAATCAATGCGCCAGCCGGAGTCATTGTCGAACGCCTGGCCGCGCCAGGACCACCAGGTGTAGGGGCCGTTGACGTCGCCCGCCAGCTTGCGGTGCACGTCGGTGTACCCGATTTCCTCGCCGAAGAAACGGTCGAAGTAGGCGCGTTCCTCGGGCAGGAAACCGGCACGCTTGACGTTGCCCTTCCAGTTCTTGATGTCCAGAGGGGTGTGTCCCACGTTCAGGTCACCCACAACCAGTACATAGTCACTTTCCTGCGCCAGGGCGGGCAGCCGGGCACTCATGGTGTCCAGGAAGCGGTACTTGTCCAGCTGCTTGGGGGTGTCCACCTCGCCGGAGTGGACGTACGCGCTGACCACGGTCAGGATCTTTTCGGCACCGTCCACGGTGACCTTGTAATCCGCTTCCACCCAGCGTCCGGAGAGCGCGAAGTACTCGTCGCCGATGTGCTCACGCACAGCCGTGGGGGGCATCCGGGAGGCAATGGCAACCCCGGCGCGACCCTTGGCTTCGACGCATTCGGCGTGCTCGATGTGCCAGGTGTCCCCCAGCAGTCCGCGCAGGATGGCATCGGGTGCACGGACTTCCTGGAGGCAGAGGATGTCCACGTCACGCTCGGCCAGCCACTCGGCCATGCCGCGCTTGTAGGCTGCACGGATTCCGTTGACGTTCACTGACGCAATGCGCAGCCTTTTTCCGGAGCTGTCCATAGTCTCTGCTGACGCTGTTTCCTCTGATGCCGAACTCACGCGAATAACCATACTCCTCAGTAGCTGCTCACCCCGAACAGCGTCTCCGGCCTGCCGCCGTGGAAACTGGCGGCGCCGGGAACGCTGCGTTTTTGCTAATCGACGACGGTGCCCTCGACGGGCCCGCCATCCTCCTTCTTGATCATGCCACGCGCGTTGTGCGCCGTAATCTCGATGGTCTCGAGTGCACGGTCCACCATCTCGCGGTCTGTGTCCAAGTTCTCGCGAATCACCTTGGACTGGACCTGGATGATCTTGAAGCTGTGGTCCAGTTTCCGATCGCGGACAATGGTGCCCTCATCCACCACGGAGACCCCGGGTGCGCCTGCGGGGCGAAGTCCTGCGGTGGCGTCCGCCAGCTTCGCAGTGGCCTTGCGTGCGGCCCCGCGGACGGAGAAAACAACAAAGGTGGCCAGGCACAGCCAGCCAAGGGAGACGATGACTACAAGCCAGCCAATAACGTCATTCTGGTTGGCGGCAAAAACCACCGCCACGAGGAACACGATGAGCATCACGGTGATGCCGATGTTGCCCATCTTGCGGCTGACACCGCGGCCGGGCGTGGACGAAGGCGACGGCGTCTTGCCGTTTCGGATCGACTGCATGGTTTCATTCTCTCAAACTTCCGCAGGGGTCCGGTTCCGGTTTCGCTCAGGGTGACCGCCGGGCATGCTTTCCGCGCCCCTACGGGAGTCCGGGGCCGGTGGTGCCCGCCGCGGAGCGGTGGCACACTGGGCCGATGCAGATTGAGATTCTCACCGGAGACATCACCGAACGCGACACCGACGTTATTGTGAATGCCGCCAATTCCTCCCTGCTGGGCGGCGGCGGCGTGGACGGTGCCATTCACCGGGCAGCGGGGCCGGGCCTGCTGGCCGCCTGCCGGGAACTGCGCGCCACCACGCTGCCGGACGGGCTGCCCACGGGACAGTCCGTCGCAACGGAGGGGTTTGACCTGCCGGCCCGCTGGGTGGTGCATACCGTGGGCCCCAACGCGACTGCGGGAGAGACCGACCCGGAGCTGCTGCGCTCCTGTTTTCGGACAGCGCTGTCAGCCGCCGAGGAACTGGGGGCACGCAGCATCGCGTTCCCCGCCGTCAGCGCCGGCGTGTACGGCTGGAACCCCGAGACGGTCGCTGAAGTGGCTCTGGCGGAAGTGGCCGCCCACCGGCCGGGCAGCCTGGAACGGGCGGAGTTCGTCCTGTTCAATGACCGGCTGGCCGGTGTTTTCCGCCGCAGGTACGAGCAGGCCGAAGGCTAGGCACGCGAACAGTGCCGCATGCCCGGCCCGGGCCGGCTCCTACTTCAGGAACAGCGCTTTCAGCCGGTTGGTGGTCATCGTCAGGCCTACGGCAATCATCACAACGAAGTAGAGCAGATGCCCCGCCGTTCCCCAGGTAAAGATGCCTACGCTGATCTGGCGCAGCAGTTCCACCCCGTGCCATAGCGGCAGCGCCTGGATCACTGACTGCACCGCCTCGGGATAAACACTGAGCGGATAGAAGGTTGCCGAGAGCAGGAACATGGGGAGCATGATCATGTTCACCCAGTCCAACTGCTGGAACGTCTTCATGTAGCTGGTGATGGCCATCCCGAAGGAGGCAAAGCCAAAAGCGATCACTACGGCTGCCGGGATCATCAGCAGTGCCCAGGGCGAGGTGATCAGCCCCATGGCTCCCATCACTGCGGTGAAGCCGGTGGCATACATGGCACCGCGCAGCAGGGCGAGGAAGATCTCCCCCATGGCAACATCCAGCGGCCCCAGCGGGGTGGACAGCATGCCCTCATACAGGCGGGCGTAATTGAGTTTGAAGAACACGTTCATGGTGGAGTCATAGACGGCTCCGTTCATCGCTGACACAGCCAGCAGGGCCGGCGCGATGAAGTTCGCGTAATTCATTTCCTGTCCGCCCGGGCCGGCCACCGTGCCCACCAGCGCACCCAGGCCTATGCCCATGGCCACCAGATAGAGCACCGGTTCCACGAATCCGCTGACCATGATGGACCAGTTGGTGCCCCAGGTGGCTTTCAGTCCGCGGGCGATCACTGCCCGGATGTTCCGTCCATACAGGGATCCGAGGAACCGGTCCTTGGGCACCAGCGTGGTGGGCGCTGTTCTGTTTTCAGCGTGCGCACTCATCCGGCCAGTCTCCTCGTGAAGTTGCGGCGGGCAAGCAGCAGGCCGACGGCGGTGAGGGCCAGCAGGTAGGCCAGATGCAGCACCGTCAGGGCGGGCGGTTCGGGATGCCCGTAGCTGAGCAGCCTGCCCAGCTCGGTGGAATGCCAGAGCGGGGAAATCCAGCCGATCCAGCGAACGCCCAGCGGCAGGGACTCCAGCGGAAAGAAGGTTCCCGAGAACAGGAACAGCGGCATAACGATAAACCGCTGGACCATGGCGAACTGCCCCTTGTCCTCCTTCAGCGTGGCGCTGAACGCCAGCAACGGCATGCCGAAAGCCAGGCCCGCCAGCAGGGCGGTGAAGATCATAAGCCAGCCGGTGGCCGGCTGTACCACCGCGCCGAAGAGCAGCAGGAACAGGTAGTAAATCACCGTGGTGAAAAGGATGCGGACGGTCAGGCCCAGGACATGACCCATGGCAATCTGCCCGCTGGCGAGGGGGCTGGCATTGGGACCGTAGTAGGTCCGGTGCCATTTGAACCCGCCCATGACGGTATAGGTGTTTTCCTCACTGGAGATCATCAGGGCCGCTGTGGCCACCAGGGCAGGGCCAAGGAACACCAGGTAGGACACCGTGGATCCGTCGGCACCGGGGAAACCTGCGTTCGAATTGCCGTCGATAAGGACAGCCAGCCCGGTGCCCATGCCCAGCAGGTAGACCGCGGGGGTCCCCACCGCCGTCATCAGCACGGTCCACTGGTAGCCGCGCATCCGGCGGATCCACATTTCGGCGTAGTAGAAGGCTCCGAAACGCCTCGCCTTGGCGGCCGTCTGCAGCGGGGTCAGCGGTGATCGCAGCCCCAGCACCTCATGCCGGGCGTCCCGGGTTGGCAGCTTAGTCAACGAGGCTCCTCCCGGTCAGGCGCAGGAATACGTCTTCCAGGGAGGAACGGCGTACCAGCGAGGTGATGGGACGCAGTCCCCGTCCGGTCACGGCCTCCAGGGCAGCCTCGCCGTCGTTGGCATAAATCAGCACGCGGTCCGGCAGCGTTTCCAGCCGCTCACCGATGCCCTCCAGCTCCGCGCCAACGGTGGTGTTCCGCTCCGATCCGAACCTCAGCTCCACCACTTCGCGGGTGGAGTGCTCGCGGATCAGGGCCGCCGGGGACCCTTCGGCCATGATGGTGCCTTTGTCCACCACAATCAGGCGGTCACAGAGCTGCTCTGCCTCGTCCATGTAGTGGGTGGTGAGGATCAGGGTCACGCCTGCTTCCTTGAGCCGGAAGAGCCGGTCCCAGAGGATGTGGCGTGCCTGCGGGTCCAGGCCGGTGGTGGGTTCGTCCAGCAGCAGGATCTTCGGGTCATTGATGAGGGACCGCGCAATGGTCAGGCGCCGCTTCATGCCGCCGGAGAGGGAGTCCACGCGGGCCTTGGCCTTATCGGTGAGCTGCGCGAATTCCAGCAGTTCGTCCGCCTTGGGCTGGAGATAGCTTTTGGGCAGGCCGAAATACCGCCCATAGGCCAGCAGGTTGTCCCGTACCCGCAGGTCTTCATCGAGGTTGTCCTGCTGCGGGACCACGCCCAGGTGGGCCCGCACCTCGGGTCCGTACGTGTTGGGGTCCAGGCCCATGATGCTCAGCTCACCGGAGGTCCGCTGGGAGACGCCGCCGATCATCTTCATGGTGGTGGACTTGCCCGCACCGTTGGGGCCGAGCAGTCCGAAGGACTCCCCCGGGGGTACATCAAAGGAGATGCCGTTAACGGCTGTGAAGCTGCCGTAGGACTTGGTCAGGTCCCGGGCGGAAATAACGTAGTCGGAGCGGGTTTCAGGGGCTTTTTTGCTTGCTGTGATCTGCGACACTCAGACAGCATAGTGGACGCAGTGCGGGCCGGCGCGCCTCTGCACGCACCGGCCCGTCACACATCCCTACGGAAACTTCCCTAGGCCAGGATTCCGGCCTTCCGCTCGGCCGCTTCCACAACGTTGGCCAGCAGCATGGCGCGGGTCATCGGACCCACACCGCCGGGGTTGGGCGAGATCCAGGAGGCGACGTCGGCGGCCGCGGGATCCACGTCTCCGGTAAGCGTGGTCTTGCCGGTCTCCGGATCCGTGACGCGGGTGACGCCCACGTCCAGGACAATCGCGCCCGGCTTGAGGTCCTCGGCCTTGATCATCTCGGGGAAGCCGGCAGCAGCCACCACAACGTCGGCGGAGCGCAGATGTTCAAAGAGGTCCACGGTCCCGGTGTGCGCCAGGGTGACGGTGGCGTTGATCGGCCGACGGGTCAGCAGCAGCCCCAGCGGGCGGCCGACGGTGACGCCGCGGCCCACCACCAGCACCTTCTTGCCGGTCAGGGCAATGCCGTTGCGCACGAGCAGCTGCACAATCCCGTGCGGGGTGCAGGGCAGCGGGGAGGTCATGGGTTCGCTGACGTTCAGCACCAGGCGGCCCAGGTTCACCGGGTGCAGCCCGTCGGCGTCCTTCTCCGGCGCAATCCGTTCCAGGATGGCGTTGGTATCAATGTGGGCCGGCAGCGGCAGCTGGACTATGTACCCGGTGGTGGCCGGGTCCTCGTTCAGCTCGTCGATAACCTTTTCCAGATCCGCCTGGCTGATGTCGCCGGGCAGGTCGCGGCGGATGGAGTTAATGCCCACCTGCTTGCAGTCCTTGTGCTTGCCGCCCACGTAGGAGTGGCTGGCCGGGTCATCCCCCACCAGGACGGTGCCCAGCCCGGGGGTGATGCCGTGCTCATCCTTCAGCAGCCGGACCCGTTCGCTGAGCTCGTCCTTAATATCGCGGGCAGCGGCCCGGCCGTCCAGGATCCGGGCGGCTACCGGGGTACCGAATTCCGTTTTCTCCTTCACGTCCCAACCCAGGTTCACGCCTGTTTCCTCGGGGGTTTCGGCGGGTGTTTCGGCGACGGGTGTCTTGGCAACACTGCCCTCCATGTTGGTTCCTTTCTCCACGGTTACCACTGCTCCTGTCCGGGGTAGAGGGGGAAGTTTTCCGCCAGCGCCGCCACACGGGCGCGCAGCGAGTCGACGTCGGGGGCCGGCTTCAGTGCGGCCGCAATGATTTCGGCAACCTCGGTGAATTCGATCCTGCCGAAGCCGCGGGTTGCCAGTGCCGGGGTTCCGATCCGCAGACCGGAGGTGACCATGGGCGGTCGGGGATCAAAGGGCACTGAATTGCGGTTGACCGTAATGCCGACGGAGTGCAGCAGGTCTTCGGCCTGTTTTCCGTCCAGTGCCGAGTTCCGCAGGTCCACCAGAATCAGGTGGACGTCGGTGCCGCCGGTCAGGACCGATACGCCGTGTTCGGCCACATCGGGTGCGTTGAGCCGGTCCGCAATGATTCTGGCGCCTTCAAGCACACGTTCCTGCCGTTCCCGGAATTCCTCCGACCCGGCGATCTTGAAGGCCACTGCCTTCGCGGCAATAACGTGCATCAACGGCCCGCCCTGCTGGCCCGGGAAAACGGCGGAGTTCAGCTTCTTGGCATACTCCTGCTTCGCGAGGATCATGCCCGAGCGGGGCCCGGCCAGGGTCTTGTGCACCGTGGAGGTAACCACGTCGGAGGCCTGCACCGGGTTCGGATGGAGTCCCGCTGCGACCAGTCCGGCGAAGTGCGCCATGTCCGTCCAGAGGTAGGCACCCACCTCATCAGCTATGGAACGGAAAGCCTCGAAGTCCAGCTGCCGGGGGTAGGCGGACCAGCCGGCGACGATGACCTGCGGACGTTCGGCGAGCGCCTGCTCGCGGACCTTGTCCATGTCCACCCGGTAGCTCTGCTCATCCACACCGTAAGCGGCGACGTCGTAGAGCTTGCCGGAGAAGTTCAGCTTCATGCCGTGGGTGAGATGGCCGCCGTGGGCAAGGTTCAGCCCCATCAGCTTCTCCCCCGGCTGGAGCAGGGCGGCGAGCGCCGCGGCATTCGCCGAGGCACCGGAGTGCGGCTGGACGTTGGCGAACTCCGCACCGTACAGGGCCTTCACCCGCTCGATGGCCAGGTTTTCCGCTACGTCCACATGCTCGCATCCGCCGTAGTACCGGCGTCCGGGATAGCCCTCGGCATATTTGTTGGTCAGCACCGATCCCTGGGTTTCCAGGACCGCCCGCGGCGCAAAGTTCTCCGAGGCGATCATTTCCAAGGTGCTGCGCTGGCGGGACAGCTCATCGTTCAGAACGGCCGCAATTTCGGGATCGACATCCGACAGGGGCGCGTTGGTGACGGGCTGGGTGGATACTCTCACGTGGATCTCCTGGGAACGGGGTCTCTATAGGTCAGGCTACCTGCCGGCACCCGGACGAAGGACACACTCCGGGTACAGACAGTCTTGCGTGACCCGCGGCCCAGGCGTGCGATCCGTGGTCGAAGGCACCACAACAGGCACCCGTGCCGCTTCCTGGTGGTGACCCACCCGACGCCAGTCGCGACACCCCCATCCTAACCTCCCGGCCGCTGCTGCCCCGCTGTATGACCGAAACAAACCGACCACGTTCCTACCGGGCGAACCTGCCGGAATAGGGTCGGATCCGTGGAAGTTATCTGAGGCATGGCAATGAAAGGGGTATCCGTGCAGACGGAGGTGGTGGTGATCGGCGCCGGGCAGGCAGGCCTGAGCGCGGCGTACCACCTGCGCCGCCGCGGCCTGGAACCGGGTCCCGGATTTGTGGTGCTGGATGCCAATCCCGGTCCTGGCGGTGCCTGGCGGCACCGCTGGAATTCGCTGACGTTCGGGGCCGCCCACGCCCTGCATGACCTCCCCGGTATGCCGCTGGGCACCCCGGATCCGGCAGAGCCTGCTTCCTCCGTGGTGACCCGGTATTACGGGCAGTATGAACGGGAGTTCGGGTTCGACGTCGTGCGTCCGGTGGCGGTGGCTTCCGTGTCCGACGGCGGCGGCGGCCGGCTGGCCGTGGCTTCCGCGTCCGACGGCGGCCGGAGCTGGGACGCCCGGGCGGTTATTAATGCCACCGGCACCTGGGACCGCCCCTACTGGCCCTATTACCCGGGACGGGATCTTTTCCGCGGCCGGCAGCTGCATACCCATGACTTCCGCAGCGCCGCGGAGTTCGCCGGCCGGCGCGTTGTGGTGGTGGGCGGCGGCACCTCCGCCGTACAGTTCCTGCTGCAGCTGCACCGGGCCGGGGCGCAGACCCTGTGGTCCACCAGGCGCCCGCCGGAGTTTACCCGGCGGCCGTTCGACGCCGAGTGGGGCC
>NZ_JBNHFW010000019.1:0-63637 GCF_059090685.1 Arthrobacter sp. Y3225209
TGCATCCGGGAGGATGTGGGAGAGTAGGTCACCGCCGGACAAATTGTGAAGGGTGAGGCCCGTACCAGTGTTGGTACGGGCCTCACCTGTTTAACCCACACCAGGGATGCCGGCGGCCCTGGTGCGCAAAATCACGAATGCCTTCTCTGCTGGAGGGGTCCTGTGTGCGTGGCCGTACCTGCATGCGGGCGCAGTTTCTCCACTAGGCTTAGAAGCATGCGTATTGCTCGATTTGTACAGGACAGTGACCCCGCCTACGGCGTGGTTGGCGGAGAAGAAGGCAACGAAGAAATTGCCGTGATCAAGGGAGACCCGTTCTTTTCGGGTGTCCAGCTAACGGGGGAGCGGCACAAGCTCGAGGACGTACGTCTGCTGGCGCCGATTATTCCGCGCAGCAAGGTGGTGGGTATCGGCCGCAACTATGCCGACCACGCTGCGGAGATGGGCAACGACGTCCCTCCCGCGCCGCTGATGTTCCTCAAGCCCAACACCTCGGTCATCGGACCCAACGATCCCGTGGTGCTGCCCTCGTTCTCGGATGAGGTGTCCTATGAAGCCGAGCTCGCCGTCGTCATCGGCCGTATCTGCAAGGACGTCCCGGTCGAACGCGTGAACGAAGTGATTTTCGGCTACACGTGCGCCAATGATCTGACGGCACGCGACGCCCAGCGGACCGACGACCAGTGGGCACGCGCCAAGGGCTTTGATACCTCCTGCCCGCTGGGTCCGTGGATTGAAACCGAACTGGACCCGGAGAACACCGAGGTCCGCGGTTACCTGGACGGCGAGCTGGTGCAGGACGGCAATACGAGTTCGATGATCTGGGGCGTCAAGGAGCTGGTCTCCTACGTCTCCCAGGCCTTCACCCTGCTGCCCGGCGACGTTATTCTCACGGGCACGCCGGCCGGTGTCGGAATCATCAGCGACGGACAGCGCTTTGAGGTCGACATTGAAGGAATCGGCCGGCTGGTAAACACCGTCCGCAGCTGATGCGTCGCGGAGCGGGCAGGGACCGGCATCGGCTTGATGCCGGAGCAACGCCGGCTGCCCTGATATGGTCGGCCGCGCTCCTGGCCGCTCCGTTCCTCAGCTTTGCGCCGGCGCAGGCGCTGCCCTGGGGGCTCGGGGCTGCCCTGATGTTGGGAGTCTTTCCACCGGTCCTGGTGGCATACCTACAAAAGCGCAATGACCTGCGCCGGTTCGGTCCGTCGTCGCTGCCTCCGGTAGTGCTGGGCGCGGCCGCGCTGGGCTTTATGCTCCAGCGGCTCATTCTGTGGCTGGACGGGCCGCTGGCGCTTTCCGCAGCCGTGTTTGCGCTGCTGGCGGCCGCTATGGTGCTGCTGGTGGCCAACGCATTCACCACCTGGTCATGGCTGGATGTCACGCTCGGTGCCGGCATCGTCATGTTCGGGTCGCTGGCCGCGCTGCTCTTCACAGGGCCGGTGGGGACAGCGCTGGCTGCTGCCGTGGTCCTTATACTGCTCGTCGTGATCCTGCGGCGCGCGCGGGCAGGATCTCCGCTGCAGCACCTTGCCGGGGCAGCCGCCGGCACCGCGGCGGGCGGCGGTATCTTCCTTTGGCTCCTCGCCTACGCACGTTAGGCCATGCGTAGAGGCAGAAGAGACTAAACTGGGAAGCATCATGACTAATGCGCCCACACCCTTAGCTGACCTGCCCACCGTTACCGATGCCACGCCCGTGCGCGTGCGTTTCTGCCCGTCCCCCACGGGCACCCCGCACGTCGGCCTGATCCGGACTGCCCTGTTCAATTGGGCCTACGCCAAGCACACCAAGGGCACCATGGTGTTCCGCATCGAAGACACGGATACCGCCCGTGACAGCGAGGAAAGCTACCTCCAGCTCCTCGACGCGCTGAAGTGGCTCGGCATCACCTGGGATGAAGGCGTGGAAGTGGGCGGCCCGCACGAGCCGTACCGCCAGTCCCAGCGGGGTGAGATCTACCAGGACGTTATTGCCAAGCTGCGCGACGCCGGCTACGTCTACGAGTCCTACTCCACGCCGGAGGAGATCGAGGCGCGCCACCGTGCAGCGGGCCGCGATATCAAGCTCGGCTATGACAACTATGACCGCGATCTGACGCCCGAGCAGATCGAAGCCTTCAAAGCCGAAGGCCGTTCCCCGGTGCTGCGCGTGCGGATGCCGGACGAGGACATTACCTTCACTGACTTGGTGCGCGGCGACATCACGTTCAAGGCCGGCACGGTTCCCGACTTTGTGGTGGTCCGCGCCAACGGTGCCCCGCTCTACACCCTCGTGAACCCGGTGGACGATGCCCTGATGGGGATCACCCACGTGCTGCGCGGCGAGGACCTGCTGTCCTCCACGCCCCGCCAGATTGCCCTCTACCGGGCACTGATCGACGTCGGCGTTGCCGAATACATGCCGCTGTTCGGGCACCTGCCCTACGTGATGGGCGCCGGCAATAAGAAGCTGTCCAAGCGCGATCCGGAGTCCAGCCTCTTCCTGCACCGCGAACGCGGTTTTATCCCCGAAGGCCTGCTGAACTACCTGTCCCTGCTGGGCTGGTCGCTGTCCGCGGATGAGGATATCTTCACCGTGCAGCAGCTGGTGGAAAACTTCGACATCCACGACGTGCTGGCCAACCCGGCGCGGTTCGATTTGAAGAAGGCCGAAGCCATCAACGGCACACACGTGCGGATGCTCGAGGCCGAAGACTTCCGCAACCGGCTGGTCCCGTACCTGCAGCACGCCGGCCTGGTGGGGGAGACGCTGACCGCCCGGGAAGAGGAAATCCTCACCGAAGCCGCCCCGCTGGTCCAGGAAAGGATCACGCTGCTCGGCGAGGCTCCGGACATGCTCGGGTTCCTCTTCAAGGCCGACGACGCCGTTGACGTTGCCGACGACGCGCGCAAGGGACTTCCGGCTAACCTGGCCGAGGTGCTAGATGCGGCACTGACCGCTCTGGACGCAGTGGAGGAGTGGACCGCGGAAAACATCCAGGCGGCACTGCGCCAGGCTCTGGTGGAAGAGATGGGCATCAAGCCGCGGCTGGCCTTCGGACCTGTGCGTACTGCCATTTCCGGACGCCGCATTTCACCGCCGCTGTTCGAGTCCATGGTCATCCTTGGCCGGGACTCCTCCTTGGCCCGGATTCGTTCCTTCCGCGCCGCCGCGTAGGGACATGAGGATGGCCAGGTCTGTCGACGCGGTGCTGTTCGACATTGATGAAACACTGGTGGACCTGCAGGCTGCCATGGGCACCACGCTCCAGGCAGTCAGTGCGGAAGACCTGGCACATTTCACGGCGGCGGATTGGGACGCGTATACTTCCCTGTTCGCCGCCGACCCGCAAGGTCACTACGACGCTTACCTTGCCGGGCACCTGAGCTTCGCCGACCAGCGGGTGCTGCGGCTGCAGCATGCCCGCGAACGGGCTGGATTGGCACCGCTGGACAGCGATGCCGCGAGGGCCTGGAACGATGCCTATGAGCAGATGCTTCCCCGTCATTTCTGCGCTTTTGATGACGTGGTTCCGCTGCTGGACGCATTGGATGAACGGGGCATCGCCTATGGGGCGGTCAGTAACAACGTCCACGATTACCAGCGTGCCAAGCTGGACGCCGCCGGACTGGAGCGGATCCGGGTGCTGGTTGGCATTGACACCGTCGGAGCCGCCAAACCGGACCCGGCTATCTTTCACGAGGGCGCGCGGCTCGTCGGCAGCCTGCCGGCACGTACGGCATATGTCGGGGACAATCTGGTCGTGGACGCGGTCGGCGCGCACGATGCCGGCCTAACGGGCGTCTGGCTGGACCGCGCGGACAACCCCTCACCGGTGCGAAGTGACAACACGGCCGTCCCCGCCGGGGTGTACACGGTTGGCACGCTGATGGAGGTTCTTGGCCTGCTCTGACAGGTGCCCCGGATCGGACAAGGAGCCGGTTTTGTACTTGCTCCGAAAGCCGTGTATAGTAATAACTCGTGCTGAGGGGTTGAACCCCAAAGGAACGCCGCGGGGAAACCCGCAAGAGCGTAGCTTGAAGCACATTGGGATATGGTGTAATTGGCAACACAACGGTTTCTGGTACCGTCATTCTAGGTTCGAGTCCTGGTATCCCAGCGGTAACCAATACGCGGCAAATGCCCGATTGGTGTCCATCTGAAGAATGTGAAATACTCTTCAGGCCGGTTCTTCGAAACCGGCAAAGGAAGTGCACAGGCTCACTCCCGTCCGATGTATCAAAGACGGACGCGTGGAGTGCTTGGAGCACTGTACCCGGCCCCATCGTATAGCGGCCTAGTACGTCGCCCTCTCACGGCGATAACGCGGGTTCGAATCCCGCTGGGGTCACCATCAGCCGGTTCCGGACAACATGTCCGGGGCCGGCTTTTTCGTTAAGCCGCCATGGTAATTTCAAAGACCAACCCCGGCGGAAACCAAAGGAAGAGCCCGTGCCGTCTGACATCCTGACCGTGGAGCAGCTCGATGAGAAAGCACTGCTGGAACGGATCTTCCCCAGGCTCGGTCCCACCACCGCCCTCATTGGTCCCGGCGATGACGCCGCGGTGATCGCCGCCCCCGACGGTCGTACGGTGATCTCCATCGACACCCTGGTTCAGGATGCGGATTTCCGCCTGCTGTGGCCCTCGGGCTACCGTACCGGCGGATACACAGTCGGCTGGAAATGCGCAGCCCAGAATCTCTCCGACATCAATGCCATGGGTGCTGTGCCCACTTCCCTCGTGGTCAGCCTGACCCTGCCCGGAAGCACTGAGGTCGCGTGGGTGGAGGACCTGGCCAGCGGCCTCGCAGGGGCAGTGACGTCCTTGATGTTCGATACCGGGCGGTGCTCGGTTGTGGGCGGAGACCTCGGCCGCGGCAGCCAGATTGTTGTCACCGCAGCCGTGACCGGTGACCTCGAAGGGCGGGCACCCGTCCTTCGCTCCGGAGCGAGGCCCGGCGACGTCCTGGCCTTTACCGGAGCGTTGGGGGCCGCAGCCGGTGGGCTGGCGGTGCTGGAGAGCAGTCTGGACTATTCAACCGTCCGGGAAGAGCCGGACCAGCTTCTTGCCACCCTGGTCGCGTCCCAGAACCGGCCGCATCCGCCGATACACCTGGGCCCGCGGGCGGCGGCG
Organism: Arthrobacter sp. Y3225209; assembly: GCF_059090685.1. Taxonomy (NCBI): domain Bacteria; kingdom Bacillati; phylum Actinomycetota; class Actinomycetes; order Micrococcales; family Micrococcaceae; genus Arthrobacter; species Arthrobacter sp. Y3225209. Next base: position 5,119 of record NZ_JBNHFW010000019.1, read on the forward strand.
GCGGGCGCAACGGCGATGCTGGACGTTTCCGACGGGCTGGTGCGGGACGCCGGCCGAATAGCCCTGGCATCGGGCGTCGGAATCGACCTGGACGCGGAGTACGTCCGTACCCGTGCCGAACTGCTCGCCCCCGCAGCAGCGCGGCTGGGAGCCGATCCATTGGACTGGGTGCTGGGCGGGGGAGAGGATCATGGCCTGCTGGCCACATTCCCGCCCGGTGCCGTGCTGCCCAAGGGATTTGTCCGGATGGGCATTGTGCAGGACGGCGGCGGTGTAACGGTAGGCGGCGTGGCTCCACAGACCACGGGCTGGGACCACTTCGCCGGATGATCCTTCCGGGCCAAACTGATCCAGCCGGTCAGCGCAGGATATGCCGCTCCCGGATACGTCGGGCCAGGGATTCCAGCTCGTCCCGGGACAGGTCCGGGAGGTGCTCAAGCTCATCCACGAGATCGTTCAGCGAGGTTCGGGAGCGGATTCGGAGCAGTTCATTGTAGAAGCCCACAATGATGCCGGTCAGCAGGGCGACCACCAGGATGCCGTAGAGCGCCACCACTACGGTTATCAGCCGGCCGGCAAAGGTGACCGCTACGTAGTCTCCGAATCCGATGGTGGTAAATGAACTGAAGAGGTACCAGAGGCTGTCCCCAAAATCCGGAATGCCGGGCTCGAACCGGGGCAGCAGCAAGGCCGCGGTACCAAGGGCAATCAGGAAGCCGTAGAGCACGTAATCCGCGTTGGTCACCCGGACAATGTTCCACAGCACGCGCATCCGCTTCATGGTGCCTCCCGTGCATTGGAGGCTCCCAGAATAGGCCTAGTCCGCGTTCTTGCGCAGCGCCTCCGTGAGCTGGGCGCCGGCCTTGGCTACCACTTCGGCGTGGATACGTCCGGGCTGGCGGGTCAGGCGTTCGATCGGGCCGGAAATCGACACGGCGGCGATCACCCGGCCGGACGGTCCACGCACGGGAGCCGAAACCGAGGCGACGCCGGGTTCGCGTTCGCCCAGGCTCTGGGCCCACCCGCGGCGACGCACGCCGGCCAGCACGGTGGGGGTGAAACGGGCATTGTGCAGCCCTTCCAGCAGGCGGTCGTGGTCCTCCCACGCCAGCAGGCACTGGGCGGCCGAGCCGGCCTTCATGGAGAGCTGGGTGCCCACGGGGATGGTGTCACGCAAACCGATGGGCCGCTCCGCTGAGGCCACACACACCCGCCATTCACCCTGCCGGCGGAATACCTGCGAGCTTTCACCGGTGATATCACGCAGCTGCAGTAATACGGGCCCTGCGGAGGCGATGAGCCGGTCCTCTCCGGCGGCGGAGGCCAGCTCCACGAGGCGTCCGCCCAGGACAAACCGGCCCTGGATATCGCGTCCCACCAGACGGTGGTGGACCAGCGCCAATGCCAGCCGGTGCACGGTGGGGCGGGCAAGCCCGGTGGCAGACACCAGCTGTGCAAGGGTGGTCGGCCCCGCTTCAAGTGCATCCAGCACCATTGCCGCCTTGTCGATAACGCCTACCCCGCTTGCAGTGTCCATACACTGATACTGCCGTCTCACTATCTGAGATGCAAGTTGAAAAGCTGGACCGCCGGCTCCGTGGGCTGGTTCCCTTAAGGAACGCAGCACAAGATCTCAACGAGGGGTACCGGCATGGCTGAGCATGTAGCAGGCAGGACGCTTGCACAGAAAGTCTGGGATGAGCACGTAGTGCACAAGGGTGAGGACGGCGCCCCCGACCTTCTGTACATAGACCTGCACCTTATCCATGAGGTGACCTCCCCGCAGGCCTTTGAAGGGCTGCGACTGGCCGGCAGGGGGCTGCGCCGCCCGGACCTGACCATCGCCACCGAGGACCACAACACCCCCACGCTGGCCATCGACAAGCCGATCGCAGACCCGGTGAGCCGCACGCAGATTGAAACGCTGCGGGCCAACTGCGCCGAGTTCGGAGTCCGGCTGCATCCCCTCGGCGACGCCGAGCAGGGCATTGTGCACGTAGTCGGCCCCCAGCTGGGCCTGACGCAGCCCGGGCTGACGGTGGTCTGCGGAGACTCGCACACCTCCACGCACGGAGCCTTCGGCGCTCTGGCAATGGGCATTGGAACCTCTGAAGTGGAACACGTCATGGCCACCCAGACACTGTCCCTGAAGCCGTTCAAGACCATGGCCATCAACGTGGAGGGGACTCTGCGTCCCGGGGTGACCTCGAAGGACATCATCCTTGCCGTGATCGCCAAGATCGGCACCGGCGGCGGCCAGGGCTACGTGCTGGAATACCGCGGCTCTGCTATCCGCTCGCTGTCCATGGAAGCACGGATGACCATCTGCAACATGTCCATCGAGGCCGGTGCCCGCGCCGGTATGGTGGCGCCGGATGACACCACCTTCGCCTACCTCAAGGGACGTCCGCACGCACCGCAGGGCCGGGACTGGGACGCCGCCGTCGAGCACTGGAGGTCCCTGGCAACGGATGAAGACGCACAGTTCGACGCTGAGGTGTTCCTGAACGCCGATGAGCTGGAGCCCTTCGTCACGTGGGGAACAAACCCGGGCCAGGGCGTCTCACTCTCCGACGCCGTGCCTGCCCCGGAGGACTTCGCGGATGAAAACGCACGTGCCGCCGCCGAACGGGCCCTGACCTACATGGACCTGGCCGCCGGTACGCCCATGAAGGAGATCCGGGTGGACACTGTGTTCCTGGGGTCCTGCACCAACAGCCGCATTGAGGACCTTCGGATTGCCGCCGACATTATCCGCGGCCGGCAGAAGGACCCGGATATCCGCATGATGGTGGTGCCCGGCTCGGCACGGGTGCGGCTGGAGGCTGAGGCCGAAGGGCTGGACCGCGTGTTCAAGGAATTCGGCGCGGAATGGCGTTTCGCCGGGTGCTCCATGTGCCTGGGCATGAACCCGGATCAGCTGGAGCCGGGGGAGCGCTGCGCCTCCACGTCCAACCGGAACTTTGAAGGCCGTCAGGGCAAGGGCGGGCGGACCCACCTGGTCTCGCCGGTGGTGGCAGCCGCCACGGCCGTCCGCGGAACCCTCAGCTCGCCCTCTGACCTGGACCCGCTGCCGGGTGCCGCCGTCGACGCCGTCAGCGCTGCATAGGAGAACCTGTTATGGAAAAGATCACCACACACACCGGCATAGGTGTTCCGCTGCGCCAGAGCAACGTGGACACGGACCAGATCATCCCCGCCGTCTACCTCAAGCGGATCACCCGGACAGGCTTCGAAGACGCCCTCTTTGCCGGCTGGCGGAAGAACGAGGAATTCATCCTCAACCAGGAGCCCTACAGCCGCGGCTCGGTGCTGGTGGCCGGACCGGATTTCGGTACCGGCTCCTCCCGCGAGCATGCCGTATGGGCTTTGAAGGACTACGGGTTCCGCGCCGTCCTCTCCTCCCGGTTCGCCGATATCTTCCGCGGCAACTCCGGCAAACAGGGCCTGGTGGCCGCCCAAGTGGCCCAGGATGACATTGAGCTCATTTGGAAGGTGCTGGAGGAGGCGCCGGGCACGGAAGTCACCGTTGACCTGCAGGCCCGCACCGTGGTCTGCGGCAGCGTCAACGCGCCGTTCGACATTGACGAGTACACGCGCTGGCGGCTGCTCGAAGGCCTGGACGACATCGCGCTGACCCTGCGGCATGAGTCGGAAATCACCAGCTTCGAAGCGCAGCGCCCGTCCTACAAGCCGACCACGCTTCCTGCCCTTTACCAGGGCGTTTTTCCCGGCTAACTGTTCAGCAGGGTACTGCTGATTTGCGCCCCGCCCGGTTTCGTGGGCGTCCCCGGATCTCGATACAATCGATAGGCCCCGCGACGGCGGGGCCTATCTGCTTTCCACTCCGCCAGCCATGACCGGAATCACCCCGGCACGGCCCCCGTCGGGGAGCGGAGTCATTTCAGTAAGTAGGCGCTTCCTCCTATGCTTGGTTGCAGTCTCTTATTGCGTTCGGGGCCAATCTAGTTAAGAAATCAGGTGTTCATGGGTAGCGTCCTTACGATCCGAGGCGGGGTTCCTCTCTCCGGAAAGGTGCCGGTCCGCGGGGCGAAGAATCTTGTCCCCAAGGCGATGGTTGCCGCCCTGCTCGGCAACGGCCCTTCCCTGCTGCGCAACGTTCCGGAAATCAAGGACGTCGAGGTTGTCACATCGCTGCTGAAGCTGCACGGCGTGGAGGTCTCCAAGGACCCCGTCACCGGTGACCTCACCATGGATCCGAAGAACGCCAAGACGGCGGCATCCAAGGACATCGACGCCCACGCCGGGGACTCCCGTATTCCGATCCTGCTCTGCGGACCCCTGATGCACAGCTTGGGCGAGGCATTCATCCCGGACCTGGGCGGCTGCAAAATCGGCGACCGCCCCATTGACTATCACCTGCAGATGCTCCGCAACTTCGGTGCCGTGGTGGAAAAGCGCCCCGGCGGCATTTCCATCTCCGCGCCCAAGGGCCTGACCGGTGCCAAACTGGAACTGCCCTACCCGAGCGTCGGCGCCACCGAACAGGTTCTCCTGACGGCCGTGAAGGCTGTGGGAATCACCGAGCTGCGCGGCGCAGCCGTGGAGCCGGAAATCCTTGACCTGATCGCCATCCTGCAGAAGATGGGCGCCATCATCTCCGTGCAGACGGACAGGGTCATCCGCATTGAAGGTGTCGCAGAGCTGACGGGGTACAACCACCGTGCCCTTCCCGACCGCAACGAGGCCGCGTCCTGGGCCTCGGCGGCCCTGGTCACCAAGGGAGACATCTACGTAGAAGGCGCGGACCAGAAGGACCTCACCGCGTTCCTGAACACCTACCGGAAGATCGGCGGGGCGTTCGACGTCGACGACGGCGGCATCCGCTTCTACCACCCCGGCGGCGCGCTGAACCCGCTGGTGCTGGAAACCGACGTCCACCCGGGCTTTATGACCGACTGGCAGCAGCCGCTTGTCGTGGCGCTGACCCAGGCGGAGGGCGTCTCCATCGTGCACGAGACTGTGTACGAGAACCGCTTCGGCTTCACCGACGCCCTGGTCCGCATGGGTGCCAATATCCAGGTGCACCGTGAATGCCTGGGCAGCGTCCCATGCCGTTTCGGGCAGCGGAACTTCCTGCACTCGGCGGTCATCGCAGGCTCCGTGCAGCTGCGCGGTGCGGAAATCGACATCCCGGACCTGCGCGGCGGCTTCAGCCACCTGATCGCCGCGCTGGCAGCCGAGGGCACGTCCCGTGTCACCGGGATCGAGCTGATCAACCGCGGCTACGAACACTTCCAGGGCAAGCTGGAGGGACTCGGCGCTGACTTTGACGTGGCTTCCGGCGTATCCGCCGGACTCCGGTAGCCTGACGCCATGAAGGAATCGAGAAGGTCACGGGTGGTCTTCGCGCTGCTCGCCGGGACCCTGCGCCCGGTGTTTAATGTCTTCCTCAGGAAGCAGTGGCACGGCGCGGAGAACCTTCCCAAGGACACCGGGTTTATTGTCTGCCCGAACCATGTGACTGAAATCGATCCGGTGGTGGTGGGGCATTTCCTCTACAACCAGGGCCACCCGCCGCACTTCCTGGCCAAGGCATCGTTGTTCAAGGTCCCCGTGCTGGGCCCGGCGCTCTCGTCCACGAACCAGGTTCCGGTGGAACGCGTGACCGCTGGTGCAGCCGGGTCCCTGGATGCTGCCCGCGAGGCTCTGGCAGCCGGGCGCGCCCTGGTGATCTACCCCGAAGGCACCCTGACCCGAGATCCGGATCTCTGGCCCATGAAAGGCCGGACCGGTGCGGCGCGGCTTGCCCTCACCACCGGGGTACCGGTAATCCCCATCGCCCATTGGGGAGACCAGGAACTGCTCCCGCGCTATGCCAAGCGTCCCTCACTCTTCCCGCGTAAACACGTACAGCTGGTGGTGGGCGAGCCGGTGGACCTGTCCGACTTCGCGGACCAGCCGCTGAGTAAGGCCGTCCTGGACGCAGCCACCGACCGGATCATGTCGGACCTGACCGACATGGTCTCCAAACTTCGCGGAGCCGAGCCGCCCAAGGCCCGCTGGGACCCGGTGGCAAACGGCCAGCGGCAGATCGGCCGGTCCTTCGAGACCGGCGGCAACGTCTCCGGCACACCAACCACACACATCAAACCGGAGGCTCCAAAGTGACCGCCCGCAGTGAACACCCCGCCGTTGTCGCCGTCCTGGGCGCAGGAAGCTGGGGTACGGCTTTCGCCAAGATTGCCGCAGATTCCGGTGCCCGCCGCGGCACTGACGTACGGCTGTGGGCCCGCCGCCCCGAAGTGGCCCAGGACATCAACGGACGCCACCGAAACACCCAGTACCTGAAGGACACCGTCCTTCCGGAGAACCTGCGTGCCTCTACCGATCTGGCGGAGGTGCTCACCGGCGCCGATCTGGTGGTCCTAGCCGTCCCGGCACAGTCCCTGCGTGCCCAGCTGCGGGACGTTGCCGGCCTGATTCCGGATGACGCCGTCGTTGTATCCCTGATGAAGGGGCTGGAGCGGGGCACCGATGCCCGGATGAGCCAGGTAATCGCCGAGGAACTCGGTATGCCGGCTGACCGGATTGCGGTGGTTTCAGGCCCCAACCTGGCCATGGAAATCGCCCGTCAGGAGCCCACCGCGTCAGTGGTGGCCTGCACCGACCTGGACACCGCCGGATGGATTGCCGAAGCCTGCACCGCCCCCTACTTCCGGCCGTACACCAACACCGACGTCGTGGGAACTGAGATCGGCGGAATCGTCAAGAACGTGATCGCCCTGGCCGTGGGTATCTGCGACGGCAAAAAGATGGGCGACAACACCAAGGCGTCGGTGATGACGCGGGGGCTGGCCGAGACCACGCGGCTGGCACTGGCACTGGGCGGCAGCGCTGAAACCATGTCCGGCCTGGCCGGCATGGGTGACCTGATTGCCACCTGCTCGTCGCCGCTCTCCCGTAACCACACTGCGGGGACCCTGCTGGCCCAGGGCCTGAGCCTCGCCGAGGTCAACGCGTCCATGACGCAGACCGCAGAAGGCATCAAATCAGCCCAGGCCGTCCTGGACCGGGCTACGCAGCTGGGCGTCTACATGCCCATTACCGAAAACGTAGTCGCCGTACTGCAGGGCGCAATTACTGTGGATGAACTGGGCCCGCGGCTGCTGGCCCGCGAACTGAAATCCGAAGGTGTGTCCGCCCAGTGAGTGTTGAATTCCCATCTGCTGCCGCTCCGGCCGGCGCTTCAAACCGGCCGCGCGTAGCCGTGCTCTTCGGCGGCCGCTCCAGCGAACACTCGGTCAGCTGCGTGACTGCAGCGGGAGTGCTGCAGGCCATCGATACCGCCAAGTACGACGTCGTTCCCATCGGCATCGCCAAAAACGGGCAGTGGAGCCTCGTCTCGGCTGATCCGGCGCAGTGGTCCCTGCGCTCCGCAACCCTGCCTGAAGTTCCTGCGTCCGAGGAATCGGTGGTGCTCTCATCCCAGGACAACAGCCGTGAACTGGTGGCCCACGCCCCCGGCAGCCTGCCGCGCAGCCTGGGTCGGATCGACGTTGTGCTGCCGCTGCTGCATGGACCGTTCGGCGAGGACGGCACCCTGCAGGGACTGCTCGAAATGGCTGACGTGCGGTACGTGGGAGCCGGCGTGCTGGCCTCCGCGGTGGGGATGGACAAGCACTACATGAAGGTTGTCTTTGAATCGGCCGGCCTGGCGGTGGGACCCTACGAAGTCATCACCGACCGGCAGTGGCTGCGGGATCCGCAGGCCTGTCTTGACCGTGCAGGCTCTCTGGCCTTCCCGCTGTTCGTGAAGCCGGCCCGGGCGGGATCCTCCATGGGCATCACGCGGGTGACGGATCCGGCGCAGCTGCCGGCGGCCATTGAAACCGCCCGCCTGCACGATCCCAAAGTTGTCGTAGAAGCCGGGATAGTCGGCCGCGAAATCGAGGTTGCTGTCCTCCAGGGCCGCGGGACGGAAGATCCGCGCACCAGCCAGCCCGGTGAGATCGCCGTTCAGGACGGCGGACACGAGTGGTATGACTTCGAAGCCAAGTACGTTGACGGGACTGCGGCGGAGCTGAGCTGCCCGGCCGATCTGCCGCCGGACATTTCTGCACAGGTCCGCCGGCTGGCCGGAGTCGCCTTCGACGCCGTGGGTGGCGAAGGACTCTCCCGCGTGGACTTCTTCTATACCCCGGGCGGTGAGCTGATCATCAACGAGATCAACACCATGCCCGGGTTCACTCCCATCAGCATGTATCCGCAGATGTGGGCCAAATCCGGGCTGCCGTACACCGAGCTGATCGACGAACTTATTTCGCTGGCACTTGATCGGCCCACCGGGCTGCGCTAAGACCGGCTCCGGAGCGCGTAGGGCTCCGGTCTTTTAGGGTATTCCTCCCGCTGCAGGTTCCTCTGTCCGGCAGTCCCCGCATGGTTACACTCAGGCCTCTAGGACTGACCGCGGACATGATGCGAGGACCGGACATGATGCAAGGACCCGGCATGCGCAAGCGCCTTTCACCGGAAACCACGCCGGCGCCTCCGGAACACGGGCGCCGGCGGATGGGCCTGCGAAGGAAGCGTATCCGCAATACCGCCCTGGCAATGCTGGGTGTGGTGCTGGCCGTAGCTGTCGCCGCCGGAGGATTCCTCTGGTACCTGGGCACTGCCTACGATGAGGGCAGGACCACCATCGCCGGGGCGCTTCCGGTGGATAAACCACCCCGGACAGAAGCCGCAGAGAACGCCCGGAACATTCTCCTGATGGGCAGCGAAACGCGGAACCCGGCCAGCGGGGATGCCACACCGGACATGATGATGCTGCTGCATCTTCCCGGGGACCGCAGCGGTGTCTACGTGCTTTCGATCCTGCCCTACGCCGTGGTGGATGTGCCCGGACATGGCAGCCAGCCGATCGACTCGACCATGAGGCTCGGCGGCGTTTCCCTGACCGTGGAGACGGTGCAGAACCTGTTCAACGTTCCCATCGACCACGTCGCCGTCGTCGACTTCGAGGGCTTCCGCGGCCTGACCAACGCCCTGGGCGGGGTCACATTACATAACGATGCGCCCTTCCACTCCGACGGTCCCGAGGGGGAGTTCTTCGCGGCGGGGCGGATTACGGTTCAGGGGGAGTCGGCGCTGAACTATGTCCGCACCCGGCACACCTTCACCGGGGACAGCGATTCACGCCGGATGAGGAACGAGCAGGCCCTGCTTGCCGGTATCCTTTCCGGACTCCTGGACCGCGGGCAGGTACCCAGCCCGGTGATGATAGGCAATGTGGTCAATGAAATTTCGCCGTACCTCAGCGTGGATGAAGAGTTCGATTCGAGGACGGCAGGGGCACTGGCATTCAGCCTCAGGGAGATCCGGCCCGCGGACATACACATGTACACGCTTCCCGTCCAAGGCGGGGGAGTCTCGGCAGCCGGACTGCCGGCGGCGGTCCCGGACGCCGCGGCAGTAGCGGACATCACTGCGGCTCTTGCGGCGGATAATCTGGCGGACTACCTGCCGGCGGGAGCTCCCGCCGGCTAACCGCGATTCCCGGAACTAACTGCCTTCCAGGTCCAAAGTGTCTTCGGGGCTGAGGCATTCCCTGGTGGGCTCAATATTGGATACTGCGTTCTGCAGCTGAACCAGCACCGTGGACGAGGCTACTTCGTTCGGGTTGAAAATCACTTCGACGGCGGGATCCCGGCCGTAGGTGGTGGCGGTCCACGTTTCTTCGCCTTCGCGCAGGAGCCAGTCCACGCCGTTCACCGTGGCACACTGGTCCGTTGTGGGACCCGGCACGGCAACTCCGCAGCGCAGGATGGCCTTGGACGGGTTGCCCCATGCCGCAGTTGCCTGGCTGTCAGTGTCCCTGAGCTCGTACCCGGCCATTTCCCCGGGCAAGGCAACCATCACGGCAGCACACTCCGGGTTTGCCGCGTCCGGTGCGGAATCGACATCGGCTACCGGAGCGCAGCCCGTCGCCACAGCCGCAACGAGCAAGGACACGGCGGGGAGTGCAGAGAACTTCATGAACCAAGGATATCCGGCGTGCCGCGCGCGGCAGGAATCCGGAAGGGGCAGCCCATATGGGTAGACTGCAAGCGCCGACCAATCTAAGGATCCCCTTTGACCGAGTACTCCCTTTATACAGAGACACAACCAGCGAAACGTCACCGGGTACGGACCGTAATCCTCGTTGTGGCAAGTGTGCTCCTCATAGCAGTGCTGACTGCCGGAGGCTACCTCTGGAACCTGGGACGGACTTTCGATGCCGGCAAACAAACTATCGTTGATGCGCTTCCTGCCGACCGGCCGGACAGATCGGAAGCGGCCAAGGATTCGCAAAACATCCTGCTGATCGGCAGTGACAGTAGGGATCCGGCTAATGATGATGCGCGGTCAGACACGTTGATGCTCTTGCACATCCCGGGGGACCGCCATGGAATCTACGTCACGTCCATCATGCGTGACACGTGGGTGGATATCCCCGGGTACGGTGAGCACAAGATCAATGCCGCATCATCATTCGGTGGTGTCCAACTCACGGTGGCCACCGTGCAGTCCCTTTTCGATGTCCCGATTGACCACGTCGCTGTCATTGACTTTGAAGGCTTCAAAGGCCTCACTGAAGCCATGGGCGGCATTTCAGTGAATAACGAAGTGGCCTTCCGATCGGATGGAGTAGAAGGGGAATATTTCGACTCAGGACCCATCCGGATCGAGGGCGATTCGGCCCTCAAATATGTCCGTGAACGATATGCCTTTTCGGACGGGGATTATCAGCGGGTGAAAAACCAGCAGGCTTTCCTCTCCGGTCTTATTTCCGGTGTCCTGGCCAAGGACACCCTGTCGAATCCAGTCAGGGTGAACAACATCGTGAGTGGGATTTCCCCTTATCTACGCGTCGACGAGGAACTTGATGCTGCCGCCGTCGGAAGCCTGGGACTGAGCCTGCGCAGCGTCCGCTCTGCCGACGTACATATGTTTACGTTGCCCAACGCGGGAATTGGCACCTCGGCGGACGGACAATCGATTATCGTTCCCGACACCGATGCCATTGCTGACATAGCGGCCGCTCTGGATGCAGATGATATGGCAGGATACCTGGAGACCATCGAGAAGCGGAACTAAAAACCATGGGAACGCGCAGGGATGGTGTTGCGGCAGTAGGGGCGGCGGTGATCATCACCGGTCTCCTTGCAGCTGGCCCGGCTTCGGCAACGGGGTCGGAGGAACCTCGCTCCGACACTGGGACACTTTCTCTGGAAACGCCGGACGATGGCGGCCAACAGCCGGCCTATCCCCCTTCCGTGACCAAGCCTGTACCCCAGCCTGCCCAGCCTCCGGCTCAGCAGCCGGCCCCAAATCCAGGTAACGTCGAACCCGCTCCAGTGATCCCGTCGGCTCCACCGGAGCAGTCTCCAGCGCCCCGGGGAACAGATCACGCCACCGGGTACCAACTAGATACCTTGACCGGTTACCTTATTCGGGCACAAGACGTGACCGCCTTCGTGCGTGGAGAGGCAGGTCTGATCTTAGAGGAATCAGGTGCCGGTGATGTAGTGGAGTCCTCCACTGAAGCGATCGCCCAGCTGTGGATGGAACTCCACGGCGACCGGAACTGGGTCCTTACAGGCACGTCCGGACGGGACTGGGTCCGGGACAACGCTGACGTGGATGCACTGGCAGTGGCTTATGCAGATCTGCTGCGGAGCGTGGCGGGCCGGCCCCGAGCATGAAGTTTCTATCAGCGGCTCGTAATACCTTCTTGACGGTAGGCGCCGTGCTTGAGCATCTGGGCGATGACCCGGTGGTTCTGGCGCTGCAGATATCCCGGCGAATACCCGTCCGTCTGCTGGATCCGATGGGACGAAGCGTGGACCGGTTGGCGGCAGGGACCCTGCTGGGACCGCTGGCCGCCGTCGTGCGGGGTGAAAAGGCAACCGCAGAACGCAGACTTACCGCAGCGTTATCCGCAGGGATTACGGGCCGGCGGGCCCTGCATCTGGCGGACGTGGCCACTGCTGCCGGCCTCGGGGACCTGGCTGACCGGTTCATTGCCGAGGTGCAACCCGGCACTCGTGGTTTGCCCGGCACCGTGGCGCGCCGCCGATGGTATGAGGGCGACATGACCGGTGCCGTGGAGGTCCTCCAGCCCGGCAGCGCCGCAGAGCGCCGCCAGCAGCGCAGGCTCGCGTCGGAACTCGCCGTTTTTGACGGATGGCAGCCGATCCTGAATCCGGTGAAGGGCTACGTCTCCAACCCCGAGACGGTACTGCACGTTCTCACAAACAGCCTTCCGCACACTGGAAGCGGCTACGCCCAGCGCACGCACTCAATCCTGAAGGCGCAGTCCGAGCGCGGCTGGACGGTCCATGCGGTCACCCGGCCGGGGTACCCGGTGCAAGTGGGCAAGCTGCTGGCTCGGGACAGCGACAGCATTGACGGGGTCACCTATCACCGGATGCTGCCAGCCCGCCTGCCCTTTGGCCTGCAGCAACGGCTGCAGCAGCAGGCAGAACTTACGCTCGCACTGGCACTCAAAGTGAGGCCGGCCGTGCTGCATACCACCACGCATTTCGTCAACGGACTGGTGACGGCCGCCGTTGCCGAGGCTCTCGGCATTCCGTGGATATACGAGGTCCGCGGACAGCTCGCTGATACATGGGCCTCGACCCGCCGCGAGGAAGCGCGCAGCAGCGAGCGGTATCGGCTCTTTCGAGCCTCTGAGGCCCGAGTGATGGCAGCGGCCGATATGGTGCCCACACTCGGCACGGTCATGGCCAGGGAACTCGGGGAAAGCGGGCTGGATCCGAAACGCATCCGGCTCCTCCCCAACGCCGTGGGGGAGAGCTACCTCGAAGAACCGCTGCCAGCAACTGCCGCCCGGCGCCGCCTTGGCCTCGATGCCGACACCGAATTGATCGGAACGGTCAGCAGTCTCGTTGACTATGAAGGGCTCGATGACCTCATTACTGCCTTCGCGCGTATTGCTGGAGAGCTGCCCAACCTCAACTGCCTCATTGTCGGCGACGGCGCAGCCGAACCTCGGTTGCGGGCGCTGACACGGGATCTGGGTCTGACCGGCCGCGTCGTATTCACCGGCCGGGTGCCCCGGGAGCAGGCACATCTGTACCATCAGGCACTCGACGTTTTTGTGGTGCCTCGGAAGGATTTGATCGTGACACGAGCGGTAACTCCGCTTAAGCCGGTGGAAGCTATGGCGTGCGGACGGCCGGTGATAGCCAGTGCCCTGCCTGCGCTTGAGGAACTGGTCCAGCACAAGGTCACCGGCCTCCTGGTGAGCGCGTCTGATCCCCTGAGCCTAGCGGAGGGGATCAGAACACTGATGATCGATCCCTCACTGCGCGGGCACTTGGGGCGCCGCGGCCGACGGCATGTGTTGGGTGCCCGTACCTGGGAATCCGTAGCCGAGTCCACGGAGGAAATGTACAAAGAAGTCGGAGCCCGATAATGACCCAGGCTTCCGCCGACATCGAGGCCGGCAAAAAGACCGTCACTGTCTCGGTTGACCTGCGCAAAGTATCCCGGGTCGGAGCCAGGCCTCCATTGCGGGACTATCTGGTTCCGCTGTGGGACTACCTGCACTTTATGACATATGGCGCCCAGGCCAGGGTGCAGACCGGCAACAGCGGTGACCGGCTCGGCACCGCCCGGCTATTGCTGAATCCACTCCTCATCGGGCTGCCTCGGGGCCGGGCTGATTCTGGCGCGCCGATGGTGGCCAAGGTGAATGGCCTGGTCCACATCAATGCGATGGAACAACAGCGTGAAGCCATTGGGCTCATGGCCTCAACGGCTCCGGGAAAGCACGCTGATGAATCTTCTGTGCGGAAAACTCCAGCCTACGGCCGCGGCCGTCTACGCCTCATCACCGCCCACAATGCTCGGGGCTTCTGCTGCATTGGTGCCGGAGCTGTCCGGAACGCAGAACACCATGCTCGGATGCCTGGCACTTGGCATGAACCATGCGCCGAGCGGGGCCAAATGTGGGGCGAGCCTTGAACTCTCTGGACTTGAGGAGCGCACCCGGGTTATCTGGCTGGATAAGGGCGATCTGCTCTTTGACGGAGATCCCGCCGTGGCGCTTGCCTGGTACCGGCGGTATACCAAGGAACTGGCCAACAAGGACCGCTTCGCAGCCGCTGGCTCCGGGACGGAGGAAGTCGGACGCATGAGCAGACTGATACAGGAAGCCAGAGCCGCTGCGTGGCATTTCCGGCGGAACGGCTTCGAAGGGCTCCGGGAAAACCAGCGACGGCTCCGTGGTGAAAAGAACCGCTATAGCGGCGCCGTCACGGGCGCGCAGCCGCTGAAGCCCGGCCGTTTCCGTAAACGCCTGCGGTTTGACACGTATGAGCCGGAGCAGGTTGACCCGCGGCGCGCAGACCTCACGGTTGGGGTAATCCTCGATGAGTTCTCGCTGGCAGCGCTGCAGTTTGAATGGAACCAGGTGGCCCTCTCGCGTGCAGGCTGGCGTCGGGAACTCGCTGAGGCTCAGCCGGACCTGATTTTCGTAGAGTCGGCCTGGGCCGGAAACGGCGGCCAGTGGCGATCTCAACTTGCCGGCGAATCCGGTCCCAAAGCCGACTTTGTCAAGCTGATGGAGGCCTGCCGGTCCCTGGGAATTCCCACGGTGTTTTGGAATAAGGAGGATCCGCCGCATTATTCGGATTTCCTGGAGACGGCGCGGCTCTTCGACTGGGTTTATACCAGCGATTCCGGACGCGTTGAGTCCTACATCAGGGATTTGGGCCACGAACGCATTGGCGTCCTCCAGTTTGCGGCGCAGCCGGTCCTGCATAATCCCGTGCGTCCGCGCCAGGGCTGGCATAACCGCGATGTGGCTTTCGCCGGGATGTACTTCGCCCACAAGTACCCGGAACGCCGGGCACAGATGGACGTGCTGCTGGGTGGTGCCCATGACGCCGGTGTGGAAAAGGGAATCGGGTTGGACATCTTCTCCCGGCACGCGGGCCAGAATCCGAACTATCGCTTCCCTGAACCGTTCAGCAGGCACGTCGCCGGTTCACTGGCCTACAACCAGATGCTCACGGCCTATAAGGGTTACAAGGCCTTCCTGAACGTAAACTCCGTTGTTGATTCGCCGAGCATGTGCGCCCGGAGGATCTTTGAAATCACGGCTGCAGGGACATCCGTGGTGAGCACCCCGAGCCTGGCGCTGTCCACGCAATGGGAACCCGGGGAACAGTTCATTGTCACGTCGCGGGAGGAGACCAAGGAAACCCTTCTCGCCATAACCCGGAATCCGCAGCTTTCTGAACGCCAACTGCATGTGGCCCAGCGGCGGATCTGGTCCGTCCATACATATGCTCACCGGGTTGAATCCGTGCTTGGGGATGCATTGCCTGCTGCAACCCGTCCCGTTGCACTTCCGTCCGTGTCGCTGCTTGTGTCGACCATCCGGCCCGACCGTCTGGAAGCCCTTTTCCGCACGGCGGGTGCGCTGCAGGGCCCAAAAATTGAACTGGTGCTGTGTACCCATGGCTTTGAATCGGACGATGTAGAGGTCAAGCGTCTCAGTCTCCGCTACGGACTGGAAGACGTTGTTGTCCTTACGCGTCCGCGCAGTGAGTCCCTGGGAGAGTGCCTCAACGCCTGTGTGGCCTCCGCCAGCGGTCAGGTGCTCACCAAGATGGACGACGATGATTTCTATGCGCCCAATTACCTCCACGATCTGGTCCACGCCCTGGCTTATTCGCGAGCCGACGTCGTAGGGAAACAGGCCCACTACATGTACGTTGCGGGTCACGACGCGACGCTGCTTCGATTCGCCGACCGTGAGCACAGATTGACTGCTTCGGTGATGGGGCCGACGATCACCGCGCGTCGGGAAGTATTTGAATCTGTACCATTCTCTGCCCTGAACCGTGGTGAGGATACCCGGTTCCTGAACGACATACGGGCGGACGGAGGCCGGATTTATGCTTCCGACCGTTTCAACTACGCACAGTTCCGTGGCCTGAACAACCACACGTGGAAAATTTCCGATACCGCTTTGCTGGCATCGGGTGACATCCAGTTCTTTGGCAAACCCGATGAACACATCGCACTGTAGGGGAAACAACGTGAAGGACATAAAGAACGTCGCAGTAATCGGTCTCGGATACATCGGCTTGCCCACCGCGGCAGTGCTTGCTGCCAACGGTCTGAACGTTATCGGTGTAGACACTAGGGAAGCCAACGTTGAAGCCATCAACCGTGGGGAAGTCCCGTTTGTTGAGCCCGACCTCGGTATGCATGTCGCGGGCGCCGTCAGCCAGGGAATGCTGAAGGCAACAACAGACACCCCGGTGGCAGATGCGTACATCGTGGCTGTTCCGACGCCGTTTAATGCTGACAGGACTGCAGATCTGTCCTATATCGAAGCCGCGGCTCGGGGTATAGCGCCGCAGCTCTCCGGTGATGAACTCATCATTCTGGAGTCGACCTCTCCTCCCGGAGCCACGCGACACCTGGGCGAGTACCTTGTGGCACTTCGCCCGGACCTGTCTCTGGACCCGGAATCCGGGTTGCCGCTCATCCATGTTGCCCACTGCCCTGAGCGCGTACTTCCGGGCCGTGTGATGATCGAGCTCGTCACCAACGACCGCATCATCGGCGGTCTTACACCGGTGGCAGCCGAGTGGGCCAGGGATCTGTACAGCGCTTTCTGCAGGGGAGGTATGCACCTCACCGATGCGACGACGGCTGAAATGGCCAAACTGGTGGAGAACTCCTACCGGGACGTGAATATCGCGTTCGCAAATGAACTCTCGGTAATCAGTGACAAACTGAACATCGATGTCTGGGAACTGATCGAGCTCGCGAACCACCATCCGCGTGTGAATATTCTGCAGCCAGGACCGGGTGTCGGCGGCCACTGCATCGCCGTGGACCCGTGGTTCATCGTGTCGAGTGCCCCGGAGGAAGCCAAGCTGATCCGCCAGGCGCGCGAAACCAACGATGCCAAACCGCTCTGGGTCCTGGACCGGGTTGAGCAGCTCAGCGCAGGGGAGCCAGCACCGAAGATCGCCGCACTGGGCCTGGCCTTTAAGGCCAACATTGATGACCTGCGTGAATCACCCGCAGTTTCCATCGTTGCCGACCTCAGCACCAGAATGCCTGCCGCAACAATCGGTGTAGTGGAGCCGCACATCGCGGAACTGCCCCGGAGGCTTGCGGATTGCGGCAACATAACACTGGAATCCGCCGAGGACGCTATCGGAGACGCGGACATCGTACTCCTGCTTGTAGATCATGATGCCTTCAAAGCGCTCGACCGCGCCCTGCTCAAAGGCCGCGACGTCATCGATACCCGCGGCATCTGGCGCTAGCCCTTTCACGTACATGCCCCGCTAAACAAAGCCAAAAGACGATGACGCACGCAGACGAACGGCAGGCCTTTCCCCGGCCGAACAAGCCAGGCAGCAGCGATATTCAACCGATACCGATGCGTTTATTGCCGACTACGAACGTGTACTGGCTCAAATGAAGCAGGACGCCGGGGAACTGCTGCCGCTGGGCAGCGAGTTTCAGGATGTGCGCCTCGAGCTTGAGCAAATCCGTGCCGAACTGCAGGCCTTCAAATGGAAGCCCAGCGGTTACGGAAAGCCCTGACTACTCTGCGGGCATCATCGACGCTGCGGGCAGGACCGGCGATAACCGCTCCCGGCCGCTCCGTGTTTTCGCGCCGGGACGGGCATACTACCTGCGGCCGCGGGCGCGGCTACCTGAACCGTTGCGGAGGCTACTTGCGCCCACTAAAAGCCGCGGACACTTACGGTCCAAAACCCATAAATCCACGCGTACAGTGGCCCCGATCGCGCCGTTGTGGACTGGCACAACCGCATTCTTCAGGGGGGATGATCATGCGGCTTTTATTGATGACGCATTCCTATGCACCTGAGCACACACCGCCTCAGCGCCGCTGGACACAGTTCAATCGGTATTTCAGCAGCTTGGGCTGGGACGTGGACGTCATCACCCCGGTAGCGCATGAACCACACGGCCGGCGGACCCTGGACAGACGGCTCGCAGGGCGTGCCTTCCGGCGGGACATCGGCAGTTCCGGCGAGCAGATCCTCAGGGTGCCGTATCTGTGGCATCCGGTAACACGCTGGGGGCGGCTGGCCGACCATTGCTTCAGCGCCGCCGCGTCCGTGGCGGCCGGCACGATCAGCAGGCGTCCCGACGTCGTCGTCGTGACAGTGCCGAGTCTGCCGCTGCTGGCCGCCGGGTATCTGGTGTCCCGCCTGCGGCGGGCGCCGCTCGTGGTGGACATGCGTGATGCGTGGCCTGATATTGCCCGGGACGCGAGAATTGTCCGCGGCGCCGGCCGGGGGCTCACCGAACGCGTCGTGTCCGGCTGCCAGGCGCGGGCTGCTCTCGTAGTCACGGTGACCTACGGCTTTGCCGAAATTCTCCGCAACCGCGGACTTCGCAACGTCGAGACGGTAACCAATGGAATCGATACCACTGTGCGCCGTCTGCTGCCCCCGCCGCGGGCAGACCGCGAGCACTTGAACGTTCTTTACCTTGGAAACCATGGCGAGAGCCAGCGGCTTGAGCTGATGATTCACGCCGCGGCCCTGGCCCGTGACTACGTGCACCTGACCATGGTGGGGCACGGTGTGGAGCGACGACACCTGATTGCCCTGGCACAACGGCTGGAGGTGCCTGTCACCTTCCACGAGCCGGTCCAGGGCCCGGCGGTTTCGGAGTTTTACCTCGACGCAGACACCTGCGTGGTTTCCCTGCGTGAAGATTGGAAGTCCTTTGACGCGACCATTCCTTCCAAGACCTATGAAGTTCTCGCCGTCGGCCGCCACATCACAGCTGTGGTGAGAGGCGAAGCCCGCCGGGTCATCGAGGAATCCGGTGCCGGAGATGTTGTGGACCCAGACCCGGAGGCTATTGCCGCCCTGTGGAAGGAACTGCACGCAGACCGGACCAGATTGGCCACTGGCGCCTCTGGCAGGGACTGGCTTCACTCACACGCGGATCTGGACGGGTTGTCGCAGACCTACTCCCATCTGCTGCGTGCGCTGACACCACACGGCGGAGCCGCATGAGCGGGGAACACGGCCACGCGGACAGTTCGCTGGCGACAGTGCCTCCCGCGGAAAACCCGCCCCGGGTCCGGCCGGTGACACTGACCACCCGCAGGCTGCACCGGGTGGGGGCTCGGCCCGGGTATGCCGAGTACCTCTACCGGATCTGGACCTACCGGCGCTTTATTGCCTATGACGCCAGGTCCCGCGCCCTGAACGGCAACCGCAGGGACCGGCTGGGCAGTGCCTGGCTGATCCTCAACCCCATCCTCAACGGCCTGACCTACTACCTGATCTTCGGCCTGTTCCTGCGGACAGGAGCCGGCATAGAGAACTTTCTCGGGTACCTGATCATCGGTATCTTCCTTTTCCAGTTCAGCGCACGCTCAATCACCAACAGCGGGCGGTCCATCCAACAGAACCGCAATGTTGTCCAGGCCTTCAGCTTTCCCCGGGCCGCACTGCCATTGGCGGCGAATCTGCGCGAACTCATAGCGGCCATTCCCGTCCTGACCGTCATGCTGCTGCTGGTCCTGCTTCTTCCGCCCACCGAGGACGTCACCTGGAAATGGCTATTGATTTTTCCTGCCGTTGCCCTCCAATGGACCTTCAACCTGGGCATAGGGCTGATCCTCGCCCGGATTATCTCCAAAACGAACGACGTGGTTCATCTGCTCGGATTCGCCCTTCGCGCCTGGATGTACGCGAGCGCAGTCTTTTATTCATATGAGCGTTTCATCGACCACCCGGTGCTGTTGCAGGTGGTGCAGCTGAATCCGCTTTTTAAGGTCCTGGATATCGTGCGCGACTGCCTGCTCTACAATCAGCTGCCGTCCTGGCAGTCGTGGGCCGTTCTGGGTGGCTGGGCTGCGGGAACCCTCATTGTGGGCAGCATCTTCTTTTGGCGCGCAGAGGAGACATACGGCCGTGGATGACCTTATCTCCGAAGCTGATCTGTGCGTCGCAGTGGACGGTGTGAGTATGCAATACCGCGTACCCTCCAGCGAGCGCAGCCCGGAGCGCCCGCGGCACATCAGCGGGCAGATCCGCCGGGCGGCCGGCAAACAGCAGCTGG
Source organism: Arthrobacter sp. Y3225209 (assembly GCF_059090685.1). Classification (NCBI taxonomy): domain Bacteria; kingdom Bacillati; phylum Actinomycetota; class Actinomycetes; order Micrococcales; family Micrococcaceae; genus Arthrobacter; species Arthrobacter sp. Y3225209. Next base: position 25,237 of record NZ_JBNHFW010000019.1, read on the forward strand.
TAACCGTACGTGCCCTGAACTCCTTTTCCATGCTTGCAGGGAAAGGCGAGTCCATCGGCATCGTAGGACGTAACGGATCCGGAAAAAGCACCCTCCTAAAGCTCATCAGTGGACAGGTGCCGCCGGACAGCGGTGCCGTATATGCCTCCAGCACTCCCGTGCTGCTGGGAGTGAATGCGGCGCTGGTGCCGGAGCTGTCAGGGGATCACAACGTGGTGCTCGGCTGCCTCGCGATGGGGCTGACCGAGGAGCAGATAGCCCAACGTTTTGACTCGATCGTGGAACTGTCCGGCCTGGAAAAGGCGATTCACCTGCCGATGCGTTCCTATTCCAGCGGTATGGCCTCCAGACTGAGGTTCGCCATCGCCGCCAGCATTGACCCCGAGATACTGCTGATCGACGAGGCGCTGAACACCGGCGATGCGCAGTTCACCGACCGCAGCCGCCGGCGCATGGATGAACTGCGTGCCAACGCAGGCTGCGTCTTCCTGGTGAGCCACAGCCTGAAGACCATCACCGGCATGTGTACCCGTGTGCTGTGGCTGGACCAGGGGGATCTGCTGATGGATGCAGCGCCGGATGACGCGGTCAAGGCGTACAGGGAGTTCACCAAGGCGCTCGCAGATGAAAACAACCAACGCGCAGCCGCACTCCGTCAGGAAGCCCTGGACTCCCTGACCGTCGCCCGGGTTCTCGAGCCCCCGGCCGGCAGGCGCGGGAGAGGAAAGCACTAGATGATCACTTTGCAGGGATTCCGTACCGCTCTTCGGCCCCCGGGTCCTGACGGAGGCCTGCGTGCCCTTGCCCGCTCCCTGCACCCCGCGCTGAACGCAACCCTGCGCCGGATGGCCACGCCCGGACCCCGGGACGCCGACCTGCTGAGCGTCATCATTCCCATGCACAATGTCGCACCGTACCTCGACCGGTGCCTCCGCAGCATCATCAGCCAAACCTACCGGCGGCTCGAGATCATCCTGGTGGATGACGGGTCAACGGATGCAACTGCGGCAATCGCTGCCGGGTATGCACGGTATGACCGGCGCATCCGGATGCTTCGCCAGCCGCACCGGGGAAACGGAGAGGCCCGCAACACGGCTATCGCAGCAGCCCGCGGCCGGTTCCTCACCTTCGCAGACGCCGACGACGTTGTTCCCCCAGGAGCGTATGCAGCTATGGTGCAGAACCTGCTCAGGACGGGCTCGGACTTTTGTGTGGGCTCCTACGGCAGGATCCGGGGCAGCAAACGGAGCCCGGTCCGTCTTGCCGATGGTCTGCACGCCCGGCCCCGATTGGGGACCACGCTGGCGGAGTGTCCCCGGATACTGGATGACGTCTTTTTGTGGAACAAGGTTTTTGTGCGCGACTTCTGGGCCCGGGAGGTAGGCCGGATCCCGGAGGGGGTGCGGTATGAGGACCAGGAAACCACTGCCAGGGCATATCTCCGCGCTGCTTCATTCGACGTCCTCACCGAGGGCGTGTACTGGTGGCGGATTCGTGAAGACGGCTCCTCACTGACCCAGGGCAAGCACCGGACGGAGGACCTGAGGGACCGGTTGGCGGTGACCCGCTCCGTAGCCGCCCTGCTGCACACCGAAGCGCCCTCCTTTGTGCTGGCCCATTGGTACGGCCGCCTGTTGGGAGTTGATCTGATCCCGTACATAGAACAGATCCCCGACGCACCTGACGAGTACTGGCAGATGCTCAGCTCCGGGATCAGGGAGTACCTGGCCGCCGGAGAAGAGTTTCTCTCCGGTACTGACCCGCAGTCCCGCGTTCTGCTGCACCTGACGGCCGGCGGGCACCGGGACGACGTTCGCCGGGCCGTCATCGACAGGATCAATAACGGCACGGCCAGTCCGCTGCATTTTGATGCCGGGCGGATCTTCGCGCAGCCGTTGCTCGTGCATGCCGTGAACGCGCCAATAGACCGGGAGCTGCTCGAGGTTATGCCGGCGCAACTGGAGCCGGTGGCCGCCCTTGATGCCCCGCTGCCTGCCACCGGGGAAACGGCAACGGTTCACGGCTTCGCCTACCTGCGCAACGTGGACCTGCGTACCACCCCACTCGGCCTGACGATCGAGGTTGCTGTGAGCGGCGGAGTACCCCGGCAGGAGGTTCCGGTCCGGAGGTTTTCAAACCCGCAGATCGACCTTCTCTCCGGAGACCGGAACTGCAGCTACGCTGCCTCGGCTTTCTCGGTAGAGCTCGGTCTGCCGCTTCCTCAGGAGCTGACAATCCGGCTGGAGGTGGACGGGCATCGCACTGAATGCACCGTTCCGGTTCCGGCTCCGGACAGCGGACCAGGCGACGGAGCCGACGGCGGACCAGGCGACGCTCCCCGCCCCGCTCCCGTGAGCGGGAAGCGGGCTCCTCTGGTCACGCGGTTCAGCGTCCATACCCGGGAAGGGGCGGATGAACTGCGGTTCGAGGTAGCCAAGGCGCCGCCGGGTGTCGCGTTTGCGCTGGTAACCGCCCGGCATCGGCTTCCTGCCAAGGTGCAGGCGATGCCGGGCGGGAGTCTGCTGCTGCGGGTACCCCTGACCGTGGAGTCCTGGGATGCCAAACTGTCCGCACCGCCGTCGGGGTCCTATACGCTGCGCTGGAATTCGGCAGGCCGGGCCGCAGGACCGGGAGACCCGGCCGTCCCGGCAGGAGAATCAGCGCTGCGGGGCCTCACACCGATACTGCTCCCGGCCTGCCGCGTCCGCGGCACGCGAACCGATTCAGGGGCCATGGCGGTCACCCTCGGAGCTCCCCTCACCGATGATGAGGCCGGAACATTCCACCAGTACCGGTTGCGGCGTGCCGCGTTCACCTGCCCGAAGCCGGCATCACACGGCATGTTTTTTGAAAGTTTCGGAGGGAAAAGCTGCACCGACAGCCCCCGGGCGATCTCGGATTACCTGGCAGAACAGGGCTTCGACGAGCCGATCTACTGGTCCGTAGCGGACCGCTCCGTACCGGTGCCCGCCTATGCTGTGCCGTTGCTGCAGGGGACGGCGGACTGGTATGACAAGCTCTCAACCACGTCCCGGCTGGTCAACAACAACAACTTTCCCTGGTATTTCCGTAAGTCACCGGGGCAGTTCTATCTGCAAACCTGGCACGGAAAGCCGCTGAAAAAGATCGGGCGGGACATCCCGCAGCGCCTGCTTGCCCTGTCCTATCGGGACCTGATGGAACGCGAGGCGCAGTGGTGGGACCTGCTCCTGGCACCGGATGAGAGGACCGGCTCCATACTGTGCCGGGCACTCGGATATACGGGAGAGGTCCTTGCTTCCGGCTACCCCCGCAACGAGGCATTGCTCGGCACGGATACCCGGGTGCGAACCCGGGAGCTGTTGGGAATCCGCCCCGGGCAGAAGACCATCCTGTACGCACCCACATGGAGGGACGCAGCGCGTGACGGCACGGGGCGTCCTGTCTGGGCCGGCTTTCTCGAGGTGCAGGAAGCGAGCCGGCTTCTCGGGCCGGACTACGTGTTCCTCATCAGGGGCCACCATAACGTCGCTGCCCAACGCCGGATCGAGGACCATCCGCGCGCACTGGACGTTACTGACTATCCGGAAGTGAATGACCTGTACCACGCTGCGGACGCCTTGGTCACTGACTACTCATCGACGCTTTTTGACTACGAGCTGCTCGGGCGGCCCACGTTCATCCTGGCACCGGATCTGGAGGAGTTCAGCCGCTTGAGGGGTCTGTATCTGGACCCTGCATCGGACCTCGCCCACATCCCGTTGGTGACGACGACGGCGGACCTGGCCGATGCACTGCGGCACGGTCTTACCGTGCGGCCCCGGGCAGGCGAAGCAGCCCCCCTTGTGCCCGGTGAAAGCACAAAGTCCGCCGCCGATGCGCTGCTGGCCCATGTTCCGGCAGGAGTCCAACCAAATGACTGGAGACAAGATGGCTAAGGGCCGGTTCTCCCTTGTAATAGCGCTGTACAACGCTGCCGAATACCTGCCGGCCTTCCTGGAATCCCTGCGGACCCAGACCTATCCGCTCCGGGACCTGGACATAGTGGTGGTCGACGACGGTTCCACGGATGACTCGGCGGATCTGGTGGAGCGCTGGCGGGGAAACCACCACGCGGGACTGCGGCTGATCCGCCAGGACAATGCCGGCCCCGGAGCAGCCCGAAATGCGGGGCTGCGGCGGGCGGAAAACGAGTGGGTGACCTTCTGTGACCCGGATGATGTTTTTCATCCCGGATACTTCTCAGCGGTCGCGGATTTCCTCTCAGGCGACGTGAACGGCTCCGCCCAGCTGCTGGCGACCCGGCTCGTGCAGTTCCGCGACGGCACAGCGGCAGTGAATCACTCCCACCCCCTGGGCAGGAAATTCCGCCTTGGCAACGTCCTGGTGAACCTGGACGCAAACCCGGAGTATATCCAGCTCCACGGGCCTACCGCCTTCCTGAAGCGGGCCGCCCTGCAGGAACACGGGCTGTGGTTTGACGAGCGGATCCGCCCCAAGTTCGAGGATTCGAACCTTATTGGGCGTTATCTCGCCGCCGTGGAGGCCCCTGTCCTCGGCATAGTGGCCAGCGCCAGGTATTTGTACCGCCGCAACCGGCGCAACGGGGCGTCACTGGTGAAAGGCGCCTGGGGGGATCCCCGTGCGTACAACGAGCTTCCCCGGTACGGCTACCTCGGCATGCTCTCCGACATCCGGGAGCGGCTTGGACGGGTGCCGCACTGGGCCCAGTACATGGTGCTCTATGACCTGGTGTGGCTGTACGTCGATGACAAGCGGATGCACAGCCAGACCGCCGGCGCCACGCCGGAACAACGGGAGAGCATTCACCAGCTGCTCGAACAGATCATTGAGCTGATCGACGAGGACGTTATCCGGACGTTCAGCGTGGTCAGCCAGGGCTGGATTTTCCACAACATCCTGCTCAGCTATTACAAGAAGGACCACAACCTGCTCATCCAGGAATGGGAGCGGGATGAGCACCGCGGTACGGTGCGTTTCTCCTACCTGTTTCAGGGCACCTGTCCCGAGGAGAAAATCTACCTGCGGGGTGCCCCCGTTGTTCCGGTGGCGGCCAAAACCCGGGAGCACCGGGTGGTGGGAAAAACCCTTATTAGGGAACGGATTCTGGTCCTTCCCGACGACGGCGTTCCCGACATTGTCCTGGACGGCACCCCTGCGCAAATCACCTCGGACCGGGGCGTTCCGCTGCAGGAAGGGCGCGTACCCGAACAGCAACCCGGTTTTCAGCTCCGACCACCGGCGGTGCCGGTTAAGGGCGGACAGTGGTACGGAAAAGGTGTGTGGTCCGCTGTTGGCATTCAGGTTGGCAGGTTCCGGGCCAACCGCATCCTCCGCAGAGCCCTCACCGGCGCGGGCCCGCTGGAGGAAATACGGGACAGCGCCGTGCGTTTGCTCAAGCGGGCACGGAGGCGCCGAAGCGCAGCCGTGCGTGCAAAGGCGGACCATCGGCTGGTGGAGCGTGCCGGACGGGAACCAGCGGTATCCAGGTACAAGGATGCATGGCTGCTCATGGACCGTGTAGACCGCGCCGACGATAACGCGGAACATCTCTACCGGTATCTTCTTCGCGAACGCCCGGATATCAATGCCTGGTTTGTCCTTAACCGGACCAGCCGCGACTGGGACCGGCTGGCAGCAGATGGCTTCCGGCTGGTCGCGTACGGCTCCGATGAACTGGTCCTTCTGGCACTCAACGCGTCTTTCCGGATCTCATCCCACCTGAACGCCAACATTGAATACCCGGTGAGTAGGCGGCGCTACGGGGCGGGCAAAAGCCGGTTTGTTTTTCTGCAGCACGGGGTCATCAAGGATGACATGTCCAGCTGGCTGAACCTGAAGAACATATCCCTCATGATCACGGCTACGCATGCCGAACATGAATCCATCGCCGGTGACGGCAGCCTCTATAAACTCACGCCCCACGAGGTGAAGCTCATCGGCTTTCCTCGCCATGACAGCCTGCGGAGGGCAGCCGACGCCGTTCCGCTGCAGCGCCGCCGCCGGATCCTGGTGGCACCGACCTGGCGGGAATACCTGCGGGACGAACTGGCCGTAGCGGATTCCGCGGCCGGGCGGGTGGAACGGTTTGAACAAAGCGAGTTTGGACGGAACTGGCTGCAGATGCTGCGCTCGCCGAAGCTACGGACGCTGTGCCTGGAGCAGGGGTATGAGGTGGTGTTCCTCCCACACCCCGAACTTGAGTCCATGGTTCCCCTCCTGAACCTTCCGCCCCATGTCCGCGCAGCCGCCTATTCCGAGATCCGTGTGCAGGATCAGCTCGTACAGGCCCACACCTTGGTGACCGACCATTCTTCCCTGGCATTCGACGCCGCCTATGCCGGGACGAAGCTCGTCTACTTCCAGTTCGACGGCGACGAAATCTTCGGCGGCGGGCATGTGTACCGGAAGGGGTACTTTGATTACGGCCGCGATGGTTTGGGACCGGTGGTAACCCGGGCCGGGGACGTCGTGGAGGAACTTATCCGGGCTGACGGGTTGCCCCGGGAAGCACGGTTTGAAGACCGCGTGCGGGGAAGCTTCCCGCACTGGGATTCACGCTCCTCCGCCCGTACCACATCCGCCATCGAAGACCTGTGGCTGTCTGTTTCAGCCGGGACCGAATAGCCGTGGTCAGGGCCGGAGCGCGGGTACATCGACTGGTTGCCGGGATGCGGCGGCGCGGTAAGGCCCTGGTATCGCCGAACAGCTCACCCCAGGGGTCGGTGCCCGCACTGCTGAGTGTGGTCCTGCTTCCCGGTGGAAGTGAGCCTGAAACAGCCGCAACGCTGACGGCCCTCCTCGCCCAGAAGTACCGGCCAATGGAGTTGCTGGTTGCTGCGGCCGGGGGCCGCCGCGGGGAGGCACTGAGACAGGCCGCAGGGACGGACCCGAGGGTGCGGATGGTGGCTCCCGGAAAGGACGGACAGCTGCAGGCCTGCCTCCGGGCAGCGGGCGGAAACGTTGTGGTCCTGGTCGAACCCGGCGCCCGGCCGGACGCCGGCCTGTACGGCGGCATGGTTGCCGCACTCGCGACGTCGGAAGCAGGTTTTGTCTCGGCGGCGCCCCGAAGCACGTCCGGGCCCGGGAGGGCGGCGGCGTTGCTGCAGGCATCCGGCCGAACGGGACTGCGCCTGACCGAAGTCCCGTCCGCCGTCGCCGATTCGGCCCTTTGGAACAAGGCCTACCGCCGAACCTGCCTGGATCGGATCACAGCCGATCTTCCGGCCAACGCCTCGCCCGTGGACATAGCCGTCAGGGGTTACCTGCGTGCCGATTCCTTCGACTATCTCGGGATCCCCGGCGGACGCGGGCCCAAAGCGCCGGCTGCGTCGGCTGCCCAGTTGGGTGAGGACCTGGCCGCCTGCATCCGCATTGCGCCTCTGCTGGCCACCGAGGCGGCGGGGGAGTGCCGCGGCTTTTGGTACGCTGCGGGACTCGGTTCCCGATGGCGGACTTACCTCAGGGACGTTCCTCGCTCCGGGCCTGAACACTGGCAGCTTGTCCGGCAGGCAGCAGCATTGCTGACTGCAACCAGCGGAGGGCTTGACCGGTTCCGGCTCCATGACCGTGTGCTCGCAGCGCTCGCAGCAGCGGGCGACCGTGCCGGCATCGACATCGTCCTTGCAGAATTGCAGGACCAGGGGCCAGGCTACCGCGTTCTGGCTGACGACGGCGCCTATTACGCCGTCCCCACCTACCGGCCACTGCTTAACGAACGGGTGGAACCCGGCATGTTTCGTCTGCGCGCGGCTGATCTGCAGCTGCGCTCCCTGCTGCGCGGTTTTCGCTGGGACGGGGATGTCCTGGAACTGAGCGGGGCGGCATATGTCGAGGGACTGGACACCCGGATCTACCCTGCGCTGATCCGCGCCGAACTTGTGGACCGCTCCACTGATCAGCGATATCCGCTTACTGTGCTGCCGTGTGCGGATTCCGCGATCGATGAAAAAGCCGGGGACCGCTTCAACACCTACGCCGGCGCCGGATTCTCCATCCGGCTGGACACCGGTGACCTGCTTCGTTCAACGGAGCCAGGCGGCGGCCGGGAGTGGTACCTGGGAATCTCGATGGATGTCGGCGGGATTCACATCGCGGACCGGCTGCAGGGAACAGACGAGGACCTGGTGCCGCGCCGGCTTCCATTGGGCCCGGCGGTGGGGGAGCGCCGCATTGCCGGGCTCATGGACGCGGTGCACGGCCTCCGACTGGCCGCTGTTTCCTACCGGTTTCTGGTCGATGATGTGCGTGCGGAAGGCGAGACGCTGCGGGTACATTTCGCCGGAGCGATGCCGGAACGGGTACACCTGCAGCTGCCGGACGGTGGACGGGCCGGGGGCAGGCGATGCCCGGATCAGCCGGGAACCTTTGTTGTGGAGCTGGCAGGCATTCAAACGGGGCCGAAAGCCCGGGAATCCATCTTCCCGCTCCGCGCCGGTGCCGGTTCCGGCCAGTTCCAATATGCGGGCTGGACAGGAACCGACGAGGAGCTGGAATCCCGGAGGTCAGCGGACGGCTTCCAGCTCCGGACCACAGGTTACGGATTCCTTTCCGTCATTCGGCCGGCTGCCCGCACCGCCGTGACCGGCTGGACTCTGTGCCGGAGCGGTGAGCGTTTAAGCATCAGCGGCTACTGGCTGGACAGCCATAAGGACGGAACCGGGGAAATCGTCCTGGCGGGACCCCACGAACTGATCCGGCCGCAACATGTGGACACCAGCGAGAACGGGCACTTCCTGGCCGAATATGACCTCCGTCGGGACCTCTGGGGGGCCGGAAAAGCGTGGCCGGAGAGCGGCACGTATCGCCTGGTTTCGCAGTCCGGAGATGGCGGCACGCCGGGGCCGGTTTCCGTAACCGCGGGTTTGGCGCAGAAACTCCCCATGGACGCATCACGGAGTTCTGTCCGCGTGGCTGTTCCGGCGGGCGGAGCCGGTGAACCGTTCCGCCTCCGAATACTGCCTCCGCTCGGTCCGGAGGAACGCGGACTCTATAACCGCCAACGCCTCGTCGAGTCCTATGCGGCGACCACTGCGCCGTTGGTCAGCGCCGTTTTCTTCGAAAGTTTTGCCGGCACAGCAGCCACGGACAATGTTCGAGCCGTCTGCCGGGAAATTGCCGCCAGATACCCGGAGCTGCGGCGGTACTGGTCCGTTGCGGACTCGTCGGTCATTGTCCCGGCAGGTTGCACGCCCCTCATCCGGTTCTCCAAAGAGTGGTTCCGGATGCTGGCGACGGCGCAGTATCTCATCAACAACAACACCTTTCCGGTCTTCTTCCGCAAACGTCCGGGGCAGATCTACGCACAGACGTGGCATGGAACGCCCTTGAAACGGATCGGCTTCGACACACCCGCAACCAGGGTGACTCCTTCGTACCGGCGCACGCTGGAACGTGAGCCCCAGAGCTGGGACGTGCTGCTTGCCCAAAGTCCCTACGCCGCGCAGACCCTGGCGTCGGCATTCAGGTACCCCGGACCAGTCATTACAGCGGGTTACCCGCGCAACGATCCGCTGCTGCACAAGGATGCCCCGGCCCGACGAATGGCGATCCGCAGCAGCCTCGGTATTCCCGCGTCCAGTAAGGTCCTGCTGTACGCACCGACCTGGCGGGATACGGCACGGACCCGCGGAGGCAAATTCGCCGTGGTCAATCACCTGGACATTCCCGAACTGGGGGAGAGGCTTGGCCGCGACTACGCGTTTCTGTTCCGGGGACATCACAATGTCGCTGCCCAGCGCGGCACCAATACCGGCGGGGCACTGGACGTCACGGCTTACCCCGAGATCACGGACCTATACCTCGCTGCCGACCTGCTGGTCACTGACTATTCCTCGGTGATGTTCGATTTCGCCGTGACCGGCAAGCCCATCTATCTGCTCGCACCGGACCTGGACGAATACCGCGATGTCATCCGGGGCTTCTACTTCGATGTCACGGCGGAAAGACCAGGCCCCCTGGCCAGCACCTCCGCCGAACTCGCCTCACACATCGCATCCCGGCCGGCGCGGGGCTACCCGGACTTTACGCGCCGGTATGCCCCCCTGGACGACGGGCAGGCGACCTCCCGGTTTGTGGACAGTATCTTCGGCAATCGGTCCTGCTGAGCGTGCGCCAAAACTACGTAAATGCCGGCACCACAGTTACTCTTGCGCATTCCCGTTGCACATGTATTCTTCCCACCGGGGGGCCGCAGAGGGGCCATACGGCGGTATAGCTGTCAGTTTTGGAACGGCATTCCCTTCGATATCTTCCCAAGGGACAGGACAACCAAAAATGACTGTGCAAACCGTAATTCTCGCAGCAGGCATGGGAACCAGATTGGCACGCCCCCATCCCAAGTCGTTAACGGAATTAAACGACGGCCGAACAATCATGAGGCAACAGGTCGAGAACCTCCAGGGTGCATTTGGTGAACAGCTGCGTCTGACCATTGTTGTCGGTTACAAAATGGATGAAATCATGAACCATGTCCCCGATGCATCGTTTGTTTACAACGAGGCATTTGCGCGCACGAATACCTCAAAAAGCCTGCTCAAGGCATTACGCAGTTCAGTCGAAGGTTGCGGCGTCCTATGGATGAATGGCGACGTCGTCTTTGAGCCCGGGATGTTGGAATACCTTTATAACCTGGTTGCCGATGACAGATCGTTTATAGCCGTGGATACATCATCGGTCTCCGAAGAAGAGGTCAAGTACACAATCGACGAGCACGGCTTCATTAACAGTCTGTCCAAGAGGGTCGAGAACGGACTGGGCGAAGCCATCGGCATCAACTATGTTTCCTCCGCCGACAAGCACTCGCTGATCAGCCGGCTGGGGCTCGTCCCGGATGACGAGTACTTCGAACGGGGAATCGAGCTGGCCATCGCCGAAGACGGCGCCCGGTATCTGCCGGCGGACATCAGCAGCTTCTATGCCGTGGAAGTTGATTTTGCCGAGGACCTCGTACGGGCCAACGAGCGCATAGCCATTGCGAAATCCGTCCCGGCCTAGGCGCTCCCGGGGTTGGGGCAGAGGCATCGTGGGACTTCGAGTGGGGGAAAGATGATTGGGTGGCAGGCGGTCTACGCGCACGCTTTAAACCTGGAAAAGAAGAATGACTGGACCGGGGCGGCCGACGCGTACACCCGCCTGATGCAGGGCGGTGAAGAGAACAACCCGAAAGTGGTGTTTAGGCTGGGGCATGCCTTGTTCCGGTTGGAGCGGCTCGACGAAGCACTTCCGCATCTCCAGCGGGCAGTGGATCTGAACCCCGGAAACGCGTCCTGGCACTACCGGCTGGGGTTTGTCCTGGAGAAGCAAAAAAAATACGGCGATGCACTCCGGCAGTACCGGGCAGCACTCGGACTGGAGCCCGGCCAGCCGGGATGGATACACCGCGCTGAATCATGCGAAGCGGCCATTACGAAACTGCGGGTCGACGCCGTGGTTGAAAGCCGCGGGCCAACCTGGCAGTTGACCGAGGCGCTGGAAGACGGGCTGGAAGCCCATGCGACGGACCACAACTGGGCCGAGCGGCTGGGGGATGCGTATTTCCGCATGGGCCGGTATGCGCTGGCCGGCGGGGCCTATGCCCGCTGTACGGGTTTGAAACCCGAGGACTCGAATCTGCACTTCAAAGAAGGCTGGGCCTGGCAGCTTGCCGGAAACCAGCCCGAATCCGACAGCGCATTTCAGCGTGCCGTGTCCCGTGACAAGCGGCTTGGGGCCAGGGACTTCGGCATCGGAGTCTTCTTCGAAGCAAGAGGGCGGTGGAAACTGGCCGCAGAAGCGTACGCCAGGACGCTGCGCGACAAACGGAGTTCAGTGGAGCTGCACTATCGCCTGGGTGTGGCCCGGCAAAAAGCCTATGACTGGGCCGGCGCCGCGGAAGTGCTCCTCGCAGGAACCCGGATCAGTCCACTGACCGCCAAATTGTTCTGGCGCCTTGGTCTGTCCTACGAGCGGCTGGGGGATCTGCAGGCCGCCGAAGCCGCCTACGCCACCGTGCTGGGCAGCCCCTCAGCGGGCAGCCGGTACTGGAAATACCGGCTGGGCCATGTGCTGCGTCTCCAGGGAAAGTACCGGGAAGCATGTGTTGCCTACTTCCTCGCCCACAAAGACGGTCCTGTCCCACAGCCTTCACCGGTACAGGCAGATCCATACCTGGCGCGGGCTTTGGAACGGGACCTGGGACAGCTAAGGGCCACACAATCCGCTGAACTTCTCTACGACTTTGGCCAGCGGGCCGAAAGCCTGGGATGCAACTTTGTAGCGGCGGAGGCGTATCTCGCCACTGTCCAACGAACAACCGACTACTCTCCGGAGCGGTATTTCCGGCTGGGCTGTGCCCTGATGCTCACCGGCAGTTACCAGGACGCGTGTGCGGCGTTTGCCGAGACGAGGCAGTTCAAGCGGGCCCACGCCGTGGACACGGGGCAGTACATGAAACACAAGCACCACAAGCAGGGCATGGCGTACACGGAATACATGGAAACCCTCACGGTTGACACCCGCACCATCATGTACGAGAGCATGCACGGGGCTGCAGTTGCAGGGAATCCGCTGCAGATCTACCGGACGGTCATCCGCGATCCCCGGTTTAATGGTTTCACCCATGTTTGGGTGCTGAACCGGGAGGAAGCGGTACCGGAGGAACTCAAGGGCCGCGTTGATGTCGTTTATGTCCCGAGGAACAGTGACCTTTATCTGCGCTACCTGGCAAGTGCGGGCTACCTGATCAACGACAATACTTTCCCTCCGTACTTCATTCGCCGACCGGAACAGAAATACCTCAATACGTGGCACGGTACGCCGCTCAAGACCCTGGGCCGGGATATCCGGAACGGGTTCATGGATCATAAGAACGCCGCCCGCAATTTCCTGCACGCCACGCACATGATCGCGCCGAACGAATTTACGGCCGATTGCCTGATTGAGAAGTACGACGTGGCCGGACTGTACAGTGGACGTCTCGCGGTAACCGGCTATCCGCGGATAGACGCCACTCTCACAGCAGACAGCGCACGGCGGCGGGCGCTCAGGGCCAAGCTGCGGATACCCGCCGACAAGAAGGTCGTGTTGTATGCCCCCACCTGGCGGGGGGACCTCGGCTCGGGCAGGCTCGACAACGCCCGTCTGCTCGCGGATGTCCAGGCGCTCGGGTCCGGCAACTGGCATTTCCTCTACCGTGGGCACACCATGACGGGTGATCAGGCCAGCGGGGATGCCCTGGAGCGGCATACGGTTCCTGCCGCCGTCGACACGAACGACCTCCTTGCCATTGTTGACGTCCTGGTCACGGACTATTCGAGTATTTTCTTCGATTTCATACCCACGGGGCGGCCCATCGTCTACTACGCGCACGACCGGGACGAGTATGAAGCGGAACGCGGACTCTACTTCGATCTCGAAACACTGCCGGGCAGCATCTGCTACGACGCTGAAGCACTGATGGACCGGGTTGCCGCCGGACTGGAGGGCGAAAATATAGCCGAAGACACCGAGCGGCGGGATGCAGCAATGCGGAGATTCTGCCCGTTGGAGGACGGGAAAGCGTCGGGCCGGGCTGTCGAGTTCTTCTTTTTCGGTGCGTCCGGTTGTGAGGTTCCCGTGAAACAGGACGGTAAACGGAATGTCCTGCTGTTCCAGGGCTCGTTCCTGCCCAACGGCATCACCACCTCCTATCTGAACCTCGTCTCGCATATCGACCGCACTGAGAACAACGTCTACGTCGTCGTTGACCCGGAGGCGCTGGGCTCCAAGGCCGAGCGCCTGGAAAAATTCGCTCAGAACCCGGAGCATGTACGGGTACTGGCCCGAGTGGGAACCCACGTCCTCACGCCCGAGGAGCGATGGGTGGTTGACAAGATGAACACCCAGCATGCCGTGGACACGCCGGAAATGTGGAGCATCATTGACCGGGCATTCGCCCGCGAATTCCGTCGTGTCTTCGGGGACGCGGCCTTCGACTCCGTCATCTGTTTTGAGGGCTACGCGAGGTTCTGGGTCGCCCTGCTTGGCAGCGCTCCACTCGAACGGGCCAGGAAATCCGTCTATCTGCATAATGACATGCACAAAGAGTGGAAAAACCGGTTCGAGTACCTTGAGGCCAACTTCCGGCTCTACCGAAAGTTCGACTCGCTGATATCCGTAACCAAGAGCGTTTCCGAAGAAAACCGTCAGCGGCTTTCGGAAGACTTTCACCTCAGTCCGGAGTCCTTTACCTACTGCAACAACCTCGTCAATCCGGAGGAAACAGTGCGCATGGCGGCCGAACCGCTCGACCATGACATTGCCGAGTGGGTAGAGGAAGGTGACACCCTGTTTGTCACCCTGGGACGGCTCTCCCCGGAAAAGGGCCATGCGAAACTCATCCGGGCTTTCGCCGGCGTGGCCGCCGACTATCCGAAGGCAAAGCTCGCCATTCTGGGGGATGGTCCGTTGGAGGAAGGGCTCCAGCAGCTCATTGTCCAACTGGGCCTTGGCGCTCAGGTTATGCTCGCCGGCCGACGGGCAAACCCCTTCGCCATCCTGAAGAATGCCGACTGCTTTGTTTTTTCATCGGACTACGAGGGACAGGGCCTGGTGGTCCTGGAGGCACTGATCCTGGACCGTCCGGTGATATCCACGGACGTGGTGGGACCGCGAAGCGTCCTCGAAGACGGGCACGGACTCCTTGTGGAGAACAGTGCGGAGGGCCTGGCGGACGGATTCCGGCGGTACTTCCGCGGAGAGGTGCCCCACCATCCCTTTGACTACGAGGTCTACCAAAAAGACGCCCTGGCGAAGTTTGCCGCCGTTGCTCTTTAGGCTCCCGGGTGGGAATCCAGTTGCCTTGAAGCTTCGTCCTGCCTTATCACGGGGACAATTCTGGCTGCTGTGCAGTAGCGATCCGACCACCGGTGTGCAGCGGACTCGGAGGCAAACGAGACGGCAAACGTCGCGCCGTTGCTCTCATAAAGTGCCACAAAGGGTACGTCGGGTTCCTGATCCTCTGTCTTGTCCCAGTAAGCGGACTTGGCGACGGTGCTTGCATCAGGTTTGTAAAAGGGCCTCGTCCGTGAAAGATGGGGCCGCTCCCACGCCACATTGCGTTTGATCACCCGCGCGGGTACGCCGGCGGCGACACTGTTATTGGGCACCGGACCCGTGACCAGGGAGCCGAATCCGATGACGCTTCCGTCGGCAACGCGCGCGCCACCGAGCAGGACAGCACGTTTGGCGACCCACACGTGGTTGCCTATGGTGATGTCCCTGGACCAGTTGACCCGCCGGTCCGTGATGACATCGAAGATGGCATGCCCGTCATCGGCGCGGATCTCGTTGTCACTTGCCAGCATGACGTCATCTCCGATGACAACCGATGTTCCTTCGACAGCCGAAATCACGCACGTGTTGGTGGTTGTCAGCTCTTTCCCCAGGATGACTCGGGAGTCCTGTCCGATGCGGATAAAAGCCGAGAATGTGCCAAAGCTGTTGCCCGCCATGTCAAGAACGCCGTTGTCGCAATCGAAGACCACATTGAGCTTGCCCAATAGCACGCCTGACCTGACGCGGAAGCTGTTCCCCGACCCGCTAAATTCAATCCGGACGTTCGGGATCGCGCGGCCATCATAAATAATCCGATTCCCGTTCTCATCGCTGTACTTCGCCAGCGTATTCAGGATCACCATGACGCCGAGCCTATATTCGCCGTTGGTCCCGTCAATACGTAATGACACTCCAAGGGCACGGCGGCAGGTAATTCACTTTTATGCTGTCCACATGGCCGCAAAGAGCCTGTGCTTCACGAACAAACTGCACTAGTCTTCGGACGTATGGAAGCGCAAAAAAATATGCCGGTAGACCACGTTTTCGTAGCGATGTTTGGCGGTCTTCCGGGCAAACCCACCGGCCTGGCAATGTCTGTTCTGCGGCGGGCGGAGGCCTTTGCGCAGGCCGGTGTCAGCTCCCGCATTCTTATTGATGCATTCTCCCTGGATTTCGACAGGCAGATACACGAGTTGAAACGGCGGGAGCGGATTGGTCACGGCATTTCCGTTCGGTATATGTACCACGATCTTGCCGGCGACCAGGTATGCGACGAGGGCATTGATTACGTCAGCCCCCTGGGCGGTGAGGGGTGGGCTTATGCGTCTCCAGAGGGTAAACCGAATGTCCTGATCGGGAAGTTCCAGGGTCAGTACCGGCACAGGGTCACATTGCGTGAGGACCGGGTGCTCTTTATTGACCATCTGAATGCCGGAACGTGGGAGATACGGGAATGGTATGACTGGTCCGGGGCTGTGTGCAGGATCGAGAGAATGGGTGCCTCCGAAAAGCCGGGGATAGTGCAGTACCTGGGCAGGGACGGAAACTGCTACCTGGAAGAGTCACGCGACGAAGCGACGCAGCGCGTCCTGGGCTGGGAGCTTTATCCACGAACCGAACGACGTGTTTTGTGCAGCGACCTGGTCGAGGTATTCCGTTACTGGATGCAGTCCTTTGTGCTGACCGGTGAAACCAAGCCGATCATCATCTCTGAATACGGTGTACGGCGAAAGGCCCTCAACACGTTGGAGGACGAGAACAACGCCCGTGTCATCTACACGCTGCACAACAACCACTTCGCACCACCGCACCGGTACGGCAGTGCGGTCCGCCCGGACATGGCAGACCTGGTGAAGAACCTGCGGGACTGCCGGGATGTTGTGGTGCTGACAACAGAACAGCGGGAGGATATCTGGAAGCAATTCGGATGGATGCCTTCCATCCACGTAATCCCTCACTTCGCTCCGGCCGTATCCAGGCTCGGTGAGCGTGACCCCAAGCGGGTAGTGATGGTGGGGCGGTTCCACAAAATCAAGGGGCAGTTGGCCGCTATCCGGGCCTTCCGGCGTGTAGTTGATGCGGTTCCGGACGCCACGCTGGTTTTTTACGGACGAGGAGGCGAGGAGGGCGAAATGCGCCGGCTGATCGCCTCCATGGGCTTGGACGGCTCCGTCTCCATCGCGGGGTTTTCAGCCGATGCGGAGGAGGTTTTCCTCGGTGCGGCCATGTCTATTGTGGCGTCAGACTATGAGGGTTTCTGCCTGTCGCTGGCGGAAAGCATGGTGGCAGGCTGCGTCCCGGTCTCGTACGACATCAAATACGGGCCCCGCGAAATGATCACCAATGGCCTCAACGGGTTCCTGGTGGAAGCGGGCAACGAAGCCGAGCTGGCCGACGCCTTGATTCTGGGGCTCTCGAATAAGACCAGGATGGACAGTATGTCCGAGGAGGCGAAACGGATTGGAGAGAAACTGAACACCGGCAGGTTCATCCGCGAATGGACGGCGGTTCTGGAGCGCTCGGCGGGCGGTGCGTAGTCCTCAGGACCGGATGGCGTAGGGCCGGTCCGCGGTCAGAAGTTTTTCCATGGCATCAACACACCGGCGGGCGGCATGTCCGTCCCCGTACGGGTTGACCGCTCCGAGCCCTGCCGACAGGCGACTGGCGTCATGCAGCAGCAGGTCAACCTCGCTGACGATGCTGTCCTCGTTGGTGCCGACAAGTTTCGCCACGCCGGCCTCCAATACCTCGGGCCGTTCCGTGGCGTCCCGCATCACGAGGACGGGAGTTCCGAGGCTGGCTGCCTCTTCCTGCACCCCGCCGGAGTCCGTGAGGACAACGTTTGCCAGACAGAGCAGCCGGGTGAATTCCCCGTATTCGAGCGGTTCCGTGATGTGGACGTTGGGGAGCCTGTCCACATAGGGCAACACTGCAGACCGGACGGCCGGATTGCTGTGAATCGGCAGGACAATCGTCAAATCCGGCTCGGCTGAGGCAATACGTGCCAGCGCCCGGCCAATGCGGTGCATCGCTTCGCCCTGGTTCTCGCGCCGGTGGGTGGTGACCAATAGCATTTTTCGCCCGCCGGAGGCCAGTTCCTGCAGCCGTGTATCAGCGAATCGGATCTCTCTGTCCATAGCGGAATACAGAGCATCCACAACGGTGTTCCCAGTTACCACAATGTTTTCCGGCCTGACTTTCTCCGCCAGCAGGTTGTCCCTGCTGGTTTCCGTGGGTGCCAGATGGAGGCTCGAGATCTGAGTGGTGATTTTCCGGTTTCCTTCTTCGGGAAACGGTGCATGTAGATTGCCGCTTCGAAGCCCGGCCTCCACGTGGACAACCGGGATGGTGTGGTAGAAAGCAGCCATGGCTGCCGCGGTTGAGGTAGTTGTGTCGCCCTGGACCACAACGGCATCGGGACGGTTGACGCTGAAAAGCTTGTCGAGGCCGTTTATGGTGCGGGTGAGAATGGCGTTGAGGGACTGACCCGGCTCAAAGATATCGAGATCATGGTCGGGCACGATGTCGAACAACGCGTTCACCTGGTCCAGCATTGACCGGTGCTGCCCGGTCACCGTGATGAAGCACTCCAAGGTGTTGGACTTTTTCAGCTCGGCAATGATCGGGGCCATCTTGATAGCCTCCGGGCGGGTGCCGTAGATAGGCATAATAACTGGCAAGGGAACCCCCAATTTGAACCTGGAACGGTTTAGCTTAGGGCCGAAAAACGCTGATGACAGCAGAAATCTAATGGTTGGTCTGCGTGAAAAACGGTTCTTATTACTTGAGAACCGCGTGCCGGTTACCCGAGTAAGCGGACTGCGTGCGGAAGGCCCGGCCACACCTGCCGCCATACCTGCCGGCATTCCGCCAGGTGTACGGCGGCGCCCAACCCGCCGCTACGAAGCGTCCGTTTCCTCCCGAACCGGCGGCAAATCGTTATCGGCTTCTGTCAGTGCCCTGCGGTAGGCTTCCTAATGACATAAACGGTTAGCGGCAAGGACGGCGGGAACCGGACGGGATGGCCCAGATGAGCCCCATAAGCAGGAATCGGGATTACTTTGCAGACTAAGATCACCGCCAACGCGCAAGCGCTGAAGCGATGGTTGAGCAACGCAGAGGTGTCCCTGGGCAACCACAGCGACCGCCTCAATGCCATCAACATCTTCCCGGTGGCCGACGGCGACACCGGTACCAACCTGTACCTGACCCTGTGTGCGGCTACGGAAGCAGCGGCCGAGGCCGACACCGCTGACATCGGTGAACTTCTGGGCCTAGCAGGCCGCGCCGCGATGGAATCCGCCCGTGGAAACTCGGGCACCCTCTTCTCCGTCTTCCTCACCTCCATGGCCGAGCCCCTCGCCGGCGCCGTCCGGCTCTCCGCACCGCTGCTGGGCGCCGCCCTGCAGCGTGCCCAGCTGCGGTCCTGGTCCGTGCTCAGCGACCCGGTTCCGGGCACCATGCTTTCGGTCCTTGAAGCAGCCGCACACGCCGCCTCGGACAGTGAAGCCGCTATCACCGGAGATGACAGCAACGCAGGGCTGGCCCTGACCCTGCGCGCCATGATGGATGCCGCGCTGGCCGCCGTCGTGGATACCGAAAACCAGCTCGATGCGCTGACCGAAGCACGGGTGGTGGATGCCGGCGGCGTCGGCTTCCTGCTCATCCTGGATGCCCTGCGCGCGGCGGCACTGGGGGAGGAGCTGCAGGAGGAACTCCTGGACGGGCTGCACGGCTACGACGTCCAGGCCCCGCACATCCACGCGCACATGCCCCGCATGGAAGGCGTGGAAGTGATGTGCACCATCAACCTCAGCCCGCTGGATGCCGCCACCCTGAGGCTTCAGCTGGACGAGATGGGGGACTCGGTGATCATGAGCGCCGTCAGCCCCGTGGAGGACGGCTACCGCTGGCGGGTGCACGTGCACACGCCGGACGCCGGCGCCACCATTGACCTGCTGCGCCAGCTCGGTGAACCCATGAACCTGTCCATCACCGAGCTTTCGGCTGACGGGCACGAGACCCGGGAACTTCCCGTCATCACGCCTAACCCTGACTTTCCGGTCTTCCCGGGGGCAGGGGAGACCTCCAAGGCACATGGACTCTAGGCTCCCCGGGGAACTCGAATTCCCTCTGGACCGGCGGATCGGCAAGACCACCGCCAAGGCACTGGAAAAGCATCTGGGCCTGAAGACCGTGGGGGACCTGCTCCACCACTTTCCGCGCCGCTACCTGGAACGCGGCGAGCTGACACCCATTGCCGAGATCCCTTTTGATGAAGAAGTCACCCTGATTGCCCGCGTGCAAAGCAACAACCGCCGGCAGATGCGGGCCCGCAAGGGGATGATCGTTGAAGTAGTGGTCACCGATGACACCGACGGCAGCCTGGGGCAGCTTCACCTGACGTTCTTCAATGGGTTCAATGCCGCCAAGGAGCTCGTCGTGGGCAGCCGGGCCATGTTTTCCGGCAAGGTCGGCGCCTACAAGGGGCAGCTGCAGCTGACCAACCCCAGCTATGTCCTGCTGGATGAAGACGCCGTGGATGAAGAGGAAGCCAAACGGCCTATTCCCGTCTACCCGGCCGCCGCCAAGGTCGCCAGCCCCACCATCGCCAAGTCCGTGGCCATGCTGCTGGACACCCTGCAAACCGAACGGCTGCGTGATCCCCTTCCCGCGTCGATCCGGGACCGGGAGCGCCTCCTCGGCCTGACCGAGGCGTATGAGCAGATCCACCGCCCCGCCGAGGTCGCCGACGCCTACAAGGCCCGCCACCGGTTCCGCTACCAGGAGGCGCTGGTCCTGCAGACGGCACTGGCCCGCCGTCGTGCCCTGACTGCGCAGGAGGAGGCAACCGCCAGGCCGGCGGTGCCCGGCGGCCTGCTGGACCGCTTCGATCAGTCCCTGCCGTTCACCCTCACCAGCGGGCAGGCGGAAATCGGCCGGGAGCTGTCTGCGGAACTGGCCGGGGACCATCCGATGAACCGGCTCCTGCAGGGTGAGGTGGGCTCCGGTAAAACACTGGTGGCCCTGCGTGCCATGCTGCAGGTGATCGACGCCGGGGGACAGGCAGCCCTGCTCGCCCCCACCGAGGTCCTGGCGGCGCAGCACTACGAATCAATCAGCGCCATGCTTGGCCCTCTGGGCAGGGGCGGGCAGCTGGACGGGGACCCGGACGGCACCCGGGTGACACTGCTGACCGGATCCATGAACACCGCCGGCCGCCGTGCCGCCATGTTGGATGCCGCCAGCGGAGCCGCCGGCATCATCATCGGCACACACGCACTGCTGTCCGAGCATGTCAGTTTCGCTGATCTTGGCCTGGTGGTGGTGGATGAACAGCACCGGTTCGGCGTGGAGCAGCGTGACGTGCTGCGCACCAAGGGGCACAGCACCCCGCACCTGCTGGTCATGACCGCCACCCCCATTCCGCGGACGGTCGCCATGACCGTCTTCGGCGATCTGGAGGTCTCCACGCTCACCGAGCTTCCTGCCGGCCGGGCACCCATCTCCACCTTCGTTGCTCCGCTGGCGGAGAACCCCCAGTGGGAACAGCGGATCTGGGCCCGCGCCCGGGAAGAGATCGACGCCGGCCGACAGGTGTACGTGGTGTGCCCCAAGATCGGTGCCCGGGAAGATGAGCCGGGCAGCGACGTCGCGCTGTTCGATGACGACGGCGGCACCCGGGAGCGGGCGCAGCGCCAGGAGCTGACGTCCGTCACGGAGCTGACCGAATACCTCACCACCGTCCCGGCGCTGGACGGAAAAGTGGTTGCCCCTCTGCACGGCAGGCTGGACCCGGCGGACAAGCACGAGACCATGACCGCGTTCAACCGCGGGGATATCGACGTGCTGGTGTCCACCACCGTCATCGAGGTGGGCGTGGACGTTCCGAACGCCTCGCTGATGGTGATTATGGACGCTGACCGGTTCGGCATTTCCCAGCTGCACCAGCTGCGCGGCCGGGTAGGCCGTGGCGGGCTGCCCGGAACGTGCCTGCTGGTTACCCAGCTGGAACCGGGTCACCCGAGCCGGGAACGGCTTGAGGCGGTGGCCGCCACCACCGACGGCTTTGAACTCTCCCGCAAGGACCTGGAGCTGCGCCGCGAAGGCGACATCCTTGGTGCCAGCCAATCCGGCGGCCGATCCACCCTGAAACTGCTGCGCGCCGTCCAGGATGAAGCCCTCATTGAAAAGGCCCGTGCCGACGCGGTGGCGCTGGTGGCCGAGGATCCGGACCTCCGTGGATATCCGGCCCTGGACGAAGCCATCGAGGCGTACCTGAACCCCGAGGCCGAGGCGTTCCTGGAGCGGGGCTAGCCGGCGCCCCGGGCGCCCTCCGGTTCCGGCCCGCCCCCCGGCGGCGGATAAGGTGAAAGCATGAGCCGCATTATTGCCGGAGCCGCCGGCGGAACCACCCTGTACAGCGTTCCCGGGGACGGAACCCGTCCCACCACCGACCGGGTGAAGGAAGCACTGTTCTCCCGGCTCGAGTCCTACGACATCCTCCAGGACGCCAGAGTGCTGGACCTGTTCGCCGGTTCCGGGGCACTGGGCGTGGAAAGCGCCAGCCGCGGCGCCCGCAGCGTGGATCTGGTGGAGCTGGCTGACAAGGCCGCCGCCACCTGCCGCAGCAACGCGGACTTGGTTTCCAAGCTCCTGGGCCATTCCCGCGTGAACGTGCACCGGGCCAAAGCCGAGACCTACCTGATGCGGGTGCCGGCGGACGTCCGCTGGGACCTGGTGTTCATCGACCCGCCGTACGCGCTCACCGAAAGTGAACTCGACGCCGTGCTGACCCCGCTGGCCGGCCACCTGGCCGAGGGGGCCGTGGTGGTGCTGGAACGGTCCACGCGTTCACCGGAACCGGTCTGGCCGGCCGGGCTGGAGCGCTTCAGCGAGAAGAAATACGGCGAAACCACGCTCTGGTTCGCCGAGCCGGCCCAGGGTGCGGACGCCGAAGCGGACGCCGACGCCGAAGCGGAAGCCCGGCCGGAGCAGGCCTAGGCCCCGGACGCGAAGACGTCCAGTTCCTCCCCGGTGAGCACCGCCGCCGGGTGGGGTCCGGCCGCCAGCAGGCTCCGGGACCATTCCTCCGGCCACCCGAACGGTGTTGCGGCCAGCACAATGTTGCCCGGATACCTGCCGGTGAACATGTCGGCCGGGCCCAGTGCGGCAACGTCGCCGTTGCTGCAGCCTGCCGCTGCCAGGCCGGCCAGAAGCTCGCGGATCTGCCGGCGGGCGAAGGCCAGCGGCGGATCATCGCCCACGTTCACCAGCAGCACGCCGTCGGGGGAGAGCAGGCGTGCCAGCTCTGCGTAGAACTCCGCCGTTGTCAGGTGTCCCGGCGCGTCGGC
The DNA here is from genome assembly GCF_059090685.1 of Arthrobacter sp. Y3225209. Taxonomy (NCBI): domain Bacteria; kingdom Bacillati; phylum Actinomycetota; class Actinomycetes; order Micrococcales; family Micrococcaceae; genus Arthrobacter; species Arthrobacter sp. Y3225209. Next base: position 48,384 of record NZ_JBNHFW010000019.1, read on the forward strand.
GCCGGCGAAGATGTCCAGGACGACGGCGTCGAACTGCCGGCGGGCAAAGCGGTCCAGGGACTCCCGGGCATCCCCGATGACGGTTTCCAGATGGGTGCCTTCGGGCAGGGGCAGATGCGCCAGGACAAAATCAAGCAGTTCGCGTTCGAGTTCAACGGCTACCTGCTCGGAGCCGGGTCTTGTGGCCTGCAGGTACCGGGTCAGGGTCAGTGCCCCCGCGCCCAGATGCAGTGCCCGCAGCGGCTGTCCGGGCTCTGCGGCCAGATCCAGCACGTTGCCCATCCGCCGCAGGTATTCGTAGAAGATCTCCTCCGGCCGGGCCAGATCCACGTGGGACTGCTCCGCTCCGCCGATGCTCAGCACAAAGGCGCCGGGGGTGAATCCGTCCTCAGTGATGGCGGCGTGCGCACCGATGCCGCGCAGCAGCCGTGACGCGGTCACACTGCCCCGCCCGGAGCCGCCGCGTCCTGACGTTTTCACAGCACACCGCCCAGTCCGGCGAGGCGTTCGGATGCCAGTTCCAGGACCTCGGTCTTCTTGCAGAAGGCGAACCGCAGCAGCGAGCGGGTGCGCCGCGCGCCGTCGTCGTGGCAGAACACGGCCACGGGTATGGCCGCCACCCCGATCAGTTCCGGCAGCCGGCGGGCCAGGGACGTGGCATCGGTGATGCCCAGTGCGGAGGTATCCGCCGTGACGAAGTACGTGCCCTGTGAGGGCAGCACGGCCATACCCGCAGCCTGCAGGCCGGAGCTGAGCAGGTCCCGTTTGGCCTGCAGGGTGGCAGCGGCGCCGGTGAAGTACTCATCCGGAAGCTCCAGGCCGATGGCGACGGCGGACTGGAAGGGTGTGCCCGAGGTGTAGCTGAGGAAGGTCTTGACGGTCCGCACCGCTGCCACCAGATCCGCCGGACCGGTCACCCAGCCGATCTTCCAGCCGGTCACGGAGAAGGTCTTGCCGGCGGAGGAGATGGTCAGTGTCCGCTCCGCGGCCCCCGGCAGCGTGGCTACGGGGATGTGCTTTGCGGCGTCGAAGGTCAGGTGTTCATAAACCTCGTCAGTGACAATCACGGCGTTGTGCCGGGCGGCCAGATCGACTATCTGCTGCAGGACCCGCCGCGGAAACACCGTCCCGGTGGGGTTGTGCGGATTATTGACCAGGACCACCCGTGTGCGGTCGGTGAAGGCCGCCTCCAGGGCGCCGTCGGCGGGCAGGAAATCCGGTGCCTGAAGGGCAACCGTGGTGTGTGTGGCACCGCTGAGGCCGATCACCGCGCCGTAGGAATCGTAGAACGGCTCAAAGGTCAGCACCTCGTCGCCGGGGCCGGTGAACGCCAGCAGGGTGGAGGCAATGGCTTCGGTGGCGCCGGTGCTGGCGATCACCTCGGTGTCCGGGTCAAGGTCCAGGCCGTAGAACCGCTTCTGGTGTGCCGCCACCGCGTTGCGGAGCACCGGAAGACCCTGGCCGGGGGCGTACTGGTTGGCGCCGCCTGCAATGGCAGCCCGGGCGGCGTCGAGCATTTCCGCGGGGCCGTCCTCGTCGGGGAAACCCTGGCCGAGGTTAATCGCCCCGTGACGTCCGGCCAGGGCGGTGATTTCCTCGAAAATGGTCACGCCCAGGTTGCCGTCCGGAGCCAGGAGATTGGCACCGGCGGCGGTGCGCTGCCAGGGGGCGGGGCCCGGAGCCTGCCGGGAGCGGAGCAGGGACGCGGCTGGTGAAGAACTCATCCACCAAGTATTACCCCGCCGCACCCGGTAGATTCGACTTATGCGACGCGCTGTATGCCCCGGTTCCTTTGATCCCATCCACAACGGCCATGTGGAGGTGATTGCCCGTGCCGCGAGTCTTTTCGACGAAGTGATCGTGGCGGTGTCCACCAACTATGCGAAGAAATACCGTTTCTCCGCCGAAGAGCGCCTGGAACTGGCGTCGGAAACCCTGGGCTCGCTGCGCGGAGTATCAGTTGTTCCGATGGGGGAAGGCCTGCTGGCTGAGTTCTGCCGCGAATACGGTGCCAACGCCATTGTGAAGGGCCTGCGGTCCGTCCAGGACTACCAGTACGAACTGCCGATGGCCGTGATGAACCGGCACCTCACCGGCGTCGAAACCGTGTTCCTGCCGGCCGAGGGCAGCTACACCCACCTCTCCTCCTCCCTGATCAAGGAAGTGGCCGGGCTGGGCGGCGATATCTCGGAGTACGTGCCGGGAACCGTGCTGAAGCGGCTGCTGACTCCGCGCTAGACCGGATTGGCGCAGGCCGGGCGGATAAAGCCCGCAGCGATTCCGCCGGTTTCCTCCACGAAACGGCCCATCCAGTTGGTTAGGCCAATATCCGGCTGCGATGCCACCAAAGTGATGTCCACCGAACTGCACTGTTCCAGGTTCAGACCGGCACGGGCAACGTGATAGCTGGAGGTCACCACAATGATGTTCCTCCATCCGTTGTCCCTGGCCAGCCGTGCCACAGCCCGGGCCTCGCCGCGGGTGGTCATGGGCTCCGGGGAAAAGCACATTACCCGCGGGTTCACGTTGTGCGTGCAGATATAGTCGGTCCGCGCATTCCCCGGCGTATGGGTGGCGGACAGCGCCAGCACCGGTGCACGGTCCCCGCTCAGCAGGCCCAGTCCCACGGGCAGCCGCTCGCTGCTGGCGCCGGCCAGGACAACGACGGCGTCGGCCCGGGGAGGCTCGTCGGAAGCGGCCGACGGAAACACAAACAGGTTTACAGCCACCAGCAGCCAGACGAACCCCACGCAGAGGGCCGCCGTCGTCAGCTGTATAAGGACGCGGCGGCGCAGGAGCCGGTGGAGGGAAGGCACGTACCAACCCTAGGCGACGGTGGCCCGGCAGGCCTGCAGGACGTCCGGTTAGCGCCACGGCCGGGGACGGGTAAACTGGTCTCGGAACACCGTGCATGCACGCGTTCTTCGGCTGCCTGCCAGCCGCAGTTTGAGAGATACCGGCAAGTCAGGCTAAGATGATATGTCGGTCTATGTTCTACAGGAGTTCTCATTAGCGAATTTTCGCGGTCCAATCCGGATTCTCCCCTGGCTATCAACGTCAGGGACCTCGGGCGCAGCCCGGGAACGATGCGGACCATGCATGAACATGTACCGGCACCGAAAGACTTCGGTGTTGCGCTTATCGGCGTTCCGGAAGGATCCGACCTCGAGCTTGATCTGAGGTTGGAGGCCGTGCACGAAGGGATTTTGGTGTCCGGCGACGTAATCGCTCCCGTAAGGGGCGAATGCGGCCGCTGCCTGAAGCCACTCGCGTACGACCAAGAAGTCGATGTGCAGGAACTCTTCTACTACGAGGACGCTGAGTCCTTCGAAGAAGAAGAGGAAGAAGAGCAACGCCGGATCGAGCGAGATGTCATCGATCTTGAACCGGTATTGCGGGACGCCGTGGTTCTTACCATGCCGTTCCAGCCGGTGTGCCGGGAAGACTGCGAAGGCCTTTGCTCCGAATGCGGAGCGCGCCTTGAAGAGGATCCGGGTCACCACCATGAAGTCATGGATCCTCGCTGGGCAGCCCTCGCCGGGCTGACCGGCACCGCCGCAGAAGATACTGCGGCACCAAGTACAGAGTCAGACGAGAGAGAAGAGAGTTAGTCGTGGCTGTTCCGAAGCGGAAAATGTCCCGCGCGAATACACGTGCACGCCGGTCCCAGTGGAAGGCGACCGCGCCCAACCTGGTGAAGACCGTGGAGAACGGCCGCGTCACCTATAGCCTGCCGCACCAGGCCAAGGTCGTAACCGACTCCGCCGGCACCGCGCTGTTCCTTGAATACAAGGGCCGCAAGGTCGCGGACGTCTAAGACCAGTGTTCGGGTCCGCTATGTACACCCCTAGGGATGTTGCTGCAGGCGGGTCCGTGAATACTGCTTTTCGGGTTGTATCCAAAAAGTGAAGAATACTGAAGAGCTTATGAAGCGTCTCGGTGTCGATATCGACGCCGGGACGCTTCGTCTTGCACTCACGCACCGTTCCTATGCCTATGAGCAGGGCGGCATCCCCACGAACGAACGCCTGGAATTCCTGGGCGATTCAATTCTGGGGTTCTCGGTAACCGATGCGCTCTACCGGGATAATCCTGATCTCTCCGAAGGTGAACTGGCCAAGCGCCGCTCCGCCGTCGTGAGTACCCGCGCCCTCGCCGGTATTGCCCGCGAATTGGGGCTGGGGGAGTACATCCTGCTGGGGCAGGGTGAAAAACTGACCAACGGCCGGGACAAGTCCTCCATCCTGGCAGACACCACGGAGGCCGTAATCGGCGCCGTGTACCTGGACCACGGCATTGAAACCGCCCGGCAGATGGTGATGCGCCTGATTGGCCCGCTGCTGGCCGACGCCGACGCCCTCGGCGCCGGCACGGACTGGAAGACCAGCATCCAGGAAATAGCCGCCAGCCGGAAAATGGGCGAGATTGAGTACCGGGTCTCCGGCTCAGGCCCCGACCATTCGCGCAGCTTTGTGGCTGTGCTCCACATTGGGGACAAGCCGTACGGCTCCGGGACCGGACACTCCAAGAAGGAAGCCGAGCAGGAAGCTGCCGCTGCCTCCTGGAAGATGATCAACGCCAAAAAGACCGACGCCGCGGCTGCCGGTTCCTAAAGGCCCCGGCTGTGCCAGAGCTCCCCGAAGTCGAGGTGGTCCGCCGCGGACTCGCATCATGGGTCCGCGGGCGCACCATCACCGGTGTCCGGATCCTGGATCCGCGTTCCGTGCGGCGCCATGCCGCCGGCCCCGAGGACCTCGCCGGCAACCTTGAAGGCGCAGTTGTCACCGACGTCGTCCGCCGCGGCAAGTTCCTGTGGCTGCCGCTGGTGGAGGAATCCGCCGTCGCCGGCCCCGGGAACGACGACGGCGTCCCGCACCTGGCGCTGATGGCGCACCTCGGGATGAGCGGGCAGCTGCTGATGGAGGATTCCTCCCTGCCCGATGAAAAGCACCTCAAGGTCCGCTTTACGCTCAGCCCTGCCACTGACGCTGCCGGAACGCCAATGCCCTCGGAGCTGCGGTTTGTGGACCAGCGGATCTTCGGGGGAGTGTTCCTCACCGACCTGGTCCCCACGCCCGACGGTGAACCCGGCGGGCTTTCCGAGACCGGATTGCCTCTGGTGGCTGCGGAGGCGGCGCATATTGCCCGTGATCCGTTGGACCCGGCCTTCTCCTTTGATGATTTCTACCGCCGGCTGCGCTCCCGCCGGACCGGAATCAAGCGTGCCCTGCTGGACCAGGGCCTGATCTCCGGTGTGGGCAACATCTATGCCGACGAATCCCTCTGGGCGGCCCGGATGCACTTTGCCCGGGCCACCGACACGATGCGGCGCGCCGACGCGCTGCGGCTGGTGGAAGCGGTGCGGGACGTGATGACCCGTGCCCTGGCCGCCGGAGGAACCAGCTTTGATTCGCTGTACGTCAATGTCAACGGCGCCTCGGGGTATTTCGCCCGGTCCCTGAACGCCTACGGCCGCGAAGGTGAGCCCTGCCCGAGGTGCGCTGAGCTGGGGCTGAACACCCTGATCCGCCGGGACTCCTTTATGAACCGGTCCTCTTATTCGTGTCCGGTCTGCCAGCCGAAGCCGCGGAACGGGCGCTGGTAGGTTTCACGCCTGTTGCACGAACTGGATCGGGTGACCGTCCAGGTCTTCGATTTTGCCAGATGGCACCCGCCGCGAGTGCTCTTTGGTCTGGTGAGGGCATTCGAGTTACGTCCGCCCGGGGTCGCAATTTCCGGCACACTGTTTCGGCGCGGTACGGCGTCGGTGTTCGGGGTTTGCGCACTCGCTGAAGGCGGGAAAAACGGGTAGCGGAACAGGTACTTTCGCCCTGTTTCGCTGCTCTTTTCACGACTACACTCGAACACATGTTCGAATACTCTTCCCCCCAGGAACACCGGGCGCCGGCCACTGCCGGCAGTGCCGCGGTGTATGGATGGGTGGAGGTATTGGCTGAGTCTGACCCTGCCGGACAGGTAACGCCGGCGCTGGCGGAGGATGCCGAACTCATTGACCGGATCCGGGCGCTCGAGGAGCTAAAAGCCGCCGCATCTGCTGCCCAGGCTCGGGCCGCCGTGGCCTTTGATGCTTCCCAGCGCCGGAAGCAGGCCGCAGCGGGAGTTCCGCGCGAAGATCTGGGCCGCGGTGTTGCGTCACAGATTGCCCTGGCACGTAGGGAGTCGGCCAACCGCGGAGGACGGCTCCTGGGTTTCGCAACGGCACTGGTCTCCGAGATGCCCTGCACTCTGCAGGCCCTTACGAGCGGGACAATCAGCGAATGGCGGGCAACGTTGCTGGTTCGGGAGACAGCATGCCTGACCTTGGAGGACCGGCAACGGGTGGATGAGGAAGTAGCCGGGGACCCCCGTGTGCTTGAGGGACTGGGCGACCGCCAGATTATTGCCCGCGCCAGAAGTGCCGCCTACCGGCTGGATCCGCAGCCGGCGGTTCGGCGGGCTGCCAAGGCCGCCTCCGAGCGGTTCGTCTCCTGCCGCCCGGCTCCGGACACCATGACGTATCTGACCGGTCTGCTTCCTGTGGCCCAGGGCGTTGGCGTATACGCTGCCTTATCGCGCGAAGCGGACCGGCTCCGTGCTGCCGGGGACGCCAGGGGACGGGGTCAGATCATGGCCGACACCCTCGTGGCGCGGATTACCGGAGAGGCGGATGCCAACGGGATGAAGGTCGAGGTGCAGCTGGTGATGTCGGACCGGACGCTGCTTGCCGGGGACTCCGAGCCGGCCATCGTGCCGGGATATGGTCCGGTTCCGGCGCAGTGGGCCAGGGACTTGGTGCGGGGCACGAGCTTGGCCGGGAAGTCCAGCCGCACCAGAAGGGAGCGGGAGACCGCGGGAACCGAGGAGAAACAGGCCGAACGCTGGATTAAGCGGCTTTACGCCGAGCCTGCTACCGGCCAGTTGATTGCGATGGATTCCCGAGCCAGGTTGTTCCCCGAGTCCTTGGCACGGTTTGTTGCTGCCCGCGACCAGACCTGCCGGATGCCGTGGTGCGGGGCGCCGATCCGGCATACGGACCATATCCGGCCGCATAAGCGAGGCGGTCCGACCAGTGCTGCTAACGGGCAGGGACTCTGCGAGACGTGCAACCAAGCAAAGGAAGCACCTGACTGGAAGACCCGAGTAGCTGACGAGCCGGGATCGCACACCGTCCTTGGATCCCACACCATCCTTGGGTCCCACACCGTCGAGACCACCACGCCAACCGGGCACACTTACCGGTCCACCGCGCCACCGCTGCCCGGAAGCGGCGGCGGAGAGCATCAGCCCACCGGGACCCTCGAAGTGGGAATCACCGATCTCGTATGGGCGGCATAGGACTGAATCACCGGCACCGGCACCGACGCCGACGCCTACACCGGAGCCTAGCGCCCGGCGAGTTCCGCGAGGACCGCATCCGTGAACGGAGGCCAGGCCTCTGCTGCCCACGGACCGAAGTCCCGGTTGGTGAGGCACACGGCAGCAGCCTGCGCGTCCGGGTCAACCCACAGGAACGTTCCCGACTGACCGAAGTGGCCAAAGGTTTTGGGGGAGCTGTTGGCCCCCGTCCAGTGCGGCGACTTGTGATCACGGATTTCGAATCCCAGTCCCCAGTCATTCTCCTTTTGCCGGCCAAAACCCGGAAGCACTCCGGTCAGACCCGGGAAGACCACCTGGCTGGCCTCCTCCAGCCTGCCTGGATCGGTCAGGACGGGCGACTGCAGTTCGGCCGCAAACCGGCTCAGGTCCGCGACAGTAGAAACCGCCCCGGCAGCCGGGGAGCCCTCCAACGCAGTGGCGGCCATGCCCAGGGGAACCAGCAGCCCTTCGCGCATGTACTCGGCGAAGGCGATGCCGGTAGCTTTTTCCAGCTTTTCACCGAGCACTTCAAAGCCCGCGTTGGAATACAGCCGCCGCGTGCCCGGCGTGTAACGGACCGTGCGCTCGCCAAAGTCGTAGCCGCCGGAATGGGCCAGCAGGTGCCGAACCGTGGACCCTTCCGGCCCGGCAGGCTGGTCAAGCTCCAGCGCCCCCTCGTCCAGGGCAATGAGCACGGTGTAGGCGCTGAGCAGTTTGGTGACGGAAGCCAGCGGAAAGCGGCGGTCCTGGTCGCCGGCGGTTCCCAGCACCTCACCGTCAGCGGACACCACAGCGGCAGCGGCGGTATCCACCGGCCAGGAATCGATCGTCTGCAGGCTGTTCACAACACTCATCCTAGGAGTTGGGGGCGCGGCCGCCGTAGTGCTCGGCCAGCCGGGCCATGCCGTCTTCGATGGACACCTCGGGAGTCCAGTCCAGGACGGCGCGTGTCTCGCTCTGATCGAACCAGTGCGAGGTGGAAAGCTGTTCGGCGAGGAAACGGGTCATCGGCGGCTCGTCATGGACCAGCCCGCGCTTTCCCGCAGCCAGCCAGGCACGCTCGATCACGCTTCCGGCCTTCCGGGCAATCCTGCCGGGCACACTCCACCCCGGAGCTTTCACACCCGCAGCGGCACAGATACCGGCAATCAGTTCACCCACCGGACGGGGCTGCCCGTTGGTCACCACAAGGGCCTTGCCCTGGGCCGCGTCCATCCGGTCGAGCCCGCGGACAATAGCAGCGGCGGCGTTGTCGACATAGGTGGTATCGATCAGGGCGGCTCCGGCGTCGAGCAGGGGAAGGCGTCCGGACCTGGCACGGTCAATCACCCGCTCCACCAGCTGGGTGTCGCCGGGACCCCAGGCAATATGGGGCCGGATGGCTGTGACCCGGAAATCGGGGGAATTGGATGCCAGGGCCAGCAGCTCTGCCTCGGCCTTGGACGCAGCGTAGAAGCCCCGGGCACGTGCCGGATCGGCAGTGCCCGCCCCGGCACCGGCAATCGGTTCGCCGAAGTGCGCTACCGAGGGCGAGGAAACAAAAACGACGTCGCGTACCCCGGCAGCGCGGGCAGCCTTGAGAAGAATCTGGGTCCCCAGGATGTTGGTGTCCTCGAACTCGTGCCACTCGCCGGTGAAGGACACCTTGGCAGCAAGGTGGATGACGGCGTCCATACCTTCCACGGCGCGGGCCGCGGCGTCAGGATCCGAGACCGAGCCGGCCACGAAATCGGTGCCATCCAGACCCGGACGGCGCTGGAAGGTCCGGACCTTGTGCCCCTGGGCGGCCAGCAGGTCGGCCACGGCACCGCCGAGCAGACCGCTGGCGCCCGTCACCAGGACGTTGCGGGGGACGAAATCGCTTGGTGCAGGTTCGCGGGGTGCAGGTTCGCTGGGCGCAGATACGCCGGGAGCAGAGCTGTTGGTCATCGCGATGCTCCTTCAAAAGCCGGTACCGCGGCGTTGCCCTCCGGAGCGACGGCAGGAACGGCAGGGCCACCCTTGCCGCGTTTGCCCAGCTTCGGCACCGGACCACCGGCCAGCAGCCGTGATGCCCAGCCTGCCAGAGCAGTACGGTCAATCTTGGAGTTGTGCCGGATATCGGTCGGCATGGCCGGCAGCACCAGCACCGCGGCCAGGTCGTACCCGCAGAGCTCAAGAACCCGGGAGCGCACAGCAGCAGCCAGTTGGGCATCCGCGGGCCCTGCCCGGCGGACCGGGGGAGAGGTTTCCAGAACGGCCACGGGGACCTGCCCGCCGGCGGGACCGACGCCGACGACGGCCACACGGCCCACGCCGTCTACGCTTTCGGCGGCCTGTTCCCCGGCCACCGGCGTGCGCACACCCTCGGCCGTGGTGAGGATGTGTCCGAGGCGCCCCTCCACCCAGAGCCGGCCGTCGTCGTCGAGGTGGCCGACATCGCCGGTGCGGTGCCAGCCGGGAATCGACGAACTGCGGGACTCGGTAATCCAGAGCCGGTCATACCGGTCCTTCACGTGCGGGGCGCTGACCAGGATTTCACCCGTGCGGTTCGGGGCTGTTAGCGGTTCGCTGCCCACCGAGCCGTCCGGAAGGACTTCGGCAATGGCTACCCGGGCACCGGACACCGGTGTTCCCACGCAGACGCCGTTACCGGAGCCTGCCGAACGGATGCCCTCCAGGCTGATGTCGGTCACCGGCAGGGCTTCCGTCATGCCGTAGGGGGTGTGCAGGGAAGCGCCGGGTACCAGCTCCTGCACCTGGGCCAGGAGGGGTTCGGCGATGGGGGCGCCGGCGGACAGCAGCAGTTCCACCTGTTCCAGTGCGGCCTTCTGCGCCGCGTCCAGGCTGCCGGAGGTGGCCAGCACATTGGCCAGCGCCGCCGGAGAAGCAAAGATCGTGGTGGCGTTCACAGCCACGGCGGCATCGGCCAGGGCCGCGGCCGTCAGCGTGCGCGGGGAGGTGACATCCATGTCCGGGGTCACCGACGTCGCACCGAGGGCGGGACCGAGGAGCGCGAACGGAGCGAACCCGGCCACCAGGGACGTGCCGGCACGCAGGTTGTAGGTGTTCCTGATGGCGTCGCGCATCGCAGCCAGCTGCCGGTGCGTGTAGACCACACCCTTGGCCGGCCCGGTGGAGCCGGAGGTGAACAGCACGGCGGCGTCGGCGTCGGGGTCCACGGGGTGCCACGGAACGTCGGAGCCGGCGCCGTCGGCAATCAGTTCGGCCACCGAGTGCTGAACGCCGAGGAGGCGCTTACGGGCCGGGGTGAGCTCATCAACGCTGATCCGGATCCCCGGCCAGCCGAAGGCCCGGGCACCGATCAGGGCACGGTCAATGCCGATGAGGAAGGCCGGACCTGCGCCCTTGATCGCCCGGCCCAGTCCCTTGGTACCCAGCCCGGCGTCGGCGACCACAATGACGGCGTTCAGGCGCAGGCAGGCATAAATCAGCGAGGTCAGTTCTATGCCAGGCGGCACCAGCAGGTTCACCCGGGTCCCGGGACGGACCCCGGCTGCGGCCAGACCGGCGGCCAGGGCGTTGACCCGTTCGGCGAGGCCTGCCCAGGACAGCGTGCGGGGACCGGCGCCGGTGTCGTTTCCGTCCAGCGGCGCCATGTCGACGACGGCGGCGCTGGTGTCGCCCGCCCGCTCGTCGAGTTCGGCCAGCATGGGACGGAACGGATCGCTGCGCCGCAGCGAGGTATTCGCCGGCGTTTCCACGGCAGTCTTTAGCCAGCTGAAAACAGGGGAGGCGATATCCACGTCTTCGGGCAGCAGATGGCTGGCGCCCTCGAACCGGTGGACGGAAGAAGCCGGCATGCGCTCGAGCAGGTCACGCAGGTACCGGTCGGAGAACACCGGGTCCTTGGGACCCCAAAGAACCAGGGAGGGAACGTTCAAGCGGCGGATCCCGTCCGCCACGGCGTTGAGCGCACGCCAGCTCGGGTGCGTTTCATCGGCCGGGATGTCGGCGACGAAGTTGGCCACACCCTGCCGGCGCACGGCACTGCGGTACGGCAGTGCGAAGGCGTCCTTTACCGGTGCGCTCAGGGCAGGCTGGGCCAGGGCGTGCGTGACACGGATGAAGGCGTCGGTGCTGCGGGTGCCCCACGGGTGGACGGCCGGATGCAAGGCCAGTTTCAGGGCGGGCGGGAGGGAGAACCCGGCCGGATGCACTGCTGTGTTGGTCAGGATGGTTCCGGCCAGCTGGCGACGGTGCCGCAGCGCCCAGCCGAGGGAAATCACGCCTCCCCAGTCATGGCCGACGGTGACCACCGGACCGGTGATGCCCAGGGCATCCGTCAGGTTGCCAAGGTCCGTGATCCGGTCCTCGAGGCGGCGGAACACGCCGGTGCGGTCGGAAAAGCCCATGTCCAGCTGGTCAACGGCCACCACGCGCCACGGCTTCTCCGCCGTGGACGCGGCGGCCAGCAGGCTGCGCCAGAGGTAGGACCAGGTGGGGTTGCCGTGCACACACAGCAGGGTCCCCGCCGGTTCGATACCGTCGGCGGCGAGCTGGGGCCCGTTATCGAGGATGTGCCACTTGTGGACCCGGCCGGGAACGTCGACGGCGGCGGTGGAGGGCACACGGATAAACGTGGACCAGGCTGAGGAAACGCCGGGCCAGAGCTCTTCTACCACGCGATCTCCATCATCGTGGTGTTCAACCCGGAGCCCACGCCCATGCACAGCACCCGGTCGCCGGGGTTCAGGGTCCGCGCTTCCTGGGCCAGGGTCATCGGCAGCGACGCCGGCCCCACATTGCCCCAGTTCGGGAAGGTGATCGGCACCTTTTCACGGTCCAGGTCCACGGCCTTGATGATGGCGTTGGTGTAGGAGTTGGACACCTGGTGGGTGACATAGCGGTCCATGCCGGTCCAGTTCCAGCCGTTTTCCTGTGCCTCGTTCCAGCCTTCCACTACCAGCTCGAGCCCGCCGTCCAGCAGGCCCTTGGTATCCGTGTACATGCCGTCGACGCCGCCCACGCACAGTTCATGGTGCTGGGTTCCGGCACGCGAAACACCGCCCAGGATCCGGTGTGAGCCGGGGTGCTTATCTGCCCGGCCGATGACCGCTGCCGCGGCGCCGGAGCCCAGGGTGAGGGTGGCGAACTCGCGCAGGTAGTCCTCGCGGGTGGAATCGGGACGGTTGAGCCGCTCGAAGGTGGCTTCCTGCACGCCCTGGGAATCTTCGCCGGCCACAATCAGGGCATAGTTGATCTGCCCTGAGTCGATCATGTTGGAGGCCAGGGTGATGCCGTTGACGAATCCGAGGCACGCGTTGGCCAGGTCGAAGTTCATTGCGGAGGAGGGCAGCCCCAGTCCGTTGTGGATCTTCACTGCAACGGATGGCTCAAGGTTCCGGCGGGTGACCGAGGTGTTGATCAGCAGGCCTATCTGGGAGGCCTCGACGCCGGACTCCGCCAGCGCCTTCGCGCCCGCTTCGATCGCGCCGTCGTCGAACGCGGAACCGGGGGCCCACCACCGCCGCTCGCTGACTCCGGCAACCCGTTCCAACAGCCGTTTGGAAAGACGCAGCCGCTTCAGAGAAGGCTCAAGCCGTTCGTCGAAGGAACTTGACGTCATGACCACCGGAGCTTCAACGCTGTTAACGCTGAGGATGGCCGAGTTGGAGTGCTGGAAGTTGAAGTTCCCGGTCAAAATGCCTGCCTTGTCTGATGATGTGACTATCGCGCTGGCGGCCGCCGTGAAGCCTGCATCCACGCCCTAAAATCATATGACTCATTTATCAGCGTACTTTCCGGCCCCGCGAATCAGCAGGGAAACGGCGGATTACGCTCTCCGAGTAGAGCGGAATTTTGACGCTAACCGCGTAGATTTAGGAGATCAACCCCGGCAGGAGAGATTAACCCCAGTGCATCTGAAGACCCTGACCATGCGAGGCTTCAAGTCCTTCGCATCGGCCACCACCTTTGAGTTTGAACCCGGCGTAACCGCCGTGGTGGGCCCCAACGGTTCCGGGAAGTCCAACGTGGTGGATGCCCTGGCCTGGGTGATGGGGGAACAGGGCGCGAAAACACTGCGCGGCGGCAAGATGGAGGACGTGATCTTTGCCGGTACCTCGGGCCGGCAGGCCCTGGGCCGGGCACAGGTATCGCTGACCATCGACAACGCCGACGGCGCGCTGCCGATCGAATACTCCGAAGTCACTATTTCGCGCACCCTTTTCCGTGCCGGCGGCTCCGAGTACGCCATCAACGGCAGCCCCTGCCGGCTGCTGGACATCCAGGAACTGCTCTCCGACTCGGGCCTGGGCCGTGAGATGCATGTCATAGTCGGGCAGGGCCAGCTGGATAAGGTGCTGCACGCGACGCCCGAGGAACGCCGGGGGTTTATCGAGGAGGCCGCCGGCATCCTCAAGCACCGCCGCCGCAAGGAAAAAACGCTGCGCAAGCTTGAGGCCATGCAGGCGAATCTGGCGCGCGTGACGGACCTGACCGCCGAACTGCGCCGCCAGCTCGGCCCGCTGGGCAAGCAGGCGGCCGTGGCGCGCCGCGCCAAGACCGTGCAGCAGGACGTCCGCGACGCCCGCTCACGCCTGCTCGCCGATGATTTGGCCACCCTGAAGGCCTCCTACGAAAAAGAAGCTGCAGATGAAGCGGCACTCAAGGCACGGCGTGCGCAGGTTGAAGAAGCGGTAGCGGCCGGCCGGCAACGGCAGGCGGAGCTGGAGACACTGGCCGCCCAGGCGGCTCCGGCGCTGAACGCCGCCCGGGAGACCTGGTATGAGCTCTCTTCGCTGCAGGAACGGTTCCGTTCGCTCAGCGCACTGGCCTCTGAACGTGCCCGGCTGCTGGGGACCGAAGAGCCCACAGCCGGTTCCGGACGGGACCCGGAGCAGCTGCTGGCCTCCGCGGAGCGGGTACGGGCCGAGGCCGCCGCACTTGAAGCGGACATCAGCGACCGGCAGGCACGGCTGGAGGACGCCGTCGAAATCCGTGAGGACGCCGAGGAGGAGGCCGCTGCCGAGGAGAAACGCCTGGCGGCCGTGCTCCGTGCGGCGGCGGACCGCCGCGAAGGGCTGGCCCGGCTGTCCGGGCAGGAAGATGCTGCCCGCTCCCGGCTGGCTTCCGCGCAGGCCGAACTGGAGCAGCTGCAGGGATCAATCACGGCAGCGGGGGAGCGCCGGGCAACCGCGCAGGCGGAGTTTGAGCAGCTTGAGGCGTCCGTTGCCGGTGACGAAGCCGGTGAAGCGGACCTCGACGCCGGCTATGAGGCGGCCGAGGCAGACCTGGCGGCCGCCCGGGATGCGTTGGAGCAGTTGCTGGACACCCGCAATGAAGCGGTGCGCGAAATCGAGACCCTCTCGGCGCGCAGGGAGGCGCTCGCCGTGGGGCTGGACCGCCGCGACGGCAGCGGGGCACTGCGTGAGGCCGGCGTTGCGGGACTGCTGGCGCCGCTGGCCGATCTGATCAGCGTCAAGCCGGGGTATGAGAGGGCAGTCGAGGCGGCCCTGGGCGCTTCCGCGGAAGCGCTCGCGGTGGATGACCTGGCAGCCGCTGCCCGGGCGCTGCGCCACCTCAAGGATACCGGCGACGGGCAGGTCGAGCTGTTGCTGGGCGGACTTCCTGCCGGGCACACGGGCCTGTCCGCCGCCGACGGCCCTGACCTTGCGCCAGGGGCAGTGCCGCTACTGTCCCTGATCAGTGCCGATGCCAGGATCCAGGCAGCGCTGAACCAGCTGCTGGCAGACACCGTGGCAGTGGAGAGTCTGGATGATGCCGCGGCACTGGTATCCGCCCGGCCCGGGGTAACCGCCGTGACCTCCGACGGGGACGTGCTGTCCGTGTTCAGGGCCCGCGGCGGATCAGCCTCGGCGCCGGGGCTCATCGAGATCCAGGCCGCGGTGGAGGAGACCGATGCCCGGCTGGCCGCTGCGCGGAGCCGGGCGGAG
>NZ_JBNHFW010000020.1:0-62368 GCF_059090685.1 Arthrobacter sp. Y3225209
TCGCCCTGGCCACCGGGTGGTGGACCGCCGCGGCCGGCGCAGCACTCCTGGTCGCGGCGGCCCAGTGGAGCCTGGTGGTGCCGCTGTTCATCGGGCTGCTGCTGATCGGCGCCGGGTCCGCTGTCAGCCTCCAGGCCCGGTTCGCTGCTACCGATCTTGCCGAGCCGCACCACAAGGGCCGCTCCCTGGCCCTGGTGGTGTGGGTGGGCACCATCGGTTCCGTGCTCGGCCCGAACCTGGGGGTGCCGGGCGAGATCATCCACCGGGCTACCGGACTCTCCGTGTTCGCCGGGGCGTTCCTGGTGGCCGCCGCCTGCCTGGCCCTGGCCGGCGTCGTTGTGTTCCTCCGGCTGAAGCCGGACCCCCTGCTGACCCTGCAGGCCAGTGTCCCCTCCCCCGCGGCACCGGCCGGGAAGAAACGGGCTCCGGTCCGCCGTATCCTCGCGGAACTGCGCATCAACCGGCCGGCCCGCTTTGCCATGATTGCCATCCTTTCCGCCCAGGTGGTGATGGTGTCGATCATGACGATGACCCCGGTGCATCTTGCGCACCAGGGCGGATCGATCACGGTTATCGGCATCACGATCAGCCTGCACATCGCCGGTATGTACGCGCTGGCACCCCTGGTCGGATTCATTGTGGACCGCCACGGCCACCGGCCCAGCATCGTGGCGGGCATCCTGGTGTTTACAGCATCGGCAACGATCGGTGCCCTCCGGCCTGCGGACACCGGCTGGATCATGGTGTCGCTGTTCCTGCTCGGCGTCGGCTGGTCATTCATCAACGTAGCCGGCTCCGCCCTGTTCAGCCGGGTCGTCTCAACCGAGACCCGCGCATCCTCCCAGGGCGGCGTCGACGCCCTCGCAAACCTGTGCGGCGCCGTGGCCGCCTTCGCCGCCGGCCCGCTGCTCGCCGCCAGCAGCTTCCCCGTGCTTTCCGTCCTCGCCACCGCTGTCCTGCTTCCGCTCGCGGTCCTCACCGTCCGACGCCGGCACAAGACTGGCTGAGCCGGCGGGAAAGGGCAGCAACCACCAATCCGCGCCTTGCGAGCCGGCATCATGCCCAGCCGGTGCACAAACCCGGGACGGTGTGGCACCTTTTCCTTAGACGATGAGCCTTTGAAGCAGATCCGATTAACCCGGTACCGGCACCGCCGCAACCCATGAGGCCGTCGGCCCGGACGTGCCGCCGGTCCAGACATAAGGAGTCACCTTCATGAGCAACTCCAAGCCCCAGGTCCTGGTTGGCGTCGAGACCGGCACTGCTGCAGCGGTAGTCGAGGCGGCGGCAGGCTTGGCCGACCAGCTCGGTGCAGATCTGGTCTGCGCCCATGTTGACGACTCCAGCGAGCAGGTGGAGCAGCGGTCCGACGGAACGGTGGTGTCGACGCCGCTGAATCCGGACCTGCCTTTCACCGAGAAAGAGGAGATCGATCCCGGGCTGCGGGCAGAGATTGCGGGGATCCTGGATCCCCACCCGGTGAAATGGTCCGTCCGGGCGCTGGCCGGCGGGCCGGCACAGCAGCTTGCCCGGCTGGCGCAGCAGTTGGACGCGGCAATGATTGTGGTCGGCACCCGGGAAGCCGGTTTCCGGGGCTCCGTTGAGGAGTTTTTCACCGGCTCCGTAGCCGTGCAGCTATCCCACCGCCAGCATCGTCCGGTGGTTATGGTCCCGCTCAACCCTGTCCTCGACGACGGTCTGCTGCCATGGGAGCGGACGGAGTAGGCGAACGCGCCGTGCCGGGGAGGCAGGGTCCGGTCACAGCAGCACGCCGCCCGAGATTTCGAACCGCTCCCCCGTTGCCCAACGGAATTCTGAGGAGACCATGGCCGCAATCGCGTCGGCAATGTCCTCCGGCCTGCCCACCCGCCCGAGGGCGGTCTGCCCGGACAGTGCCGCGCGCATGGTTTCGTCATCGCGCATGGCTCCGCCGTTGAAGTCGGTCGCGGTGGGCCCGGGCGCAATCGAGTTGATCCGGACGCCTCGCGGACCCAGTTCGACGGCGAGGCTGCGGGTCAGTGCCTCTAGTGCCTTTTTCGACGCCGCATAGACAGAGGTCGCCGGACTCACGTGCCGGCTGAGCGAACTCGACACGTTCACGATGCTCGCCCCGTCCGACAAGTGGGGCAGGAAGGCCTGCGTGAGGAACAGCGGACCCCGGACGTTGACCGCAAACGTGGTCTCGAAGTCTTCGGCAGTAATGCCGCCGAGCGGCGCGAACAGTCCAACTCCGGCGTTGTTGACCAGCACGTCGAGAGTGTCGGCGTCCCATTTCTCCCCAACACCGTCGAGCACTGCGGTACGGGCCGCTTCGATGGAGGACAGGTCCGAGACGTCCAGCCGGACGGCGATGGCTTCTCCGCCGGCGTCGGTAATTTCGTCCACGACGTCACCTGCACCGTTCCGCGACGCGGCGACGACGTTGATTTTGTTCCGCGCCAAATCGAGCGCGGTGGCTCGTCCGAGTCCGCGGTTGGCTCCGGTGACGAGGGCAATGCGGGTCATGTCGTCTCCTGTAAGTAAATGGATACTTACCGCTAAGCTAGTGTCCGGGCACGGGCCCGTCAAGACCTGATCAGGGGGAACCGCATGGCACGCGACGCCGAAGCTACGAGGGAGCGGATTCTCTCCGCGGCGACCATCGAGTTCGCGGCCCACGGCCTGGCCGGCGGGCGTGTGGAGCGGATCGCTGCCCAGGCACGGAGCAACGTCCGGATGATCTACGCATACTACGGCAGCAAAAGCGGCCTGTTTGATGCCACCGTCGCGGACGCCCTGCGCCGTATGGCAGAGAATGTCCCGCCGCGCTCCGAGGACCTCGCAGGCTGGGCCGGAGACGTGTTCGACCATCACCAGCGCTTCCCGGAAGTCCTCCGCCTCAGCATGTGGGCCCGGCTTGAACGGCCCGAAGCCACCGCGGAGCCGGGCGATACCTACCGGAGCAAGACCCTCTCCGTCGCTACGGCTGCCGCCCACCCACTCTCCGCCGTCGACATTCTGGTGTTTATCTACGCCATAGCGCAGGCCTGGCAGCTTTCACCGGAGGGTCTGACTGGTCTCGCGGAGAACCCGACCCGTGGTGAGGAGGTTGCCGCCCGCCGGCAGGCGGTTGTCACCGCCGTCGAACGGATGCTGCATGCCCCAGGCTGAGCGGGGTGCGGGTTAGCCGGCGTTCACCCGGTCCTCGTGCTTGCGTTGCGCACGGGCAGCGAGGAACAACAAGGATCCGATCGCACGTAGACGGCGGCACTGAGCCAGATAGCCGCGGATTGCTGGGTGAGGAGCGCAATCCTGGCGAAGGTTGATCAGGGTCAGCAGGATGATGAAGACAACCGCGGCGGGGGCTGCCGGCACATCGATGAGCGCCGTCAGGTAGTCGGCCGCGAAGGCGTTCGCCAGCGCGGCAGCCGTGGTAATTCCGGAGGCCATCATCAGGAAGCCGACCAGGAATGACACATAGGGGATGCCAAAAGCCCGGTCAGCATAGCGGGCGGCTCCGCCGGCGTGCGGGTACTTGGTGATCAGTTCCGCGTAGGTTGCGGCAGTGAGGAGCGCGACCACCAGCGCGATCAGCAGGGGTATCCAGATAGCCCCGCCGACGTCGGAGGCCATGGTCCCCACGAGGGTGTAGATGCCGGCACCGAGGGTGTCGCCCACGATAAACGCGAACAGCAGCGGCACGCCAACGGCGCGCTTCAGCCCGGTTGGTGTTTTTGCTGCGGCCGTGCCGGAATCTGTCGTCATTGGGCTATTGGCTTCCGTTTGCTGCCCCTGCGCAATACTTGGGCGGAATCCGGTGCACAAAAAGTGTTGGCCGGTAGGCGCACCGACCTGCCATGGTGCTGGCCGGGGCGGATGAAACGGGCTCCGGTCCGCCGCATCCTCGCGGAACTGCGCATCAACCGGCCGGCCCGCTTTGCCATGATTGCCATCCTCGCCGCCCAGTCTCGGCGGAGACCCGCGCATCCTCCCAGGGCGGCGTCGACGCCCTGGGAGGATGCGCCCGGATCAAGAGACGGCTCGGAACTGGTTGGCGTGTTCCCTGGCCCACTGGGCAAAGGTTCGCGGGCTGCGTCCAGTTACCTCTTCAATGGTGGGCAGGACCGTGCCGGCAGCTGCGGGTGGGTTGGCGGCCAGCTGGATGCCGAACTCGACATAGTCCTCGTCGTAGCCGTAGCCACGAAGCCGCTCGCGCTCCGCCTCCTCACTCAGTTGAACGAACCTGATCGGCTCACCGGTTGACTCAGCGAGTAGCTGTGTTCGCTGAGCAGTGGTGAGTGCCTCCGGTCCGGTCAGCGGATAGGCTTTGCCGCCGTGCCCGTCTGAGGTGAGCGCCGTGGCTGCCACTGCGGCGATGTCGGCTTCGTGCACGACGGCGCTGGGGTAGTTGGCGAGCATGGAGACCGTGCGTGAGGCACGGACCTCGGGTGCCAGGTCGAGGGCGTTGCCCATGAACTCGGCCGGTTGCACGATCGTCCAGCTGATGGAGCTGGCCTTCAGGGCCCCTTCGATGCTGGTGGGTGACCAGCCGCCTAGGACCGTGGCTCGGCTGATGCCGGAACGCTCGGCGAGCCGAACGATCTCCGCTCCGTTCGTGAGATCCTCGCCGTCGTCACCGCCGAAGGTGATCAGGTGGATAGCGTCTATGCCCTCGAACGCCGATCTAAGGCTGGTGATGCCGGTCAGGTCGCCGGCTACCGCCTCGACACCGGCGGGCAGATCGGCCTTGGCGGGGTTGCGGGTGAGCGCACGGACCGTGTGCCCGGACTCGTGTAGCTGAGACACGAGGTGGCGTCCGACCTGGCCGGTGGCTCCGGTGACGAGAATGCGCATGGGGCAGGTCCTTTCATTGGCGGTCCGGTGCTGAGCTCGATGATCACGGGGCTCGTCCGATCTGGTACTGATCCCAGCGTGGCAGGGCTTGCGGTCAGCTCCTGTCCGCAAGGCCCCCCGGCGGACTGTTGTCGGCGGTTCTTGCCCATGTTCTGTTGCTCCTCGTCCAGGCTCAGCTCCGATGATCTGCGCAGCGGGACTGGTGGTGCTTCCCGCCGGAACGTGTGCTGCCCGGGGTCGGCGGGCAGATGTCCGGGGCGTGCGGCAACCGACCCGCCCCGCTGGGCACCGGGTGTGTTCTGCTCGATGTCATACTCAACACCATGGTGGTCCTGCATGTTCTCGCTGTCAGCGTTGCACTGCTCGCTGGCGCTATCGTGCTTGTCCTGCGCAAGGGCACAGCTCTCCATAGAAGGTTGGGGTGGCTGTATGCTGCGTCCGCCTCGGTGATGGCATTTTCTTCCTTCGGCATCTACGAGATAAGGAACGGGCCCAGCCTCTTCCATGCCATATCAGTGGTGGTCCTCGTCCTTGTGGGCTTCGCCGTTTACCAGCCTTTACGGCGGCCGAGAAGCTCCACTTGGATGTCCCGCCATCTCGTGCTCATGCAGACTTCGTATCTCATGTTGGTGGTAACGGGGATAGCCCAGTTCTTCGATCAGCTGCCTTTCGAAAGTCCGGCGATAAATGCGATTGTTTTCCTCCAGCTTCCTCTCGTTATGGGTATTGTCCTTATTTCAGTTTCGGCACGAGCGCACTTAAAAACACCGCTTTCCCGCCATGGATGAGCCGCGGCACAGCCGAAACCCTGGAGGCCGTAACGTTGTGCCCTACAGCTTCGGAAAGGGGTGCGCGTTGTGAATAAAGCCGAGGTGACCCTGGGAAGTTATCCCCGTGACGATGTCGCATGGGCGAAAGACGGCAAGGTTCGGGAAGGCCGTGCGACAGTACTGGTCCGCCAGCCTGACGGAACGCTGAAGCCCGCCGGTGAAGTCTCTTTGGGGGACGGGAGCGTTATGCATCCCGATGTGGAAGTCGGTGGCGAGTTCGTCGTTGAGCTGCACGCCCGCTTCGAGTCGGAGATCTACGAGCGCCGGGTGACCTTCATTGCCAGTGGTGACGAGGCCAGCGACGTTTTTGTATCGGCTATCGGGCCCGGCGCGCACGCCGAGCCGAAGGCCGGCCTGTTTAAGCGCACACGGTATTCAGGCTTCGAGTTTGGCGTGCTGGTTATGGCCGCCACCACCGAGCAGGGCACCCGTCTCAGCGGCACGTCAGGCCCGCTTATCAAGCATGGACCCGGCGACGGCGTAGCCGCTATTTAGCCGCCGCAGCCGGGGACGCGTTCGGCTCGTTGGCGGCGAGCTCTGCGGTTAGTTCCAGGCACCGCAGGCGGGCCGGGGAGTAGTCGTAGGGCATCATTTTGACGGCGTCGATGAGGCTTACGCACGCTTCCCCCGCGCCGGCGTCCTCCCCACGTGCCGTGCCGGCGGGGTTCAGGGCATCCCAGGAGTCGAAGAGCTCATCGTCGCTCTGCGCCTGGCCGGAATTGATGATGGCGGCGTCCAGTTTCCCTTCAAAAGCGTGCCGGTCAGCGGCGGCCTGCACCACGCGGGGGTCCTCGACGGCGACCGTGTCATCGAGCGCTTCCTCCGCGGCCTCCACGCGGTCCGATTCCTCCCGCAGACCCGGGTGCGCGGCCATGACGGTGTAACGGCCGGCATTAACGGCCGCTCCGAGCGGCCCAAAAATCCGTTCCATGACCAGCAGGCTGTCCAACTCCGCCTGGCGCAGCCAGCCCGCCGGCAGCTCCTTGAGGCGTCCCGTGACGACGTCGGAGAGCAGGCCCATCCGGCCCTCCACGGTGCGCATGCGCTTTACGACGACGGCGGCGGCATCGCCGCCGTCGTCGTCACCGGCAGGAGCCGGGTCGGCAAAGACTTCACGGATGTCATCCACGGCCATCGCGGCGTCGGCCATTTTGCGGATCCACAGCAGCCGGATCATGTCCTCATAGCCGTACCTGCCGCCGCCGTCGCTGCCTTGTGCGGGCTCGGCCAGCAGGCCAATCCGTTGATACTCACGGATCGTTTCCGGTGCGGTGCCGGTGAACTGTGCCGCGTCAGCAATCCCGACCTGGCGGGGCGGAAGCGGGACAAGCGGTGAGGGCATGTGCGGGGCCTTCCATAACGGGGCGGGACGTCACGCCCGGACTCCACACCCGGACTTCATGACGGTGCTGACAACCTTTCGCAAGACACTACCGGGCGGAGGGCACCCGAATCCCGCTGAACTGCTCTATGTCACTTGTAGCCTTCATATATGACTTCCCTCGCTGCCGCCCACATCAGAATTGCACGGCCCACCAAGGATATGGATGCCGCCATACGTTTCTGGGTGCAAGGCTTCGGTATGACATTGGAAGGGCGGAAGCCCAGTGAAACCGGCACGCTGGAGGAGCTGGCGTTTATCGGCTGGCCGGGCGGAAATTGGCATCTCGAGCTGGTTCTGGACCGGGAAATTACTCCCGCGCCTAGCGAGGAGGACCTTCTGGTTCTCTATCTTGAGGGTCCGGTTGAGGACCAGCTTCTGGAGAGCATTGAGAATGCAGGCGGGCGGCGGGTGAGCGCACGCAATCCGTATTGGGACGAGCATGGGGTCACCATCGCTGATCCCGACGGCTATCTGGTGGTACTGTCCACGCGTTCCTGGAGCTGAGGTTCGAGCCCGTCCAGGTATTGGTCGATGAGACGCTGAGCCCGCTCAGATGTCATTCGATCGGTCTCAGTTACCCTGGCGATGGCCAGGCCATCGAGCAGTGCCATGAGCATGGCGGCGTCATCCGGGGCGAGGTCCGGATTCCATTGCCGGAGTAGGGTTGTCAGGCCTTCTTCCATCAGGCGCCAGGATGCCTGATGAGCGCTGGCAACTGCACTGCTGGTTGTCGCCTTCGAGGCGTAGGACAACCAAATCACCGAAGCGGTGCGGGATTCGTCGTCCACTCCCCCGAGAATCCTGCACACTGCGTCCAGATTCTGCCGCGCCGATGCCTCCGGGTGCACTGCGCAGCCCACCCGCTCGATGAAGTTCCTGGAGACCTCGTTCATGGCCGCCATGATCAAATCGTCTTTCGTTTTATGGTGATGCTGGACGGCGCCTATCGAGAGGCCGGCGGCTGCAGCAACGTTGCGGATCGTCACCTCTTCAAGACCGCGCTCAACCAGAATGTCCTGCACAGCCGTAAGAATGCGCTGGGCGCCCGCCGAAGTCATGGTTTGAGATTACTCCGAACCAAACCATACGTTCGTATTGTATGCTCGGGGCATGACACGACTTCGTTGGGGCGCCGCGCTGTGGACGCTGTGCCTCCTGACCTTTCCGGCGCAGGTAATCGCGGCAGCGCAGTGGCCAAACCCGTACTCCTGGTCCTCAAATTTCATTAGCGATCTCGGCGTGACCGCCTGCAGGACGTTCGACGCCGGCACGCACGTCGAGCGCTACATCTGCTCCCCCGGTCATCTGCTCGCCAATGGTTCCACGATTGCCAATGGAGCCCTCATAGCTGCCGGAGCCATCCTTCTGTGGTCGGCCTGGCCTCGGCAACGGGCAGGGAAAACCGCGATGTCCTTCCTGGCCGCGGGCGGTGCGCTTGTGATGCTGGTCGGTTTCCTACCCTGGGATACTCACCCTGAGGCTCATGACGCCGCGGCCCTGGCCCAGGCCCTGATGCAGTGGATCGGGATGGCCATCCTCGCCGTCGCACTCAAAGGCAGCACGGCAGCACGCTGGGCGTCGGCCCTGACCCTGACGAGTCTCGCACTCTCGATCGCCGGCTTTGCTCTCTTCATCGATGCGATCAGCGGTGGGCCATCGATTTCACTGGGCCTTGGCATTACCGAGCGCCTCGCCTTCGACACCCTCACCATATGGGGCGCCGTGCTGGGCGTGATCCTACTGATGACGACACCCGGCCGCCGGAGCACCACCTCAAACCAGGAAGCGGTTCCTGGTTCCGCGCCGACGACGCCCACAGTTGCATAATGAGGCGATAAACCATCCGGATGTTGTGCCGCTGCCAGAACAGGGAGGAGTAAAAACAGTCCCATGATTCTCCCTGCTGTCCGCGATCCTCGTCTCGTGTCTGTCCGACGCGGAGGACTTTTGACGGAAGCCGATCACCGGCTCCTGGCGTTGTGGGCGGCTACCTGCGCAGAGCATGTCTTAGAGCTCTTCGAGATATCAAACCGTGCGGATGATCGGCCGCGTAGGGCGATTGAAGCTGTACGGGCCTGGACGCGCGGTGAAGTGAAGATGATGGCTACCCGTGCAACCGGCGGACACGCTATGGGTGCTGCGCGTCCGTTGCGTGGCGCTTCCCGGTTCGCCGCGTACGCGGCCGGGCAGGCTGCCTGTGTCGCCCACGTTCCAGAACATAATCTGGGGGCGGCCGCGTATGCCATCAGGGCTGCTGCTGCGGCGGCACCTCACGATCAGGGACGGGGCGCCGCGCGTGCTGAGCGCGACTGGCAGCGTCAGCAGATACCGGGCCATCTTTACTCCCTGGTCCTGGAGGACCAGGCCCGCAGGAATAGCATCTGCTGGTCTGTTTTCTGATCGCGTTTGCAGCAAGGCTTGAAGAGCCCCTCCCACCAAAGCAGGCAAAACAACCGTGAGATAGGAAGATGATGTTGCTATGACGAAGCAGGAAGCCCTGCCTTTGCGCATTGCGTTCGCAGCCCTAGCTCTCGGAGCACTACTGCTTCAGCTCATTCTCATTCCGCAGGCGGGTGACAGCTACGCCGGCAGATTTCCCGAAGCTGCGTATCTCGCTTTCCCCTATACCGCAGCAATTACGGTCGGGTTCATTGGTTTTGAAGTGGCGTTGGTGGCAGCGTGGCAGCTCGTCTCCGCTGTCCTGACGGAAAGGTCGCTGGACAGCCGGACAGTCGGATGGACCAACGTTATGGCGGCTTCGCTTGCGTTCATGGCAGCGGTCTTTGCCGGCGTGTGTGCCCATGCCCTGTCCTGGACGAAGTTTGGAGGCCCGGCAATCCTTTTCGGGTTTTTTGTTTCCCTCGCCCTGCTTGCCGGTATCTTCGCTGTTCGGCACGGGCTAAGGGATTGGTTGGAGAATGCCTCGGACGAGGGCTCTCACCAGTAGCCAATCCGCATCAGCCTCTCGGCTTCACCAACTATCTTCATGGGAGCGTGAAACGAGTGGGGCAGGCTTAGCCACCCAACGACCGCTACTGAATCGCCCCAAGTGCAGGCCCATGCGCCACTGCTTGGACAATGTAAAAGGATTTCAAGACTCACACGGGGAGATTGAGCGCGATGACAAAGGCCGAAGAAAACCAGATTGCCTGGGGCCGGGGGACGTGGCGTAACCCGCCGATACAAGTCGTCGCTGACGGGAATTGTCTGCAGGTGACCGCGGCCGGGCACAGTGATGCGTGGAGGTACACCTCGTATGGGTTCGTCCATGACAGCGCACATGCTCTCCTTGCGCCGCTAGGTGCTGAGGGTGCAATGGAGGTCTCGTTTCTCCTGGACTACTCGGAGCAGTTCGATCAGGCGGGAATCTTCCTGCACGTCTCGGAGTCGGTGTGGATCAAGGCCGGCGTCGAGGTTTCCGACGGGATTCCGCAGGTTGGTGCCGTCGTCACGCACGAGGTCTCGGACTGGTCGGTGGCACCTGTTCCGGAGTGGATCGGTCAGGTCATCACGGTGCGGTTGAGCAGATCCGGTGACGCTGTCACCATCAGGGCACGCGCCGGCGATGAACCTTTCCGCCTCATCCGCGTCGCTCCCCTGAGCGAGACCGCGAGTGCCGCGGCCGGTCCGTTTTGTGCCTCGCCCACGCGGGATGGTCTGACGGTCACCTTCACCCGATGGGTCGAAACCGGCGCGGATCCGTCGCTGCACCCTGAGAGCGACTAGCGTCGCGTGCTCCGTCAGCCTCGGGTCGCAAACCGGACCTGGATCCATTTGAGTTCAGTGCGTGGAAGTACGGCGGTCACGACGCCGCCGGTAAAGCGGGCTCCGACGCCGTAGACGAACGGGTCGGTATCGACCTCTGCACCGGGCACATCGACTCCGTTGACGACGGTCCTGGCGTGGCCGTTGACCATCCGGCCGGTAATTATGGGTGCGTGCTGGTCCCAGGGGTTGGCCCCTGGCCAGAGCTCTTGCCGGTACTGGTTCATGAGGATGTAGTTGACATGGTCAGCCAGGAGGCTTTGAACCGAAGAACGCTCCGACGGCTCGCGGTGCCAAGTGGTTCGCACGGCCTCCCACAGCTGCGGATAGCGCATTCGCTCCACCTGCTCGATCAGCCACGGAGGCCGGGGCCAGGGCGGAACTTCCTCGATCGATCTGCGGGTCTCCTCGTCGAGGTCCGCGAGGTTAACCGGGTCTGAGCGATCATCCGGGTTTCGCCAGAGAGTGTAGGTGATGCTCGCTGTCATTTCGCTGTACCCATGTTCCCCCATGGCGGAGTTCAGGCTGACTAAGTCCGTGTCCTCCAGCGACGGCTGGGGTACAAGCCCCAGCACCGGAATAGGCATGCGCTTCAGGTTTTCGGCCCATTCAACACGGGGATCGGGGGCGTCTTCGGGGAGAATACCGACCACTCTCATGCCTTGACTATGAATCAAGCGAAGATGTCTGTAAATGGGAATGAGTTTCAGGCCGCAAATGTCCCGTAAAGGACCGGCTCGCGACGCTCGATCGCCGGGAACAACGCGGTGCAACGCCATGCCTGTTTCTGCTGCGGCCTAGCGGCAAAACGCGCATCTGCGACAGAGCCCTGTTAGTTTCGGGTCATGGGGAGCATGGAAGACGGCATTCTTCACTCGATCGTGGATATCGCTATTAAGGACCTGTCGCCGGCTGCACAAGCGGCTCAGCGACAGGTTGTAGAGATCGGGTCAGCTCATATTGTTGTTCTGCTGCATGGGGCGGCTGCGGTTCGGATCGGACGCGATCCGCGCATGAACGTTGAGATGCGAAAGCGCCAGGAACTAGTAGACAGCATTCCGGTATCGATCGGATTCCACGTACCCAGATCGTTGGGCCCGGTAGTAACGCTAAATGAGTTTTCAGCCGTTGCGGTTGAACTGGTGCCCGGCTCACCTTGTCCTGCAGGTGAAGGTGAGCCATCAGAGCTACAGGACTTGCTCGCCCGGATGTCATCCATTCCCACGGAGCCAATCTCAGGGTTGCTCGCTGAGCCTCTGGCATTTTGTGGGGGGCCGGAGTGGTATCGGATCCAGCGCGAAGAGGTACTTCCACGCCTGAAGCAGGAGGTGCAGAGGCAAGCCATGGATGCGATCTGGGCGTTGGTGAACCTTGAGCCAGTCAAGGAAGTGTTTGCCCATGGCGATCTCGGGGGCCACAACGTCTTCTGGGAGGGCGGGCGCGTATCGGGTGTTCTCGACTGGGACCTGTCTTCCCGAAGCGACCTGTCCACCGACCTCGCCTGCGTGGGTGTTTGGAACGGATGGAAAAAACTTTCACTCATTGCGGATGCTGCGGAGGTGCGCCGGGCCTCCGTCCGGCGGAATACCTTTCGGCTCCAGCAGCTTGCCTTCGCCGTTCTCCATGGACGGCCTCCAGCAGAGATCGACAGGGCGGTCTCAAGAGCAAATGCCTGGTTCGAGAAACAGTCCTTTTGAGCGAACGACCGTGGCCCGCCGTCGGCTTCCTGGGGTTCGGCGCCGCTCAGGAAGTAGTCACAGGCGGCATCGACTATGTACGTGCGACCCGTCTGACTTTCCCGTCGCGGCCCTTGCCGTTGGCTCAGCACAATCATGGCTGTCTGTTGAGATCTTGTCGAGGAGCGCAATCGCGGCTACAGCTGCGGCACCAAGAACGCCGTTGGTCCACGCCAGCACAAACCAACCCAGCCCCGGGTCGGCCTCATTCGGCGTGCCGGGATGAGGCGTCAGCATGACAATGCCGGTCACAAGCGCGGGGATTCCCAAGGCCAGACCCACCCCCCAGGCAAGATACCTTTCCCGGTCCAACAACCCCTGCCAGGACCTAAAGACACCGATGACCATGGCCAAGGCGGGGAAAACAAAAAATGGGGCAACTTGAGTAAATGTGCTCATGACTCCCCTACATCTTTTCGGCCACTCTCGCAGCAGTTACTGTCGCGAACATAGATTAGATCCGATCCCAATGAAGGTGCCATGATTCCGTTCCTTGAAGCGATATGCCTAAGGATCCTGCCGAGCAGAACACAGCATCCCTCGACGCGCGGGCAATCAACCGTTAGATTGTCACAACCGTCTAAATCTCCCGGGGGAACCATGAGAATATCTGCCATCAGCCCTGTCCTCGCGCTGTTACTCCTTACAGGCTGTGGCGCAGCCACCGTGGGAGCTGAGGCTAAGCCGCCCCTTCCTTCGGCATCTGCCGAGCCCTCCGTTGAAACAGTGGCTACGGATACCGAAGAGCAGTCATGCCTCAAACTCCTAGGAACAGACGGTCAAGGACCGCTGACCCGGGTGGTTTCGGTAGTGAAAATCGGCGACGGTACAACCGGCGTCGAAATGGGCGCGGAGGAGGCACGCCCACTCCACGACGAAGTCCTGGCTATCGCCAAGGACGCCCCTGTGGAAATCGCTCCCCTGGTGAAAGAGCTGTCCTCCCCCACAGAAAACGTCCTGCGGAAGGCAGAAAATCCAGATGCGTCGTGGAACCTGAACGCCGGCACCTGGACAACAGCCGTCACAGAACTTCAGACCCGGTGCGAACCATACGAGCCCGTCAGCTAGTAGCCCCCTTTGCCGGCGTCACGATGTGGCTAGCAGTGAGAACGAAGATCCATTCTCGCGACGCCGGGCCAACACCCTCTCGGTCCCAGCCTCCCCAAACCCGAGCGACATGAAGTCCTGCGTCCTTTATCCCATCGATCACATCATCCCAGGACGGGAAACGTAGCGTTTCACTTGTGGCCCAGTTCCTGTCGCCTACGTTCCAGCGATCCACATGGGTAATGAGGTCCCCGTCCTGCAAGACTTCCCCACGCACAGTTCCCCACCCGACGTGACGAGGAGCCTCGTCAGCCCACTCACGCCATTCCTCAACGGCGGCGTTGCGAATCTCGAAGGCAACGTGACCGCCAGGGCGTAGCGCCCGGCCTGCTTGGAGCAGTACATCTACCCAAGCGGATTGATCGAGGAAGTACTGTGCCACATGGCCGGTCATCAGAATCAGATTCGCGCACTCGTCCTCTAGATCAACTGCCGTTCCCTGAATCCAAGTGACATCGGAGGCATACGGCTGTGATTTAGCGAGAGCGAGCATTGTCTCTTGTGGCTCAACCCCTATTGCCCGGTGACCCTGTTCCACCAGGCGGCTGCATAGAAGACCGGTTCCTGCGCCGATGTCCGCGACAACCTGCGCCTGTAGTTCTTGAGCCAGCGCGAGATAGAAAGGGATATCAGTGCGGCACGCATAGTCGGCGTCGTAATGAGCTGCGAGCTGGTGTGTGGCGTAGTAGTTGCCATAAGACTCGTGCATGTTCAAACTCCAGACAGAACGCGGTCACTACTTTGGTGGGACGCCGGCCTCACCTACCGTCCGCCCCTCCCCCGCCCGTAGAACTAGGCTGGGGGCATGGCAACAGTAATCCTCGTGCGGCACGGCCGCACCACCGCCAACGCCTCCGGGCTGCTGGCCGGCCGGACCCCCGGCGTCGAACTCGACCAGGTGGGCCGTGACCAGGCCGCCGCCACCGGTGACCGGCTCGCCGTCGTCCCCCTGGCCGGTGTGGTGTCCAGCCCGCTCGAGCGCTGCCGGCAGACGGCGCAGTTCATCCTGGACCGGCAGGCCGGAACCCCGCACACCCCGGTTGAGGACGGGCTCACCGAGTGCGACTACGGCGCCTGGCAGGGCCGCACGCTGGAGGACCTCGCGAAGGAGGAGCTCTGGAAGACGGTGCAGTCCCAGCCCTCCGCCGTCACCTTCCCCGGCGGCGAGTCCATGGCCGCGATGCAGGCCCGCTCGGTGGCCGCCATCCGGCGCCACGACGCCGCGTTCGAGGCCGAGCACGGTCCGGGTGCCGTGTGGGTGGCGGTGAGCCACGGGGACATCATCAAGTCAGTCCTCGCCGACGCACTCGGTATGCACCTGGACATGTTCCAGCGCATCAACGTGGGTCCGGCCTCCGTGTCGATCGTCCACTACGGTGCGGGACGGCCCACTGTCCTGGCCACCAACACCGACGCTGGGGACCTGTCCTGGCTGGCGGCGCGCCCGACGTCGGAGGATGCGCCGGTGGGTGGTGGCGCAGGGCACGCGGCACCGCCGGCCCAATGAGCCTAGAGTAGTTCCATGCCTACAACCGTTCATGAGTTCGACTGGCCGGACCGCGTTGTCGTCGGTACCGTCGGCGTCCCGGGCCAGCGCACGTTCTACCTGCAGGTACGCACCGGTAAGCAGATTGTCAGTATTGCCCTGGAGAAACTGCAGTCCGCCCAGCTCGCCGAGAAGATCGACGAGATCCTCGACCAGCTGATGACCGTGGACGGCAACCCCTTCCACGTTCCCGCGAGCACTCCCCTGGAGCTCGTGGACAATGACGACCTCGACGCCGTTCAGGAACAGTTCCGCGCCGGCGTGATGAGCCTGGGCTGGGACCCGACGACGGCGCAGGTGGTCATCGAGGCCTACCCCCTCGGCGAGGTGGATGAGGACGACGACGGCTTCCTCGAGGATGACGACGACGAGGCCGACGACGCCGAAGAGGTGCTGCGCGTGCGGATGCCGGTGGGCACCGCGCGGGCCTTCGCCAAGCGCACCCGCGAAGTGGTGGGCGCCGGCCGGCCGATCTGCGTGATCTGCGGCCAGCCGATCGACGCCGACGGGCACACCTGCACCTTCCCCGAGGCCTGATGCCCGCGCCCGACCTGGTGACCGCCGAGCTCACGCTCACCGGCCGCCTCACCACGGCGTCCAACGCCACCTTCCTGGGCAGCATCGGCGACGCCGCCGTCGTCTACAAACCGATTGCCGGCGAGCAGCCGCTCTGGGACTTCCCCGACGGCTGCCTGGCCCACCGCGAAGTCGCCGCCTACCTGGTGTCCGAAACGCTGGGCTGGAACATCGTGCCGCGCACCTGGCTGCGGGACGGCCGGTTCGGTGAAGGCATGGTTCAGCTCTGGCAGGAGACCGACCCGGAGCAGGCCCCTGTGGATCTGGTGGCGGAGGAGGAGGTGCCGGAGACCGGGTGGAAAGAGGTGCTGCAGGGCTCCGACGAGGCCGGACGGATAGTTTCGCTCATTCACGAGGACACCGTGGTGCTGCGGCGGATGGCCGTGTTCGACGTCCTGGTCAACAACGCCGACCGCAAGGGCGACCACGTCCTCGCCATGCCCGGCGGGCACCGGTACGGGGTGGACCACGGGCTGACCTTCCATCAGGAGCACAAGCTGCGCACCGTGCTGTGGGGCTGGATCGGCGAGGAGCTGAGCGCCGAGGAGCTTGCCGGCATCGGCCGGGTGCTCGAAGGACTGGATGGCGAACTGGGCGCACAGCTGGAAAAGCTGCTCACCGCCGAGGAGATTGAAGCGTTTGCCGCGCGTTGTGTCCGGCTGCGTTCAGCCGCGGTGTTTCCAGCTCCGAGCGGTGAGATGCCTGCGGTGCCCTGGCCGCTGTTCTGATCCTCCGCTGCACTCATATTCCACCGCACAAACGCATGAAGGGCCCTGCCGATTGGCAGGGCCCTTCATGCGTTGTTCTGCAGCGCAGGAACTACACGTCCTGCCGGGTCCGGTTCACAATCTTGGACCGCACGGTCACCGCCAGCGCTGTGAGGAGCAGCGCGTAGATCACCAGGGGGATGGGCCCGGTCACAAACACGGAGTAGTCACCGTTGGAGGAGAGCAGGGCATCGCGCATGCTCGTTTCCGCCAACGGGCCCAACACAACACCGATCATCAAGGGGGCCAGGGGCATCCCGTGACGGCGCATGAGGAAGCCCACCAGACCGAGCCCGAGCAGCATCAGCAGATCGAACACCGCCCCGGAGGTGGCGTAGACCCCCAGACCGCAGAAAACAGTAATCCCCGCGTACAGGTACGGAGCCGGAATGAGGAGCAGCTTGGCCCACAGCCCGGCAAAGGGCAGGTTGATGATGAGCAGCACGATCATCGCGATGAAGAAGCTTGCCAGCAGCGCCCACACCAGATCGGGCGAGCGGTCAAAGAGCAGCGGGCCCGGCTGCAGCCCGTACTGCTGGAATGCGGCGAGCATGATCGCGGCTGTCGCCGAGACCGGCAGGCCCAGCGCCAGCAAAGCTCCCATCGCGGTGCCTGTGGTGGCGTTACCTGCGGCCTCGGGAGCGGCCAGGCCGCGGATCGCGCCCTTGCCGAACTTCGGCTGCTTGCGACGGCGGTCAATACGCCGCTCCACGTCGTAGGAGATGAAGGTCGGAATCTCGGACCCGCCGGCCGGGATAACGCCGAAGGGCAGGCCGATGGCGGTGCCTCGTGCCCATGCCGGGGCTGCTTCTTTGAGCTCGGCGCGGGAGAGGAAGGGCCGGCCGGCGGAGCTGATGCGCTTGCCGGTCGGATCGCGGCGGATCCGGGAGGCGATATGGAATACCTCGCCCAGGGCCAGGATGGCTACGGTCACGGTAATCAGGGAGATGCCGTCAAACATCTGGGGCGCACCGAAGCTGAAGCGCTCCGCACCCGAGAACGGGTCGATGCCCACTGTGGCAATACCCAGGCCGATCACGAGCGCCGCAAGGCCCTTCACCACTGAATCCGAGACCACGGAGGACGTGGCGACGAACGCGAACAAGGCCAGCGCAAAGAACTCGGCAGGGCCGAAGTTCGCCGAGAAATCCGCCAGGGCCGGGGCCAGGAAAACGACGAGGGTGGAGGCGATCATGCCGCCGATGAATGCTCCGATCGCCGCGGTGGCCAGCGCCTGCGGCGCCCTCCCGTCCTTGGCCATTTTGTGCCCCTCGAACGTGGAAGCAATGGCCGAAGCCTGCCCCGGAGTGTTCATGAGGATGGCCATGGTGGAGTCGCCGAACATACCGCCGAAGTACACACCGGCGAACATGATGAACGCGGCAGTCGGGTCGAGGGCAAAGGTGATCGGCAGCAGCAGGGCCACCGCCATCGAAGAGCCCAGTCCCGGCAGGACACCGACGGCGGTGCCCAGCAGGCAGCCGACAAGTACCCACAGCAGGTTCATCGGGGTCAGGGCGGAAGAGAAGCCTTCCGCCAAGAGGTTAAGTGAATCCATGTTAGAAACCTCCTCCAAGAATGCCGGAGGGGAGATTAAGTCCCAGGCCGACCGAGAATGCCAGGTAGATTGCGCTGCTGATCAGCAGGGCGAAAGAGACGTCGAACAGCGGGCGGCGGCTGCCGAAGCCTTTGGCGACGAACCAGAACAACAGGGCGGCGGCGATAATCCACCCCAGCGTTTCCAGGGTCAGGGCGAACAGCAGGAAACCTCCGGCTGACCAGAGGACTGCGGACCAGTCCGTGAAGGTTCGATACGTCCGTGCGGACGTCTCGGTGGGATGTTCCGGCGAGCGCACGTAGTGCAGCGCCAGCAGCACGGCCAAGACATACCCGGCGACCATCAGAATGCCGGGGAAGAACCGCGGACCGGGGAAGTCCGCGCCCTCCCCCACGTCCATCGTCAGGATGCCGACCAGCAGATACGTGCTGAAGAGCACCATGAGCAGGGACAGGAGCAGCCCGCTGCGGCCGTCCCACCACGAGGTCCGGACGGCCGGCGTCGCGTCTGATGTGCCGGCTGTTTCGGGCCGCTGCGGCTCCGCCATTCCGGCAGACGGGGGCACTGGGGTACTCATCAGCCGATCTCCTTCACGAGTTCGCCGATGCGCTGCTGCTCGGAGATCATGAACTCATCGAACTCGTCTCCGGACAGGTACACATCGACCCATTTGTTGCGTTCCACGGCGTCCTTCCACTCAGGGGTCGCGATGGTTTCCTCCACCAGGGTCCGAAGCTCCGTGAATTCCTCATCCGTGATGCCCGGAGGAGCCAGGATGGCCCGCCAATTGGCCAGGTCCACCTCGTAGCCCTGCTCGGTCAGGGTGGGAATATCCACGCCCTCCAGCCGCTGCGGGGCAGCGAGTCCGAGTGCGCGCAGGCGCCCGGAGCCAATCTGGTCCTCCACATCCTTGTAACCGGACGTGGCAGCCTTCGCGGTATCCGTGATGAGTGCCTGGGCCGCCTCGCCGCCGCCGGATTTCGGAATGTACGTGGTAGCTGAGGGATCCACGCCGGCAGCGAGCGCGAGCTCGGTCATAACCAGCTGGTCAAAGGTGCCGCCGCCGGTCCAGGCAATCGCCGCCGGATCGGCCTTCCATGCCTGCACCAGGTCATCGAGGGTCTTGTACGGGGAGCTCGCCGGAACCACAACGACGTCGTACTCCTCCACCACTCGGGCGATGGGCCGCACGTCGTCGTGCGTCACCGCGGAGTCCAGCTGCGCGACGCCGGCGACCAGGCCTGCACCGGTGACCATCAGGTTGTTGGCCTGCCCGGACATGGTGGAGAGCTGGCCAAGACCGATAGTGCCGGCTGCCCCGGGGATGTTCACTACCTGGGTGTTGTTCACCAGGCCGTTGGCACGCATGGCCTGCTGCTGCTCGCGCATGAACATATCCCAGCCTCCGCCGGCACCTGCAGGGGCAATCAGGGTGAGATTCGCACGAATGTCCGAACCGCCGGACGCGGACTGGATGGAAACGAAGGTGGCCAGGCCGATCGTGGCAGCAGCCACGATGCCGTAGACGGCCATAAAGACCGGATGCTTGCGACGTGCGCCGGACCCGGCTCGATCTGGTGATGAGCTCACGAAATCAACTGTCCTTAGTGGGGGTGGTAGAGACGTAAAAGCTGGCCGGTACTCAGCGTTGAGCCGACCACCTAACGACCCTAAGTGATCTGCATCATATTGAGGGAGTCCTCCCAGTCGACGCCCTTAACAAACTGCGCTGGTTTTGCTTTTTTCCATCCGGAGTGGAGAACCTGAAGGACAAATTCGCTCTCAAGGTGAACCCGTCGTCCTGTTTTGCCCCTCCCAGCTCGGAGTATTCATGACCGTCATCGTTGCCCGCACCAGCACGCCCGAGGGCGAAGCTGCACTTGCCGCCTCACTCGAGGAAGCCCGACGCCGTCAGGAAGACCTGGTGGTTTTCAATCTCGAGGGCACTCAGCTTGATCCTGAGGGCACCGAACTCGAGGGCGTTCCGGTTACCTACCGGCTGCCGAATGCCCGTGACCGCGATGCCGTGGGGGATTTCCTCGACGCCGCCGAAGAGGTCGGCGCCTCAGCCGTAGTCATCGGGGTGAGGCACCGCAGCAAGGTAGGCAAGTTCCTGCTCGGCAGCGCGGCGCAGCAGATCCTGCTCGAGGCCAATGCTCCGGTGATTGCGGTCAAGTCCCCTCAGTCCTAGGGGACCCAGCCTTTCAGGACCGACGACGGCGGGGCGCCGTGATCCCGCGCACCGCGCGAGCCGGAAGCCGCAAGGTTACCCTAGCGGCGGCCGTTCATTCTGAAACTTTTCAAGCACTTCGTTTACTTCTGCTGGATAGTTCCGGGAGGGCGGGTAGGACTCAGGAACGGCGAGTTTGATGAGTTCCGACTGTGCTGGAAAGCTGACATGCCCATGCAGTGCGAGCCGCATGAGCTGGTCGGCGTACTCGTCCGGGTTCCATGATTGAGACCACGGAAACGCGGTGTAGCCCTGCCGCACAGCGAGTGGATCGAAGCCCCACCGTTCAATTCGCAACTGCGCCTCGTGGGCCACGGTCAGGTCTGCTCTCGCCGCGCGCTGTTTGATACGGCGCAGCACCAAAAAGGCGACTCCTAAACCGAGGAAGAATATCAATGGAAACAGCGTCAGCGGCATGGACGCGTAAGGGCTGATGGCGTCGCAATCGGCTTGACTAAATAGGAGATTCTCGGGGTCCTTGAGTGCAGTCAAGCACTGCTCATAGGTGAAGCCGCCAGCAGATTCATCGGAAGGCAGCACATTCATTAAAATCTGAAACAGAAAGTTGACGGTGTACAGCGCCGCGATAGCCAAACTCAGGATAGCCGCGACCTTCAAGCCCTTCTGCTTAAGGCGTGCAGGCCGTTTCAGGAACCGATGCTTTTCGGCATCGGGGGTTGCTGCTTGTGCGCGTCCGATGGCTCGGGCCCATGCCGAAAGCCACATAGCTTCCCGGTCTCTGAGGAACTGCGCGAGGCTGACCGCTCGTTCTCGCCAGGATACGAACGCAATCCCATTGGGTGTCTGGCTCCACATGCCGAACTGAAAAACCCGGTCCTGCTCGTTCCTCACGCGTTGGAGTTCAAGCTCTTCTTCGGCAGCTTGTGCGGCACGAGCCGAATGGAATGCGGCAACCGCCTGAAATCCAGCTCCAACCCACGCGCCCGTCGCAGCGCTTTGCGCTGCCCTTGAGGTGGCTGCGTTACTTCGGGCTGCGAATGCGGCCGAGTCGGCTGCGCTTTTTGTGTTGCGTTCGATATTGCGAACGGAATCACTGAAGTTTCCCAAGGCTGTCTCGTTTCATTGTCGCGATACGTAAAAGTCGCCATCAGATGAGCCGAAACGAGTTTGAGATACCGCCGCTGGCGAAGCGGCTGGCGGGAGTTCCCATCTGGTCAGACAAAGCGGATTCCGCTCGTCTAATAGCAGATAGTACTAGAACTTGGGCTTTCAATTAGTGACATTCCCATGTCGAGTTTGCGGTAATCAACCAGTGGCGGGAGTACGGCGGCGATGTGTGCCCCCCTGGCGAATAAAACCGGGTGCGGGGCTCACAGCAACACCGAAGCGTACGGCCATTTCTGGCGCGGGCCGGGCAGGGACTCTGGGAGACTGGGGCTGACGGTGAGCGCAAGCGGGAGGACATTGGATGCCGACGACGACGTGGGAGCGGCTGCCGGAGGCCCGGCGCAACGCGGTGATCAGCGCGGCAGAGGATGAGTTCTCCCGGCACGGCTTCTCCGGGGGCAGCCTGAACGTCATCGCCCGCGAGGCGGGTGTCGCCAAGGGCAGCCTGTTCCAGTACTTCCGCGATAAATCGGACCTGTACGCGTATCTGTCCGAGCGCGCCAGCGTCCGCATCCGGGCGGACATGGAGGTGGCCATCCGGTCCCTCGACTGGAGCCACGGGTTCTTCGTCCCGCTGCGCGAGCTGGTGGTGCTGTGGGAGGAGTACTTCCATTCCCACCCCCTGGAGCTGGCCATGACCGTGGCGGTCAACGTGGAACCGGAGCGGTCCGCGCGGATGGCGGTCCGCCAGGTCGCCAATGAGCACTATGCCGCCGTACTGCGCCCGCTGCTGGCTGGCGCTTCCGAACGGGGTGACCTGCGCCCGCAGGCAGACCTCGAGGCTTTCCTCGCCCTGTTGCTGGTGCTGCTGCCCCACATCGCGCTGGCCCCGCACAGCCCGGGCCTGGATCCGGTGCTGGGGTTGAGCAGCACGGCCCGGCAGGAACGGCATGCCGCCGTCGAGCGTTTGGTCGCGGTGCTCGAGGCCGCGTTCGGTCCGGAATAACCCCTACGCTGTGTGGCCGCCCGCGATACGGCGGTACTCAGCGCGGCGGTAGCTGGCCGATCCAGCTGGTCATCGCGTCCAAGGGCGCGCGCCACCCGTGGTCGAGCATCAGGTCGTGGCCCATGCCGGGGAAGGTGAGGACGGGGGCTGCGTAGCGGGATGCGGTGCGGCGCACGTCGGCCAGCGGCACGAGGGCGTCGTCCGGAGTGGCGAGCACCAGCACGGGCGCGTCGCCACGCGGCTGCCCTGCCGGCCGGTGCATCAGCAGCTGGTACTGGACCAGCGGCGACTCCTGCCCGCACCGGTCGGCCAGCCGTTGGGCGTCGGGGCCGGAGAGCTGGTTGAACAGGTACTCCCGGCGCAGCGGCAGGGACCTGCCGAGGAACAGGCGGGCCGCGTCTCCGGGGTGGCGGCGGGCAATCGCCAGAAGGGAGCCCACGGCAGGGTGGGCCGGTACGGGAGCCACCAGGACACCGGCCCGGGCGGCGTACCGGGCCAGGGCCAGCTGCACCACGAGCCCGCCCAGGGAATGTCCCACCAGCACCGGACGCCGGGGCAGGCTGGCTGCCGTGTGGACGACGTCGTCGACGTAGTGGCTCAGGCGGGCCGTCCGCAACGATCCCTGGCTGCTGCCGTGGCCGCGCAGCGAGACCGCGTATGCCGGATGGCCTTCCGCGGCTGCGGCCTCGAGCCAGTGGGACCAGCACCATGCACCGTGCCCAAGCCCATGCACGAACAGCAGCGGTGCCTTCTCCGGTACGCCGGGTGCCGGAGACGCGTGGAGCAGCTCCAGGCCGCGGGGACCGATGCTGCGTGTCGGGGTGTTGATGTTGATCGTCACAGTCGGGCAGTCTACAGTGACACACATCACATGACCACCGGTCATATTCAGAGCCCTGGAGCGCCAATGACGACATTCCACAGCACGTCCTCCGCAGACAATCTCAGCCGCAGCGACCGCGAGCGCGTGTGTGTCATCGGTGCCGGCTCCTCCGGCATCACCGCAGCCAAGGTGCTCCACGAACGGGGACTCGACTTCGACTGCTTCGAGCTTTCCGACCGGGTGGGCGGCAACTGGGTGTGGGGCAACAGCAACGGTGTGTCGGCGTCGTACAAGTCCCTGCACATCAACACCTCCCGCAGCAGGATGGAGTTCAGCGACTTCCCAATGCCCGAGACCCTGCCCAACTTCGCCCGCCACGACCAGATCGCCGCATACTTTGACGCCTACGTGGACCACTTCGGGTTCCGGCACAAGATCATCTTCACCACCGGCGTGGAGCAGGTACGCCCGCTGTCCGGTGGCGGCTTCGAGGTGCGCCTGAACAGCGGGGAGACCCGGTTCTACGGCTCGGTCATGGTCGCCAACGGCCACCATTGGGACCCCCGGATGCCGGAGCCCGCCTTCCCCGGCGCGGA
The DNA here is from genome assembly GCF_059090685.1 of Arthrobacter sp. Y3225209. NCBI lineage: Bacteria > Bacillati > Actinomycetota > Actinomycetes > Micrococcales > Micrococcaceae > Arthrobacter > Arthrobacter sp. Y3225209. The sequence goes on from NZ_JBNHFW010000020.1 coordinate 23,826, forward strand.
AACCTTCACCGGCGAGCAGATGCACTCCCACGACTACAAGGACGAGCAGCAGCTCGTCGGCAAGCGGGTCGTGGTGCTCGGCATGGGCAACTCGGCCATGGACATCTGCACGGACGCCAGCTATCACGCAGCCGAAACCTACCTCTCCCACCGGCGCGGGGTGCACATCATTCCCAAGTACGTCTTCGGCAAGCCCTACGACGAGATCGCCGGGAACGAGAAGATCCCGTCCTGGGTCCGCTGGCCCGTCGCCCGGCTGCTTATGCGCGCGGCCACCGGCCCGATGTCGCGCTACGGCCTCCAGGAGCCCGACCACAAGTTCGCCCAGGCCCACCCGACCATGTCCAGCCGGGTGCTCGACCGGCTGGCCCACGGCGCCGTCGTCCCGAAGCCCACCATTCAGCGGTTCGACGGCGACGACGTGGTCTTCGCCGACGGAAGCCGCGTCGCGGCCGACTTGGTGGTCTACTGCACCGGATACAAAATCTCCTTTCCCTTCTTCAGCCGTGACTTCCTTGACCCTGGCGGAGACAACGAGGTCAGACTCTACAAGCGGATGTTCCACCCCACGGTGCCCGGACTGTATTTCATCGGACTGGTGCAGCCGCTCGGCGCGATCATGCCGATTTCCGAGCGGCAGTCCGAGCTGGCCGCCGACCATCTCCAGGGCCGTTACGCCCTGCCGGAACCGGAGGAAATGAACGCAGAGATCGACCGCCACCGGAAGGCGGTCGCCAGGAGGTACGTCGCCAGCAAACGGCACACCATCCAGGTGGATTTTGACGATTACATGCGCGTCCTGCGCACCGAGCGTGAGGCCGGGGCGCGGCGCGTCGCCACTGCCGACGCCGCGTCCCACCGCGTGGCGGCCTGACATGGCCGGGACCGCTGAGCAGCACTCACGCCGCGTCGCCGTCGTCAGCGGCGCCGCCCGCGGCATCGGACACGCCACCGCGGCCCTTCTGCTGCGCAACGGATGGCGGGTCGGTGCCTTCGATATCGAAACTAACGGCCTCGCTGAGCTCAAGGACATCGCTGCCGCGCACGGCACGACTGTCGTCACCGGACCGCTCGATGTCGGCGACGCCCAACAGTGGCGTGACGCCCTGGCCTCCGTGTGCGAGGACCATTTGGACCTGCTGGTCAACAACGCCGGGCTGCTGTCTGCCGGGCCGTTCGTCGATACCGATCTTGAACGGCACCGGGCACTCGTGGACGTCAACGTTATCGGCACCATCAACGGTGCCCATACCGCGTTCCCGTACCTGAAAAACGCTGACAGGCCGGTGCTGCTCAATCTGGGATCCGCTTCGGCCATCTACGGGCAGCCTGATCTTGCCACCTACTCCGCCACGAAGTTCGCGGTCCGCGGGCTGACCGAGGCGCTGGAACTGGAATGGGCGGAACATGGCATTGCCGTGCTCGACCTGTGGCCGCTGTTCGTCAACACCGGGATGGTCAAGGGTGTCAGCATCGGAGCCATCCAGTCGTTCGGCGTGCGGCTGAACGAGACCGATGTTGCTGCCGCCGCTGTCGCTGCCGTGGAACACAGCATCAAGGCCGGCAACCGGAGGCGACCCCGGAACGTCCACCGCGCCGTCGGAATTCAGGCCCGTGTCCTGGCGGCGACGGCCCAGATATCTCCGAACTGGGCCAACCGGCTCCTCACCGAGCGCCTCACCCGGCGACCGGATGTCCACTGACAGGTCCCTCCTGCCCTGACGCCAGCGGCGCGACGGCCCGTTTGGCCTCGCGAGGCCTTTCCACCCGAAAACCTGCTGATTCGCCAGCGGCGCCGGTACGCTACCCGATCGCATCCGCGAACACTATGCTGTGGAAAATTTTGCGGTTGCAACGATGGGGGACAAGTACATGACCGTACTTAAGGCCGCTTTGCCGGCCCCGACGCGAAGGGCCCGGCGTACGCCCCCCAGCTCAGCACGGTTGGATATCCAGGGACTCCGTACCGTCGCCGTCCTAGCGGTGATCTCGGATCATTTGCTGGGCTATCCGTTCGGCGGATTCGTTGGAGTGGACGTCTTTTTCGTGATATCCGGATTCCTGATTACCGGCCTGCTATTACGGGAACAGGAGCGAACCGGCCGCATCTCCTTCAGCGGGTTTTATCGGCGCCGCATCAAAAGGATCATTCCGGCGGCAGTTATCGTCATAACGGTCACGATCATTCTTTCCTGGGCGCTTTTCCGGCGGACGCGGGCCGAAAGCATCACCTGGGACGGCTTCTACGCTCTGATCTTTGGCGCCAACTGGCATTATGCCGCTACGGGTACCGATTACATGCAGGCCGGCGGACCGGTGTCGCCGCTGCAGCATTTCTGGTCCCTCGCCGTCGAGGAGCAGTTTTATGTCTTCTGGCCCTGGCTGATAGTTCTGGTGATGGGTGTGCTCGCCCACCGGCTTAGTCTCTCCCTGGCTGCCGCCCGCCGTCTCCTGGCCGGAGTCATGGGCCTTGTCATTGCGGCATCCTTTGTCTTTTCCCTCTGGGAGACCGCAGCGCGTCCAACCGTCGCGTACTTTTCAACGGCGTCGCGGACCTGGGAACTGGCAGTCGGGGCGCTGCTCGCAGTGATAGCGGGCAGTCTGCCAACGCTATCCCTGATGATGAGGACTGTTTTGGGCTACGCGGGGCTGGCCGGCATCATCTGGAGCATCATCTACGTGAGTCCTGACATGGCGTTTCCCGGACCATGGGGATGCGTACCCGTTTTGTCTACGGCGCTGGTAATAGCCGCCGGCATAAATGGCCCACAGCCTTATCTGTATCCCCTGACCAACCGCGTCAGCAATTACCTTGGCAACATCTCCTACTCACTGTATTTGTGGCACTTTCCGGTCATCATCCTGATGGAATCGATTGTTCCGCAGGAAAATCTGACCGCATGGGTTCTTATGGTGCTGGGAATGGGTGCGTTATCTATCGCCTCCTACCACTTTATTGAAGATCCCATCCGTAAATCGTCATGGCTGGATCCCTCGCCCCGTCCCCGCAGGAAGAGGAAGTCTTCCGGGCTTGACCAGCCGTCAAAGCAGGCCGCGATGGGTGTCCTTGTGTCAGTGACGGCTTTTGCAGTCATTCTCGCCATAACGACGACCACCGAAACGGAACCGTCGCTGTCCGTCCAGCCGGCACCGGCGTCGACCTCCGGCCAGGAGGGTGCAACTCCTGACGCACCGCCGGACACCGCTGCCGGCAGACTATCCGCTGAAATCGAGGCAGCCAGTACGTCAACGGCCTGGCCGGAACTCTCGCCGTCGCTGGATAACCTGGCGTTTGTTCCCGAGTGGACCGTCGACAAGTGCATGAATGTCACTGACGCAAACTTCAGCCAGTGCATTTACGGGGATCCCGCGGCTGCAAAGACGGCAGTGGTCATCGGTGATTCCGTGGCTATCAGCTGGATGCCGGGGCTGCGCGAATCGCTTGGAAAGCAGGGGTGGAGGATCCAGCTGCTGACCAAGGAGCAATGCCCTGCCATCGAGCTGCAGGTTGAGCGGTCCGATGACAAGGCTGGCTTTGCGGATGAATGTATTGCGCACCAGCAGTGGACCATGGCGAAAATCGCCGAGATGACGCCGGATATGGTGCTCGTATCCAGTGCCCTTAATACGCGTGACCGCCTCGTGGGAGCGCCCACAAAGGAGGAAGCCCTTTCACTCTGGTCCGAAGCAACGGTCCAAAAGCTGACGGACGTTCGTGAGGCGACGGAAGGGCAGATCGTTCTGATGTCGGTCGCTGCGACCGGTAAAAACCTGATGGAATGCGCCACCAGGGTGAGCAGGCCCAGCGACTGTGCCGTGACGGATAGGGATCGATACGTCAACACGGTCGCGGCGGAGAAAGCTGCAGCGGAGAGTGTGGAAGGAACCCGTTTCGTCTCGACCATCCCGTGGTTTTGCGGTTCGGTCTCCTGCCCTGCCTTCGCCGGAACAACCCCGATATTCGTAGACCCGCAGCACATAACACCGGAATACTCGGCGAAGCTCGCACCCGTCCTTTCTGAAGCCATCCTTGGCCCGGAGGAGGGGTGAGCACTGTCGGCGCGTAGGGGCTCCTGACGGCGTGCGGGCATCGTAAGCCCCGGCCCGCCCCTATACTCAGAGCAACTGCCGCGCGTTGGCCTTGGCCAGGTCGATGAGTTCGCGGCCGTTGCCGGCAATCACCGTGCGCAGCGCGTAGACCGCAAAACCGGTGGCCTGCTTGGCGTCGATCTTCGGCGGGATGGACAGCTCCTGCCGCTCCACCGCGACGGAGACAAGTGCGGGGCCGTCGTACTCGAACGCGCGGCGCAGGGCGCCCTCCAGGTCCTCCGGGCGGGTCACGCTTTCGCCGTGCATCCCCACTGCCTGCGCCACCTTGCCGAAGTCCGGGTTCTGCAACCCCGTGCCGAAGTTGACGATGCCCGCCGCCTTCATCTCCACCTCCACGAAGCTGAGCGCGGCGTTGTCGAACACCACGATCTTGATCGGCAGATTGTGCTGCACCGCTGTGAGCAGCTCGCCGAGCATCATCGCCAGGCCGCCGTCGCCGGCCAGGACCACCACCTGCCGGTTCCGGTCCACCGCCTGAACACCCAGGCCGAGCGGAGTGGCCGCGGCCATGGTGCCGTGCCAGAAGGAGCCGATCAGCCGCCGTCGCGCACTGATGTGCAGGTGCCGGGACGCCCAGATGACCGGGGTGCCGACATCGGGCAGGAAGACAGCGTCGTCGTCGGCGAGTTCGTCGATCAGGTGGGTGAGGTGCTGCGGATGGATGGCGCCCGGGCCCTGCCTCTCCAGGTCATCGAGCTGCCGCCGGGTGCGGCGGTAGTGGTCCAGCGACTTCTCAAGGTGGGCGCGGTTGGACTTGCGCTCGAGCAGCGGCAGCAGCGCCTCCGCCGTCTCGCGCACTCCGCCGACCAGGCCCTGGGTGAGCGGCACGCGGCGGCCGAGCTGCTCGCCGCGGATGTCGACCTGCAGCATCTTCGCGTGCATCGGGTAGAACTGCTGGTACGGGAAGTCGGTGCCGAGCATCAGCAGCGCGTCGCAGTCCTCCATCGCCCGGTAGCCGGACGCGAAGCCCAGAAGCCCGGTCATGCCGACGTCGAACGGGTTGTCGTGTTCGATGAATTCCTTGCCGCGGAGGGCATGCACAATCGGCGCGCCGAGCGCGTCGGCGAGGGCGAGGACCTCCTCGCGTGCCCCCTCGACGCCGGCGCCCGCCAGGATCGTGACCTTCTCGCAGGAGTTCAGCGTGCCGGCCGCCTCCTGCAGCTCCGCCGGGGAGGGCACGGTGACCGGGTCGGCGCGGCGGACGGTGAAGACGCGCTCGTCGACGGCGTCTTCCAGTGCAGTGTCGCCGGCCAACACGAGCACGGCGACGCCCCGCTTTTCGATGGCCGTGCGCATGGCGATTTCCAGCAGCCGCGGCATCTGGTCGGCGCTGAGGACCATTTCGCAAAAGACGCTGCAGTCGCGGAACAGTTCGGTGGGCCGGGTCTCCTGGAAGTACTGGCTGCCGATCTCGTCGCTGGGGATGTGCGAGGCGATCGCGAGCACGGGGACCCGGCTGCGGTGCGCGTCGTAGAGTCCGTTGATCAGGTGCATGTTGCCGGGGCCGCAGCTGCCTGCACACACCGCGAGATCGCCCGTCAGTGCCGCCTCGCCGGCTGCGGCGAACGCCGCCTCCTCCTCGTGCCGGGTGAGCATCCACTCGATGCCCTTCTCCCGGCGGATCGCTTCGGTCACCGCGTTCAGGGAGTCGCCGGGGACTCCCCAGATCCGCTGGATCCCGTTGGCGGCGAGGTTGTGGACGACGGTTTCGGCGATCGTGGGCATGCTGCTCCTCTGTTGGTGCATTCAGGCGGCTTCATCAGTCTATGCACCGCGGATCGGGCGCGGCCAGAGGTGGGGAAGGTGGGTGGTTGGGATTGGCCGACGGGGCCGATCCCGCCTAGGTGCTGCAGATCCGCATGCGTCTAGGCATCACGCAGGCCTTCGCCACGCGCACGGGGGGCTGCGTGGGCCTTCGCCAAGCTCCCCTCGAAGTGGTGGGCGCCGGCCGGCCGATCTGCGTGATCCGCGAGCGTCCGACTGTCCTTGGCCGGCGCACCTGCACCTTCTCCAAGACCTGATGCCAGCGCCTAACCTCGTATCCATCAGGGACACTCGTCACCGCCACATGCACCGAATATACGCGTGAGGAATTATCCTTTAGCCTGAAGCGGAGGATCGACTATGCCGGTCACTACGACAGAGCCCGTAATAAGGCTGCAATATTGGGGGGGTACAGAGTGGCCGACGCAGGCAACTGGCCTATTGAGACGGTTGAACTTGATCGATTGAACTTGGATCTTCGTAATGTAAGGATTCGCGGATCCGTCATCAATGAGACGCACGCCTTGAACTATCTCTTCGCGGAAGAGGATGTTATAGATCTCGCGCACAGCATTCTCCGTGATGGGTACATCGACAATGAACTGCCCATCGTCGTAGATGATGGTGGGCAATACCTGGTTCTCGAAGGAAACCGCCGGGTATCAGCCCTCAAGGCTCTGAATAACCCTGACGCGGCTCCAACATTCTTAAAGACACTCAACCGCCTCCTGAGTCGGTATGGCGGTGCCCCCATACCACCCGCAATTCGAGTAATGATTGCCCCCTCCCGAGAGGCGGCTGCTCCGCTTCTCGCACGGTTGCATACCGCCAACCCCAAGAAGTCCTGGCCACGGGAACAGCAGGCGACCTTCTATTACGCGCAGCTGAGTCCGACGGCGACAGTCGATGACCTCAAGGCCATTTTCCCGTCGGCCGCCAAAGACATCCCTAGGTTCATCCGGATGGCGGAGATGCGTACACTCATCAAGTCCCTTAGGTTCGACGATGCTGCTATTCGTGAATATGCCGCTTCCGACAAGCTAACAATGTCTGCCTTCGAATACGCGCACTCAAAGCCTCTGATTCGCCTGGCAGCAGGACTTGAATTCACATCAAACGGGCTACTTGTTTCGAAGAAATTCACCCCTTTTCAGCGACGGGTAATCCAGTACATTCTTGCTGGCTTCATGTTTGGCCAGCTCAATACTCGATCATCAAAGCTTCGCGCAAGGCACGATGACCATAAAGAGTACGTAAAGAAGCTATGGGCCATCGCCACAGGCGATGATCCCGGCGACTTTGAGGCTGACATTGAGAAATCCGCCGGGGATAGTGGCACCGGTTCGGTTCAGAAGGGTCCGAATAACGACCATAGTAATCAGCAGAACCGCAAGGCCCCCGCACCCGAAAATACGGAAGGGTCGGGGACTGGTTCATCCGATTACCCAGGGCGGAGTCAAAGCGGAGGAGGTACGCGTAACCCCAATAGGGGATATACCCGGGACCGTCTCGATATGCTCGGGATCTCCTACTCCGGCCAGTCAGCCGGCATCCGTCGTCGCTTTGAAGAATTGAGTCAAATCAGCGTCCGCAATCTGCCAAATTCAGCATATTACCTGCTCCGCTCACTCTTGGAGTGCTCAATCAAGCATTATTTCCGTCTGAAAAACGAGGCGCTGCACTCGGGGATTACTCTCACAGGAGCTGTCACTGCCGCGGCAAAACACTTTGCAGCACTCAATGACAAACGCATGACATCCGTTCTAAACGGCCTGAACCAAGGGGGGCAGGTGAACGCTGATCAGTTCTATAAGTCAGCTCCTGCCCTTAACACCCTTATTCATGAACCGGACGCATTTGTAACTGCAGAGCAAGTTCATCACGCGTGGGAACATATGGCACCACTGATCAAAAAACTACTCGAGGCGGAAGAAGTCAGCCAGCAACGTTCGTAGTCTTAAATCGCATCCGTAACGCATCAGCAACGGAAGTGGACGCCACGAGAAGCTCGGTGGCTTTACCGGGGCGATGCGCGCTGTAGGTCAGCTCATATTCGCTGAGAAACTTTGAAGCGTAAAGTTTACGTATGAAATCCGAATTGTCGTACGTCAGGATCCAATGGGCGTTATCACACGACAAGACGGTCTCCGCTAAGTCAGCGTGGTCCCGGTGGTTGAAGGAATTTAGATACAGTGCGCTACCCATGTCAACATAAGGAGGATCAATATAAAGGAAGACGTTGGGATCCGCCGCATACCGCCGGACTACTTCCCCACCATCCCGATCAGTAACCTGGATTCGATCACGCATCTCCCCGATGGCACGGATACGGGAGGCCAGCTCTAAACGATTGAACCGAGCATCGATCCTGTACTTACCCTGCTGAGCCAGTCCGCCGATAACCCCTGCATTCAAGACCCCAGAACGATTCGTGCGATTTAGGTAGAAAAAGGAGAAACCCAACGCCAGTGGGTTAGATTCGTCCGCTTGTTTGTAAGTTTGGCGCTGCTTTTTCCACTCTTCAATAGTAAGCGGCACAGTATCCAACAGCTCAAGAAACTCGTCAGTGTGGTTTACTACAGACGACCAAAAACTGTATACGGCACCGTCAATATCATTGATCACAATGTCATCTACCAGCCCTTCCCGCAGTAACGAGAGGGCCGCACCGGCTCCCCCAGCAAAAGGCTCTATATAGCGCGGGTTCTTGATGCCAAGCTGTTTGATGGTCTCGGCAAAGAAACCAGTCAGAGTTGCCTTCCCCCCTGGGTAGCGCAATGGACTAGCAGTCGCGAAACGACGGTCCGTGCGAATAGAGAGAGGCTGATTCATTAAACGGTCTTTCGTGTTGGTTTTTCGGTCGCGGTACGTGGCGCGACTCGGCCCGTTCGGAACAGTACTGTGCGCAGTGAAGGCTGAGAAATCACAGTACTGTGCGCGGGGGCGGGCTGAGAAATCGCTGCCTCGCCAAGCGCAGGCGGCCGTCATCGCCGGCGTCATGGAACAAAGCTCCGCCGAGGCGCTCGGTTTTATGACCTCGCGGCACAACAGTGCACGCAGGTGTATCTGGCCGTCCCCACCCAACAGCAAAATGCATGGTTGCACTCCTCCACCCGGCTAAAATCGAGGAGGCCCGTTTTACCCCCACCGCACGGGCGGAAAGCGCAGAATGTCCTTCATCGAGAACGCCGTTGCCCGCTGGGCCGAACTGCAGCGGCTCCAGGCGGCCCCCGGCTGGAAACTGACCAACGCCAACGCCTGGGTGCTGGCGCTCTTCCGCGAAGCCTTCACCCGTACCCGGCCGCGGGTCCCGCTGGACGATTTCCATGCCATGACGGACTCCTTCCTGAACCGGCTTCGCATGGACGGCGTGGCCCTGCGCGAGGACTGGACCGGCCGGAACTACGCCGATGACTGGGTCGCCCGCCGCTTCCTGGCCCGGCCCCGTGCGGACGGGAAGTTCGTCTACGAACTCACCGAATCCTCCGCCCGCTTCCTCTCCTACCTGGACGGCTTCAGCAGCGACAAAACCTCGCTGAACTCCTCCCGCCTGGCCACCCTGCTGGACCGGGTGGAAAACCTCGCGCAGGAATCCAACCCGGACCCCGCCGCCCGCATCGCAGTGCTTAAAGAAGAGGTCGCCCGCCGCGAGGAAATGATCCGCGCCCTGGAAACCGGCGAGGCTCCCCCGCCGCTGCCGGAGGACACCGCCGTCGAAGCCGCCCGCGACATCCTGGACCTCGCCGCCGCCCTGCCGGCCGACTTCAAACGCATGCGCGACGGCCTGGAAAAGATGCTGCACAACCTGCGCCAGGAAATGGTGGAATCCAACGCCGCCAAGGGCCTGACCATGGGCGAAATCCTCGAAGCGGACAAAAAGCTGCGCAGTACCGCCGAAGGCCGCACCTACGAGGGCTTCACCGCCTTCCTGAACGACGCCGACCAGCAGGCCCGCTTCCGCGCAGCCATCGCCGAAGTCCTCGAACGGGACTTCGCCGACAACCTCACCCCGGAGGACCGGCAGAGCCTGTACCGGCTGATTTCCGACATGCGGGACCAGGCCACCGAAATCCACCGCATCTACGGCCGGCTCTCCGAATCCATGCACACCTACGTGCAGAGCGACGAGTACCGCGAATCCGTGCAGCTGCGCCAGCTCATCCGCGCCGCCGAGGCCGCCATCCACAAGGCCCCGCGCGGACGCCGCCGCGCCGCCGTCGTGCCCGCACCGCAGCTGTACGGGTCGGGCTTCGAATCACTGAGCATGGTCCGCGTCTACAACCCCGAAGACCACGCCGCCCCGCGCACCCTGCCCGAACCGCCGCAGTTCACCGAGGCGGACATCCACCGCTCGGCCCGCACCCCGCGTGCGGACCGGCGGGTGCTGGCCGACGCCGTCTCCCTGGCGACGGCGAAACGACCCAGCGCCACGGTGGCCCAGGTGTTTGAGCAGCTGCCGCCCGAACACCGGCACCTGAACAGCATCCGCGCCCTGCTCGCCGGCGGTTCAGCCGCCGGAGACACGCTTGAATCCGTTACCTTTACCCAGATCGACGGCAGCGAGCGCACCGCGCTGCTGCCCGCCGTCGCCGTCGCGAAAGCCCCCGAAAAATGAGCGAGACCACCCACGCCGCCCCGGACGAGAACGTCTCGGAAGAACACGTCCCGGAAGGGAACACCCCGGAAAACCCGGAGCTGGACGCCGATGAGCAGGAAACGGAAACAGAGCGTGACCTCCTCGTCGACGGCCCGGAACTGTTCCCCGGCGACACCGGCACCCTGCCGCTGAAGCTGCGCCAGGCCCTGATCCGGCTGCTGCGCGGCCCGTACCTGGACGCCACCTCGTCCGACAACGTGTACGAAACCGTGGTGGACAACCAGGAGCAGCTGCGCGTGCGGCTGAGTGAACTGTTCCTCTCCCTGGTCATTGACGAGGACCGCAAGGTCGCCCTGCTGCGCCCGGTGGAAATGCCCGAGCCGCACACCTCCGCCCTGCAGCGCCAGCGCGAAATGACCCGCGAGGAAACTCTGCTCCTGCTGCGCCTGCGGCTGATCCTGGACCGGCACACCGGCACCGGGAACGAGGCCACCATCGCCCGGCAGGACATCCTCGAGGTGCTCGAGGCCTACGTGGACCCGGGCCAGCGTGACGCGAAGTCCGTGGAGGACACCGCGGACGCCGCCATCCGCAAGCTCGTCCAGGACCGCCGACTGCTGATCCCCACCGAGCTGGACAACGTCTGGGTCATCTCCCCCGCCCTGCCGCTGGCTCTGCCCTACAGCCAGATCGGCGACATCGTCACCTTTATGTCCACCCTCTCCGGGGACGCGGAAGCGGACGACGACGGCGCGGCCACGCTCGACGTCGACGGCACCGACCCCGCGCCCGAGAACACTGACACCCCCGCCACGAACGACGGCGAGGAGCCGGCATGAGCATCGAAACCACCCTCCCCATGGGAGACCTGATCAACCCCGGCCAGAACCGGCTCTCCTCCGTGCAGATCGTGAACTGGGGAACCTTCGACGGCGCGCACACCATCAAGGTGGACCGCGCCGGCACCCTGCTCACCGGCGATTCCGGCGTGGGTAAATCCACCGTCTTCGACGCCATGCTGCTGGTCATGGACGCCCGCCCGCGCATGAACGAGGCCGCGCAGAACAACAACGGCACCAACGCCGAGGAAAAACGCACCGCCTTCTCCTACATGCGCGGCCGGCTCGGCACGCAGGGAGCGGACGACGGCGCGGGCACCGCCTACCAGCGTCCCGGCGCCACCTGGTCCGCGGTCTGCCTGACCTTCGACAACGGGCTGGGCCAGATCACCTCCCTCTCCGTGGTCATGGACCTGCCGGCCACCGGCACCGAACACAACCTGGGCCGCTTCTACCTGGTGCACAACAAGCCCCTGGACATCGCCGCCCTGCAGACCGGCATCCGCGGCCGCTTCACCAAGGGCAGCCTCGAAGCGCTGCTGCCCGGCGCCGCCGTGTTCGATTCGCACAAGATGTTCGCAGAACGCTACCGCGCGGCGCTCGGCGTCGAGGATGAGAAGGCCTTCAACCTGTTGCGCATCCTGCAGACCGGCAAGGGCCTGGGCGGCACCGTCAATGACTTCTTCCGCACCAACGTGCTGGACACCCCGCGCACCCTGACCGCCGCTGAGGAAGCGGTGGAGGACTTCAGCCACCTGCGCAGCATCCGCCGGCAGCTCGAACGTGCCCGGCAGCAGCGCGACCACCTGGCCTCCGTCCCCGAGCTGCACGCGCGTTACCGGCAGGCTGCGGACGCGCTGGCGCATAACCGCGCCCTGACCACCGAGGGTCTGCCCGCGTACCGGCAGCGCCTGGCGCTGGAAGGCGCCACGCGGACTGCGGAGAAGCTCGACGCCGCGGCCTCCGCGGCCCGGGCCGAACTCTCCGCCGCGGAAACCCGCCGTGCCACGCTCAAGGACCAGCGCGATGCGCTCAGCGCCCGGTACGCCGCAGAGGGCGGCGGGGCCATCGCCACTTTGGAACGCGAACTCGCCGCGGCCGCCGCGCAGCTGCGTTCCCGCGAAACCGTGGAAAACGCGTTCCGGGACGAGCTCGCCGCGGCGGGGATCGACGTCGACTTCTCCCCCGCCGGGCTGGTCACCGCCCGCAGCCGCGCCACCGAGCTGGTGAAATCTCTGACCGCGGACCTGGAGGCCGCCAAGGAGCGCAGCAGCAACGCGCACGGCGAGGCCTGGTCCCTGAAGGGGCAGATCGCGAAGCTTGAAAACGAGATCGGCTCCTTCCGCCGCCGCAAGTCCAACATCCGGCAGGAATCCCTGGACCAGCGCACCCGGATCTGCGCCGCCACCGGCATTCGCGAAGCGGACATGCCGTTCGCCGCGGAACTGATCGACCTGCCAGCCAAACACGCCCAGTGGCGCCCGGCCGCCGAACGCACCCTGCGTTCCCTGGCCACCGCCCTGCTGGTCCCCGGCGAGCACATGGCCGCGGTGACCCGCTTCCTGAGCGAGAACGACATGCAGGGCTACGTGCGCTGCATCGACGTGTCCGTGCCGCTGGACGGTCCCACCGAGCCCGGCCCCGATGACCTGATCACCAAGCTGCTCACGCACGATTCGGCCATGGGCGACTGGGTGCGCCGGAAAATCACCGCGCACTACGACTTCGTGTGCGTGGAGGACCCGGCCGGGCTGGCCGATGTCGCCAAGGGCGTGAGCCTGGGCGGTGCGGTCAAGCGCAACCGCAGCACCACCGAGAAGGATGACCGGCACACCAAGGCCTCGGACAATGTGCTGGGCTTCGACAACAAGGACACCGTCGCGGCGCTCGGCAACGAACTGCTGGCCCTGCGCACCGTCTTTGAAGAGGCGGACACGGTCTCGAAGCAGCATGCCGCGGAGCAGGACGAAATTGTGCGCCGGCTGGCCGCCGTCCGCCGCGTCGCCGAGGACACCCGGAGCTGGGAGGAACTCTCCGCGGACGAGGCACGCGCCGCCGTCGAGCAGGCCACCGAGCGGCTGGATGCCGCCCGGGACGCTAACGCGGACCTGGAGCAGATCCGCTTCGAACTGGACACCGCCGAGCTGGACCTGACCGCTGCCACGGAGAAGGTGGGCGGGCTCAAGGGCGAAGCGGCGCGGCTCGACGCCGACCTTGCCGCCGCCGTCGAACGCCGCACCGCGCTCTCCGCAAAGGCACCCGAAGCACTGTCCGAGGGACTGCGGACTGCGCTGGCCGAGCTGTTTGACCCGTTCGGGGACCTGACCGACGCCGCCCGACTGAAGGAAGCCGCCGGCGAGGTGGAGCGTGCCCTGATCACCGAACAGGGGCGGCTGGAGAAGACCCTGATGGAAACCCGCGCGAAGCTGGAGCGGACCTTCGAGACGTTCTCGGACAAGTGGGGCTCGGACTTCGGCACCTCCGTGGAGGCTGCCGGCGCGTACGAGGACCGGTTCGAGGGCATCATCACCGAGGGCCTGCCACAGCGCGAGGCCGAGTTCAGCGAGTACTTCAACAACCGCACCTACGAGCGGTTCAGCGACCTGCTGCAGCTGCTGGATGAGGAGCGCCGCAGCATTTCCTCCCGTCTGCTGCCGCTGAACTCAGTGCTCCGCCGGGTGGAATACCACGCCGGCAGCCACCTGGAGATCGAGGTGGCCACCACCATCCCCGACGCCGCGTACAAGTTCCGTACCGAGCTGAAGAACGCGCTGCCGATGATGGGGTCGCGGCAGGACAAGGCCGATATGGATGCCCGGTATGCCGCGCTGGAGGCGCTGGTGGACCGGCTGAAGGATCCGGAGGAGAAGCGCTGGCGGGCCGAGGTGCTCGACGTCCGTTCGCACGTGACCATCACCTGCACGCACCGCCTGGCCAACGGGCACACGTACACCAACCTGCAGGCGTCGCTGATGTCCGGCGGCGAAGGCCAGCGGTTCACCGCGTTCATCATGGCGTCCGCGCTGGCGTACCAGCTGGGCATTGTGTCGCAGGGCTTCAGCACCTACGGCACGGTGATGATGGACGAGGCGTTTGTGAAGTCCTCGCTGTCCTTTGCCGAGGCGTCCATCAATGCCCTGCACGAGTTCGGTTTCCAGCTGCTGCTGGCGGCGCCGGAGGACAAGGTGGACCTGTCCCGCTTCCTGGGCTCGGTCACCGAAATCCTGCGCGACGACGTCACCAACCGGTCCGGCGTGCTCGAGCGCGGGCTGGGCAATTCCCGGTCGGTGGACATCCTGTTGCGGTGATTCACATCCTGCCCAGCCTGTGAAAGGGTGGCGCATGCGAAACCAACACCTGGTGAATGTCCTCGTTCTTGCCGGCATGGTGTGCATCCTGCTGGCAACGTTCGACCCGCTGCAGAGCATTGTTTGGGTTCTGCGGATCGCTGCCCTGCTGTTTCTCGCGGCAGGCGTGGTGGGTGCCGTGACCCGGTCACGGAACGCCCGCCGTCGTGCGGAGTCCGGAGACTGGTCCGGCGGCGCGGCCGGCGGTGCGGCCGGCGAGTAGCCTGCCGCTTCTGCTGTGCTGTCGGCCGGGCTGGCGGCACAGCCCGAACGGGACGAGACTGGGAGACGTGAGCATTTCCCTTCCCAAATCCATCGCCACCTGGCGGCGCCAGCTGATCGGCACGTTCAGCAACAACGCCACCGAGATTCCGCAGTGGGAGCTCGAGCTGGCGAAGGGCGACGACGTCGGCCACTTCGGTCCGGAGTCAGCGGTGTGGGCGGTGCACGGGTCCATGACGCCGATCATCGCGGGCATCCGCGCCCTGCTGTTGCAGGCGCTGCACCCTGGTGCGATGGCCGGGGTGCATGATTTCTCCGACTATCGCTCGGATCCCTTGGGCCGGCTGGCCGGGACCATCCGCTGGATCTTCACCGTCACGTACGGGGACACGCAAGCGGCCAAGGCCGGCTCGGACTGGGTGCTGCGCCTGCATGAGCGGGTGCACGGCACCTATGTGGACGCCGACGACGTCGAGCAGCCCTATTCCGCCAACGATCCGGAGATTGCCCGCTGGGTGCATCTGGCGTTCACCGACGCGTTCCTTTCCTCGCACCAGCGCTACGGCGCGCCGATTCCCGGCGGGCCGGATGCCTATGTCGCCGAGTGGGCGGTGGCCGGGGAACTGATGGGCATTCCGAATCCGCCCCGGTCCGAGGACGAGCTGCGCAAGCAGATGGCTTCCTATGATGCCCAGCTGCGCAGCAGTGAGTACGTGCAGGAGGCGCTGCGGTTTTTGCGTCGGCCTCCCCTGCCCCGGAACCAGCGTTTCGGCTACCGGGTGCTGTTTGCCGGTGCCGTTGCCAGTCTGGAGCCGAAGCATCGGGAGCTGCTCGGGCTGAAGCCGCCGCATATCGGGCCGGTGCCGGTGCCCATGCGGTTTCCCGTGAAACTGGTTTTGAGTGTCATCCGTCTGGGTCTGGGTCCTATGGGTCCCAGCGAGCGGTCGGCACGCGAGCGGATTGCGCGGGTGACGGGCGGGGTGTGACGGGTGGTGTGTGATGGCGGGTGCGATGGCGCTGCGCTTGGCAGGGCGCTGCTCGTCGATTCCCTACCGTTTTCCTTTCCAAGACGACCCCTTTTGGACACGAGTAGTGGACCCAAAAAGACAGGTATTTGCGGGTGCTCTGACGGGTCCTTTTTGGAGCTTTTTTGGCCCGGAAATGTCAGTGCCGGATGAAATGCTGAAGCATGGATCAGGACGGGAATACCGGGTGCGGAACCGGAATGCCGGCCAGCGAAGACCTTCCACGGGAAGGGGCAGCCGGCAATGCGGATGCGCCCGGGAAACCGTCTGCCATGGCCCCGACCAGTCTCGCGGTATATCGTGCCGATCGGGCTGGTGAATCTGTCGAGGGGTCTGCGGATGCCATGCCCGCTGCAAGTTCCATGGGTGCAGCCAGCGCCACTGCTTTCACCGGTCCCGCGGGCGCCCCAGGCAATGCGGAATGCTCAGGCGACGGTTATCCGGACGGTTTTACCGGGATCCTGGCGCTGGCGAATTTTGAGTCCCTCGACGAAGTGACCACGGGCGAAGCTCTGGGCCGGATGGGGCACCTGATCTCGTGGGCGCAGGCGCAGCAGGCCAGGCTGATGAACCGTATGCAGGAGGTCTTCCGGGACAGCTACCATGACGCCACCGGCCGGCTGGAACCCGGCATGGCCTTCAGCCTCGCCTCTGCCGAGTGTGCGGCCATCCTAAGAGTCCCGCAAATGACGGCACAACGGCTGATGGACGAGGCCGGCAGGCTCTGCGGCCCGCACCCCGCCACCCTCACCGCGCTGGAAGAGGGAAAGCTCAGTTACGGGCATGCGCAGGTTCTGCTCGACCAGTGCGAGAACGTTCCCGCCGCTGACCTGCCGGAACTTGAAGCGGATCTGTTGGCCGCTGCCGAAGGTCAGACCCGGGCACAGTTCTCCGCCAAAGCCCGCAGACTGCGGGAGAAGAAATATCCGCAAACCATTCCTGCTCGGCACCAAAGCGCCTTCGAGAAACGGAAGGTCACCCTGGATCCGGTTGAGGACGGTATGTCCTGGCTCTCGGCCCTTTTGCCGGCACCGGACGCCCAGCAGATCTACACCGCCCTGAGCACCTCCGCCCAGGGAGAACAGACGGCCGGTGACCCGCGGAGCAGGGACCAGTTGCGTGCCGACATCCTCGCCCAACTGCTCATGGGCGGCCTCGGATCAGCCCGCAGCCAGCGCGCGGGCAGGCCCGGCTGTGGAGGGCACGCAGGCGCGGCCGACGGTGCTGATCACACGGGCTGCACCGACGGTGGAGGCCAGGCGGGCAAAGCCGGCGGTGGTGATGTCACCGGGGAACACACCGATCCGGACGATACTGGCAGCATCCCGCGTGCCGAGATCATGGTGCTGATCAGCGCTGAAACCCTCTTCGGTGCTAACGAGGAACCCGCCGAACTCCACGGTTACGGGCCCATCAGCGCCGAAGCGGCCCGCCGGCTGGCCCGCAACGCCACCCGCTGGACCGGACTCGTCCGGGATCCGCACACCGGAGCGATCCTGGGTGTGGGCAGGCGCCGGAAAGTCCCCGCCGGACTCGCCCGCTGGTTACGGGCACGGGACGGAACCTGCCGGTTCCCCGGCTGCCGGGTCAGTACCGGGGTGACCGAGATTGACCACACCACAGACTGGGCCAAGGGCGGGAACACTGAGCATTCGAACCTTGCCCACCTGTGCCGGAGACATCACCGGTTCAAGACCCTGGGTTATTGGAAGGCACGCCAACCTTCGCCGGGGGTGTTGGAATGGACCTCGCCTACCGGGCGGGTTTACCGGACCGAACCTTTCCTGGAACTGACGGACGCGGATCCACGCGCACGTTCAGCACCCGGACCGGAAGAGGCAGCCCCATTCTGATGGGATTCGTCCCGCCAGAAGAGCCGTGCAGGAGTGGTGCCTGACCGCAGCGCTGGGGGCTGTCGTCGCCGATGGGGGCCGCTGGGCTGGCGGCCGATGCCACGGCCCGAGGGAAAGGCCAGCCCCGCCTACGAAACAGCCTGCATAGCCCCTGCGGCATTCCGAGCAGCCAGGATATGCGTCCGCATCACCGCTTCGGCCCACTCCCCGTCCCGCGCCCGGGCTGCAGCCACCAGCTCGGCGTGATGGGACATGCTGCGCTGCAACGCTTCCGGGCTGTACTTATGGAAGGTGTGAGCCACCACGGCAGGACGCATGAGGGTCTGCAGCGCTGCAGCAAAGTGCCGGTTGCCGCACCGCTGGACAAAAATCTCGTGGAATTCCTTGTTCAAGGCGCTCAGTCCCTCCAGCGATCCAGAACCAGCAGCCTCTTCCATGGCCGCTGCCAGCTCGGCCAGCCGGTCCACATCGGCATCCGAGAGCCGGGGCACCGCCAGCAATGCGGCATGCGGCTCGAACCCGGCACGAACGTCATACAGGTCCGCCACATCCTTGCCGCTGAAGCTGACCACCTGGGCACCCTTGTTGCGGCTGAGTTCCACTATCCCCTCGGCAGCCAGCCGGTTGAGGGCTTCCCGGATGGGAGTGCGGCTGACACCGAACCGCGAGGCAAGCGCTGTTTCGCGCAACCAGGTCCCGGGCCCCAACTCACCGGAGGCGATCAGCTCCCGGATCCGGGCATAAGCACTGTCATCGGCGGGTTCTGCGGCTACGGCGGCTTGTTCCATGCCCACCACGTTATCCCCGCCCGGCAGCAGGTTCGGGCAGCTCCGGCCAGGACGCGGCCGCAAGATCGGCACGGGTGCCGCCACGGGAGACAAACGACGCCGAAGGCCTCCCGGTGAGTTCAACACTCCGGTCCACCGCGCGCATGTACGCCGGCAGGTCTATCCCGGTGGAAATCCCCAACCCGTCACACAGGTGCACCAGATCCTCCAGCGGCGCATTACCCAGGACCGAGGGATCGCCGGGAAACCACAGGTCCCCGCCAAGCCCGGCAAAGGAGCCTTCCAACCAGTCCGCACCGGCCAGCATCGCCGCCAAAGCATTGGCAGGAGCAAACCCGTTGCGGTTATGCAGATGCACTCCCACCTCCAGGCCCGGATACAGCGAGCGCACCTCCGCCACGCCGTCGTACATCTCCCCGGGCTCCTCCTCCCCGGAGGTCCCGGCCAGATACACCCCGGCAGACCCGGCATCCACGGCAGCCTGCACCACACGCAGCCGTTCGGCTCTGGACACCGGGCCGCGGGCCGGCGCAAAGAACGAGCAGGCCACCGCAGTGACCAGACGCAGGCCCGCACCTTCGGCGAGTTTCCCGATGCGCTCCAGACCGGACAGCGCCTCCGTGACGGTCAGCCGCTGGTTGCGCAGGCTGACCTCCTCGTCCGCTGACACCACCACCACCAGCTCGTCCAGGCCGCAGTCAACGGCCCGTTCGGCACCCCGGTAATTCGGCGCCAGACCCCGGTACCGGACCCCGGGCACCCGCGGCACGGCAGCCATCACGTCCGCAGCATCGGCAAGCTGCGGCAGCACCTTCGGATGCGCAAAGGACACCGCTTCAATCTCGCGCACCCCGGCGTCGATCAGCAGCCGGACCAGTTCCACTTTCTCCGCCGTTGCAAGCGGTTCGGGCACGGACTGCAGGCCGTCCCGCAACCCCACCTCCACCAGCCGGACGGACTGCGGCAACCCGGGCAGGCTCATGCCACACCACTCGCCCGCAGCTGCGCCAACGCCTCGGGATCGACGCCGATGCCGGCCAGCACCTCCGCGGTATGGGCACCCAGCTCCGGGCCCGGCCAGCGCACGGTTCCCCGGGTCCGGCTCAGCCGCGGAAAAACATTCTGCATGGCTACCGGCCCCAGCACCGGGTGGTCCACCTCGGTGATGGATTCCCGGGCCTGGAACTGCGGGTCCGCGAACATGTCCACCGGCCGGAAGATTCTCCCGGAGGGCACCCCGTGTTCTTCCAGCAGCGCCTCCAGCTTCTCCGCATCCAGTGCGGAGGTAAATGCGGCAATCCGGTTATCCAGTTCCTCCTGCCGCTCGCCCCGGGCCCCGTGGCTGGCGTAACGGGGATCGTCTGCCAGTTCGGGAGCGTCCATCGCCTTGGCCAGCCGGGCGAACACGGTGTCCTGGTTCGCGGCAATCAGCAGCCATTGCCCGTCCTGCGTGGGATACACGTTGCTCGGCGCCACATTGGGCAGCACCGCACCGGTACGCTCCCGCTGGTATCCGGTGACCTGCCATTCCGGCACCAGGGACTCCATCACGCCGAGCACCGCCTCGTAAATCGCCGAATCAACAATCTGGCCGCGTCCGCTGGTCTGCCGCTCCTGCAGCGCGGCAAGGGCGCCGATGGTGGCGAACAGCGCAGCGAGGGTATCCCCGATGGAAATCCCCACCCGGGACGGCGGCGTGGACGGATCCCCCACCACGTACCGCAGCCCGCCCATGGCCTCGCCAATTGCACCGTAGCCGGCGCGCTGCGAATAGGGTCCGTCCTGCCCGAAGCCGGATACCCGCACCATCACCAGACCCGGATTCAGCTCCTGCAGCTCAGCGAAACCCAGTCCCCAGCGCTCCATGGTCCCCGGGCGGAAGTTCTCCACCAGGACATCAGCCCCGGCAATCAGCTGCCGGGCGAGCTCCTGACCTTCGGGATCGCGCAGGTTCAGCGTGACGGAGCGTTTGTTCCGCCCGACGACGGACCACCAGAGCGATTGTCCCTGCGGCAGCTGCCGTCCCCACTGGCGCAGCGGATCCCCTTTCGCGGGGTCTTCGATCTTGACGACGTCGGCCCCCAGGTCACCAAGCAGCTGGCCGCAGAAGGGCCCCGCCAGCAGCTGGCCCATTTCCACCACGCGCACCCCGGCCAACGGCCCGGCGGACTGTCCGGAAGCTGTCATGGTGGTCCTCCTGAGGATGGTGCCGGGAACGGTTTCCGCAGTGACGGAAGCCGTGATGCATACAACTTGGCAGTTGTCCTAGGTAGATGTCAAGGAATTACTCGGGCTGCAGCAACGGGTTGTATGCAATACCTTGACAGTGGTGTACGTCACACCTAGCCTGATGCCACCGGACACGGCACAGCATCACCCGCAGCGTTCCGGCATGCTTCCACCCCGCACATCCCGTCCCCGCATATCTGCCCGGCTCCGGCGTCTCAGCGCCGCCACGGCCGGAAGGATGCCGGGCCACCCCCCAAGGAGAACTGATGGCATTTCGGTTAGGCGTAGATGTGGGCGGCACATTCACCGACATTCTGCTGGTCAATGAGGACACCGGGCAGACCCACCGGTACAAGACCTCCTCCACGCCGGAAGATCAGTCCGCCGGGGTGCTGCACGGCATCCGCCAGGTCTGCGCAGCGGCAGGCATTGATCCGGCCGAGGTCCGCGATGTCCTGCACGGAACCACCGTTGCCACCAACGCGATCCTGGAGAAGAAGGGCGCCCGTGTCGGGCTGGTGACCACCCGCGGATTCCGGCAGGTCCTGCAGATTGCCCGCTCCTTTGTCCCCGGCGGACTGGCCGGCTGGATCATCTGGCCCAAACCTGAACCGCTGGCGGACCTGGAAGACACCGTGGAGGTCACCGAACGGGTTTCCACCACCGGGTCGGTGCTTATCCCCCTGGACGAGGAGAACGTCCGCGCGCAGCTGCGCAAGCTGCGGGAGAACGGCATCGAAGCACTGAGCATCTGCCTCATCAATGCCTACGCCAACGGCGACCACGAGGCGCGGATTGCGGACATTGCAGCCGAGGAACTTCCGGGAATCCCCGTCTCCCGTTCCTCGGTGGTGCTGCCGGAACTGCGCGAATACGAGCGGGCCATCACCACCGTGGCCAACGCCTACGTCCAGGGACAGGTGTCCGGCTACGTCCGCAACCTCGACGCCCAGATGACCGACGCCGGCATGAACGCCCAGCTCTCCATCCTGCGCAGCGACGGCGGCCTGGTCTCGGGTGCGGTCGCTGCCGACAACCCGGTTTCGCTGCTGCTCTCCGGACCGGCCGGCGGGGTGACCGGTGCAGCTTGGGCGGCAGAACAGGCCGGCTACAAAGACTTCCTGACCTTCGACATGGGCGGCACCTCCACCGACGTCGCCTTGGTGCAGAACCTGCAGCCGCGGATCGGACGCGAAACCACCGTCGGTGACCTGACCGTCCGCGCCACCTCCGTGGACGTCCGCACCGTCGGCGCCGGCGGCGGGTCCATTGCCCACGTTCCGCAGCTGACCCAGGCACTGCGGGTCGGCCCGCAGTCCGCCGGTGCCGCCCCCGGCCCTGCCTCCTACGGCCGCGGCGGCACCGAACCCACCGTCACGGACGCGAACGTGGTGCTCGGCTACCTGCCCTCACAGCTGGCCGGCGGCGAAATCGGCCTGGATACAGAAGCAGCGGCCGCGGCGGTCAAAACCATTGCCGATGCCACGGGGCTGAACGAGGTGGAGCGCGCGGCCGAAGGCATTGTGCACATTGTCAACGAGAACATGTTCGGTGCGCTCAAGCTCGTCTCCACCCAGCAGGGTTTTGATCCCCGGGACTTCGCCCTGGTGGCCTTCGGCGGGGCCGGACCGCTGCACGCCAACGCGCTGGGCAAACTGACCGGCGCCTGGCCGGTCATCATTCCGCCCTCCCCCGGCGTGCTCTCCGCCTACGGGGACGCGACCACCAGCCTGCGCGATGAAGCGGCCCGCACCCTTGTGCGGCCGTTCGGCGATTTTTCCGACGCCGACCTGGCCGGGCTGCTGGAGGAACTGGCCGGCACCGCCAGGGAAACGCTGCTCTCCGCCGGGCTCGGCGAGGAGGACCTGAACACCACCTACTCGGCGGATGTCCGCTACCACGGGCAGGGTTTCGAAATCCCGGTGCCCATTGATTTCCCGGCTTTCCAGGCCGGGGACGGCAGCGGTTTCGCCGCCCTCCGCGCAGGCTTCGACGCCGAGCACCAGCGGCTGTTCTCCTTCCTGCTGGACAATGACCACGAGCTGGTCACCGTCCGTGCCACGGTCAACGGGCCGCATCCGGAGGTCGCCGCGATCACCCTCGAATCCGGCGGCACCGATCCGTCGGCCGCCGAGCGCACCAAAAGCAGCATCTACGTGGACGGTGCCACGGTGGAGGCCACCATTTATGACCGGGACCGGCTGCTCGCCGGCAACGTGGTCACCGGACCGGCAGTGATTGCCGAAATGGATTCCACCACCCTCGTCCTGCCCGGATACGCCGCCACGGTGCACCCGCACGGCAGCCTGCTCATCCGCCCCGTCGAAGATTCCAAGGAGTAGCCCCATGGCCCAGCTTGTGGAGACCGCCACCGAGCCGTTGCAGGCGGTCGACGTCGACGTCGTCACCCTCGACCTGATCGAAAATGCCCTGCGCAGCGCCCGCTACGAAATGGACGAAACCCTCTTTCGCACCGCCCTGAGCCCGGGCATCCGGGAACAGCATGACGAGTTCCCGCTGATCGCGGACCCGGCCGGAAAAATGATCGTGGGCCAGTTCGGCCTCTCCATCCCGGATTTCCTGGAGAACTTCAACGGGACCATCGAGGAGGGCGACGTCCTGATGACCTCGGACCCGTACTCCTGCGGCGCCGCCATCAGCCATGCCAATGACTGGCTGGTGGTGATGCCGATTTTCTACGAGGGCAGGATTGTCGGCTGGTCCTCCCAGTTCGGCCACATGACCGACGTCGGCGGCAAGACCCCGGCGTCCATGCCCACCGACGCGCGCACCATCTTCGAGGAAGGCGTGGTCATCCCGCCGTTCAAGCTCTACCGGCGCGGGGAACGGGACGAGACGTCGCTGGGCATCATCCTGAACCAGGTCCGGAAGCCGGACTGGAACCGGGCGGACCTGAACGGACTGGTGGCAGCCTGCAGCACCGCCGCCCGGCGGGTGCAGGAAATGTGCGCCCGCTTCGGCGTCGACACCTACACCTCGGCACTGAACGCCCTGCTGGACCGCAACTACCGGGCCATGAAAACCCTGCTCTCCATGGTGTTCGAAGAGGGCAAACCGCTCTCCTTCACCGACTTCATTGACGACGACGGCCGCGGCTTCGGTCCCTACGAACTGAAGATGACCATCACCCGCACCGGGGAAAAGGTGCTGATCGACCTGACCGGCAGCAGCCCGCAGGCGCAGGGCCCGATCAACTACTACATCAACGAAAACCTGATCCGGATGTTCTTCGGCATCTACATGATCACCGTCGCGGATCCGCAGATCCTGTGGAATGACGGTTTTTATCCGCTGGTGGACGTGGAAATCCCCGAGGACACCTTCTGGAAACCCCGCTACCCCGCAGCGCTGAACGGGCGCAACCACGGCATCGGCCGGCTTTTTGACCTTTTCGGCGGGCTGCTCGGTCAGGCCAATCCCGATCTGCTCAACGGCGCCGGGTTCTCCTCCTCGCCGCACTTTATGTACTCCGGGAACTACAGTTCCGGGGACCGCAAGGGCGAGTGGTTCCAGCTCTACTCCATCGGTTTCGGGGGTATCCCGGGACGGCCCGTGGGCGACGGACCGGACGGCCACTCCCTCTGGCCCTCCTTCACCAACATCCCCTGCGAGTACCTGGAGTCCTACTACCCGATGGTCATTGAACGCTGGGAAACCATCGCGGACACCGGCGGCGCCGGGCTGCACCGCGGCGGCAACGGGGTGGATGTTGCCTACCGGTTCCTGGAACCGGGCACCATCGCCATCCACGATGACCGGTGGCTCACCTACCCCTGGGGAGTCCGCGGCGGCGAACCGGGTGCCCGGGGCCGCAAATGGATTGACCGGGCGGACGGCAGCACGGACATCCTGCCCTCCAAGGTGCACGACGTCGCGGTGCACCCCGGCGATGTGCTGCACTTCGTCACGTGGGGCGGCGGCGGCTGGGGGGATCCGCTGGAGCGGGATCCGGAACTGGTGGCCAAGGAAGTGCGCCGCGGGCTGGTCACCGCCGACGGCGCCCGCCGCTACGGCGTCGCTTGCTCGGAAAGGGGGATGCTCGACGACGGCGCCACCGCTGAGCTGCGCACCCAACTGCGTGCCACCCGGGAGGAGCCGCTGCCCCTGTTCAACCGGGGCGGCGAACTCTCCGACCTGCTGGCCAACAGCCTCGCCGAAACCGGCCTGGCCGCACCGACTCCCCCGGTGGCGATGCTGTGACCGGCTTCGCCTCCGGCTTTGACGGGAGCCTGACACCGGGCGCCACACCGGCGGTGGTGTCCGTGGACCTGATGCGTGCCTACTTCGAGCCGCAGAGCCCGCTCTGCCTGCCGGACAAGGATTTCCTGGACACGGCCGCCGCGGTGATCGGGGCGGCCCGGGCGGTCGGCATCCCGGTGCTGCACACCCGGGTCAGTTACGCGCCCGACGGCGCGGACGGCGGTGTGTTCATCCTGAAGGTCCCGGCCTTGCGGCTGCTGATCGGCGACGCACCGCTGGGCACGATCATGCCGGAAGTGGCGCCGGCGGAGGGTGAGACGGTGCTGGTCAAACAGTATGCGAGCGCATTCTTCGGCACCGATCTGGCGGAGCGGCTGCGTGCCCGGGGAGTGGACACCCTGGTGATTGTGGGCACCAGCACCAGCGGCTGCATCCGCGCCACGGCCGTGGATGCGGTGCAGCACGGCTTCATTCCGATTGTGGTGGGAGACGCCGTCGGAGACCGGGATGAAACGGTGCACAACGCCTCTCTGTATGACCTGCAGGCCAAGTACGCGGAAATCTGGGACGGCGCCGGAGTGATGGAGTATTTCCGGGCCGGATAGCCCTGCCCGGATAACCCGGCCCGGTAATCCGGCTCACCCGCTGACCCGTTCAAGATCACACGGGCAGGCCGCAAAACCCCTTTCGAAGCCTGCCGTGCCGGTAGGAAAATTGAAGGAAAGCATTGTCCAACCCGTACTTGGCGCGTGCTGCGCGCGCTTCCCCGATCCGGAAAGGAACTATGCGCAGGGTTGTACCTTCACTGATCATTGCCGGACTGCTTGTGAGTGGAGGGGTGGTGTCCTGCGGGACGGACTCCGCAACCCCCGACACCAGCGCCACCGCTTCCGCTTCGGCCTCCGCGGAAGTCACCATCCCGGCGGACCAGATGGACAAGCTGGTTCCCGCTGATGCCCGGACCATCACCGATCCGGCCGATCCGCAGGCCACCCTGGTCCTCTTTACCGACTACCAGTGCCCGTACTGCGGCATGATGGACCCGCTCATCCAGCAGGCCAAGGCCGACTACGGCAACCAGGTACGCATCGTGGTGCGCAACTATCCACTGCCCAAGCACCAGAACGCTGAACCCTCGGCCCGCGCCGTCGAAGCCGCAGCGGAACAGGGCAAGCTGGAGGAAATGGCGGCCAAGGTTTTCGAGCACCAGCAGGACTGGAAGGCCGAGTCCGATGTGGACGGCATCTTCGAACAGTACGCCGAAGAGCTGGGCCTGGACATGGACCGGTTCACCGCCGACTACTCCTCGGACGCCATCAAGGACCGTGTGGCGCGGGACCTGCAGGATGCCCAGGATCTCCAGGTTCGGGGCACGCCCACGCTCTATCTGGACGGCAAGGCCGTACAGCTGGAAACCGGCGACTACAGCGAAATCTCCGAACCGCTGGATAACGCCCTGAACAACTAAGCGGGCAGAGGACAACTAAGCGGGCAGAGGCCGGTGCGGCCCCACGTTGCCCTGCCCTGATGGGATGGCTACGCTGGGCCCACACAGGTCTCAACGCAGTACAGGGGGAATCATGACCACACCGTCCAAGGCAACTTCCCGGGGACGCTCCCCGCGCTCACTGCTCAGGCTGCTTCCCGCCCTCGCCTTGGCGGTGGTCCTTTCCCTTAGCGGCTGCGCGGATACTGCTGCCCCGGAAACCGCTCCGCCCACCGGGCCGCTCGGCCACAACGATGCCGATGTGCAGTTTGCCCAATCGATGATTCCGCACCAGCAGCG
Organism: Arthrobacter sp. Y3225209; assembly: GCF_059090685.1. NCBI lineage: Bacteria > Bacillati > Actinomycetota > Actinomycetes > Micrococcales > Micrococcaceae > Arthrobacter > Arthrobacter sp. Y3225209. Next base: position 50,607 of record NZ_JBNHFW010000020.1, read on the forward strand.
GGCAGTGGAGATGAGCGACATGATCCTCGCCAAGGAGGGCGTGGGCCCGGATGTCGCGGAGCTGGCCGGGGAGATCAAAGAGACCCAGGGATCGGAAATGGACACCCTGACCACCTGGCTCGAAGCCAGGGACCAGCCGGCGCAGGCCACTCCTGATGCTGAAACCGCCGGGGGAGAGGGCCTGCTCAGCACCGCCGAGGTGGCCGCCCTGGAAGCGGCCCAGGGCACGGACGCCTCCCGCATTTATCTGGAGTCGATGACGGTGCATCACGACGCCGCCATCGACAAGTACCAGCGACAGGTGGGCGGCGGACAGAATGAAGAGGTCCTGACGCTGGCTCACGGCGTGTACGAGGACCGGTTCCCGCGAATCGAGCGCATGAACGCGCTGCTTGCCGGGCTGTAGACGCAGCCTAGCCGTACTGAGACAACACCTAGCCCTGCGGGACCCTGCTTTCGACGGCGCGCTCAACCCGTTGTGCGCACTCGTCGGGGGCAGCGAGGCTGGTGTCCACTTCCACGTCGTAAACGACTCCGCGGTGCACGCTGGCGGCCTGCGCCCTGGCCATGCCGACCACCCGGTCCGGACGGTCCGCCTCCCGGGACGCGGCGACGTCGGGAGGGCAGTGAACGCCTACCCACATCACCTCCACGTCGCTGAAGGCTGCCTTCACCCGGTCCTGCCCGTCAGCGCCGGAAAGGAACACCTCGTCAAGGATCAGGCAGGCACCGGCACGGACCATGGCATGGAGCCCGGCGTACCAGGAGGCCTCCAGCGCACGGTAGGCGTCGCTGACGGTGACGGTGCCGTCCGGAGCGAAGGTGATTCCTGCACGCGGGCTGTCCCCTCCGCCGGGAAGGGCATCAATGAAGCTGTCCACGCCGAACGTCAGCCAGATCCCGGGCAGAACCTCCTGCAACGCCCGGGCCAGGGACGTTTTACCCGAACTGGATCCACCATTGAGGACAAGCACTTGTGGACTTCGGCGGACAGACATGCAGCGAGCCTAACGGAGTCCACACGGGGAAATGGAACCTGGCCCGGGACTGACACAAGGGCACCGGGTCCCGGGTAACGGGGCGGACGGACGACGGGCGCGGGTCCCGGGCGGCTAACAACCGGGGCCACGGGTCGGGGCCAGGCGACCGATGGCGGGGGCACCGGAGGGTTCGGAGGAAGGCGGCTTTAATATTTCCCGCGAGCTCTGCGAGCGCGGAAATTTCGTTGCCGCCGTTCCGGGCCCGCAGGCGCCCGACTGTCACCCGCAAGCGCCACCCCCGACAGGCGAACGGCAACAAGCAGGCTCAGACCGGCCCGAACGCCGCCACGGCATTCTGCCCGCCGAACCCGAAGGCGTTCGTCACGGCATAGCGCACCCGGGATTCCCGGGCCGTCCCCGGCACATAGTCCAGATCGCACTCCGGATCGGGGGTGGTGTAGTTGATGGTGGGCGGAATAACGCCGTCCCTGATGGCCATGGCGCAGAGCAACGAGCCCAGGGTGCCGGCCGCCCCGATGAGGTGTCCGGTCATGGATTTGGGTGCGGTGACCGCTAACGACGGCGCATGCTCGCCGAACGCAGCATGCAGGGCGAGGGTTTCGGTCCGGTCATTGGCCAGCGTGGACGTGCCGTGCGCTGCCACCAGGTCCACGTCCTCCGGGTTCAGCCGGGACCGGTCCAGGGTGCGGCAGATGGCTTCGGCCGCATACCTGCCGGTGGGTTCCGGAGCCACAATATGGAAGGCGTCGCTGGTCATCGCCCCGCCCAGCACCTCGGCATACACGTCGGCACCGCGGGCCCGGGCATGGCTGAGCAGCTCCAGCGTGCACACCACCGCCCCTTCCCCGAAGACAAAACCGTCCCGGTCCGCATCGAACGGCCGGCTGGCTTCCTGCGGGGACTCGTTGTGCCGGGAGAGCCCGCGCATGGCGGAGAGCCCGGCAAACATCACCGAGGTAATCGCCGCATCCGTGCCGCCGGCCACCACCACGTCCGCGTCGCCGGCCAGCAGGGTCCGGCGGGCCTCCAGCAGGGCAGCAGTGCCGCTGGCGCAGGCCAGCGCACTGGCGTTCACCGGCCCGTGCACCGCCAGGTCAATGGCCACTTCGCAGGCAGGCATATTGGTCAGCGACGACGCGACGAAGCTGGGACTGATGGGCCGCAGCCCGTCACGGCCCAGCGTCTCGGTGGCGTCCTGGATTTCCGGATACCCGGACACCGCGCTGTTAATCAGGACCGCCGCTTCGGTACCTTCCAGCGATTCGCCCAGTCCGGCGTCGGCCACCGCCTCCCGTGCGGCCGCCACGGCCAGATGGGAGGCGCGGGAGGAACGGCGCAGCCGTTTGACCGGCAGCAGCCGGGCGGCGTCGAAGTTCTTTACTTCGCCGGCAATCCGCGTTGGGAAAGCCGAGGCGTCAAATGCGGTGATCTTCTCGATCCCGCTGCGCCCCGCCAGCAGGCCGGACCAGGTGTCCGGCCACGTGTTTCCCAGCGGAGTCACCGCCCCCATTCCGGTGATGACAACCCGCTCAGCTGCTCGTCCCCCAGCCATCGGCCCCTCACCCATCCGCCGCCGCCGTCGGACCCGCCCCCGGCACGTGCATCCGGCCGTCCAGCCAATCCTGGGCGGCGGAATCGGCCACCTTATAGTGCATTTTCTTCCCGGTTGCGGTCAGCGGCACCTCGTCCACGAAGCGGTAGCCGCGCGGCCGCTTGAAGTCCGCCAGGCCCGGGTGTTCCCGGCAGAACGCGTCCAGGCCGTCCACGTCCACTGCCTCATCCCGCCGGACCACGTAGGCCACTACGCGCTGGCCCCACTGATCGTCCGGCACCCCCACCACCACGGAGTCCAGCACGCCGGGATGGTCCGCAAGCGCGGCCTCCACCTGCACCGGATGGACGTTCTCGCCGCCGGAAATGATCATGTCATCGGTCCGGCCCATGATGGTCACGTACCCGTCCGCATCCCAGGTGGCCATGTCCCCGGGATACAGCCAGCCGTCGTGGAACTTCTCCTCCTCCACCTGCGGCAGGTTGGCATAGCTGAACCCGGACTTCGGCGAGCGCATGATCACCTCGCCGATTTCGCTGCCGTCCCGGGCGGCCAGCTCGTGCGGCTGCCCGCGACGGCCCTCGAACACGCGGACGACGGCGACGTCGTCGTCCGTGCAGGAACGTCCGGCGCTGCCCGCGTGGGCCGGCAGATCCTCCGGGCGCAGGAAGGTGTTCCAGAATCCCTCGGTGGTGCCATAGCCGTTGAAGAGGCGCGGGGTGAGCAGTTCCTGGTACCGGATCGCGGCGGCGCGGTCCAGCGGCGCGCCCATGGTGACAATGCCGTGCAGGGTGGTCAGGTCCCGCGGGTTTTTCTCCTGCTCGGCGGCGATCATCTCCAGGGTGGTGGGCGCGCCGATCAGGTAGGTCAGCCCCTGCTCCCCCACCCAGTCCAGCACCGTGGCCGGATTAAAACTGCGCAGCGGCACCACCGATCCGCCAATGTAGAACACCGGGTTGGGCCCGCCGGAGTGCAGCCCGCCGCGGTGGAACCAGGGGGTCATGTTCAGGGTGCGGTCCTGCGGGGTCAGCGGGAAATGCATGATCACGTCGTGGGCGCTCATCAGTTCCGCGATGGAGGGCAGCGGCACCCCCTTGGGCATGCCGGTGGTGCCCGAGGTGTAGAACCGGGTGCTTTCCTCGAAAGTCGAGAAGTCCGCAGGCAGGTCCGGCAGGGTGCCGGACGCCTCGGCCACGGCGGCGTCGAAGTCCTGTCCCAGGTGACCGGACCCCATCCCCCAGTGCCCGGCGTCGTTGCCGCCGGCCACCAGCACTGTCGGGGAGACGCCGGCCAGCTCGAGCGCCCGCTGCGCGCCGTCCGCGTGTTCGGCGTCGATCACAAACACCGCCGGATCGCTGTCCCGCAGGATGTGCGCGGTTTCCGCCGGCGCCAGCCGGTAGTTCACCGGGACGCTGACGGCGCCCAGCCGCTGCGTGGCCAGATACAGCAGGGCGAACTCCACACCGTTGTAGAGCTGGTAAAGCACCCGGTCACCGCGTCCGACGCCGCGTTCGGCCAGGGCGCGCGCCACCGAGTCCACGGCGGCACCGAGCTGCGCGTAACTCCATTCCCGGCCGGTCGGCGGGTCCACCAGCGCAATGCTGTCCCCGTACCGGGCCACGTTGCGGCCAAACCCGGCGGCATAGGTGAGCGAGTGCTCGAAATAGTCCCGGTAGCGGGTGGAATCGTAGCTCACAGCTGCCTCCTGGTGGGTTCCGGCTACTGGCGGCGGTCCCGGGTGGGCCGGTCCGGAAGTTGAATCGGCGGGCCCGAGGCCTCGGAATGGAAGGGCGGGGCAATCACTGACAGGCCGCCGTCCACGGCCAGCACCTGGCCGGTGATGTACTCGGCGCCGGGTGAAAGCAGGAATTCCACGGCGGCCGCCATCTCGTCCACGGTGCCGGCCCGGCGTTTGGGAATCCGGGACAGCACGCTCTCCATGGCGGCCATGCCCTCCATGGAGTAGAAGTAGTCCAGCGAATCCGAATCGATCAGTCCGCCGTTCACGGCGTTCACGTTGATGCCGTAGCCGGCGAATTCCACAGCCATAAACCGCACAAAGGACTCCACGGCGGCCTTGTAGGAACCCAGAACGGCGTAGGTGGGAAACGCCCGGCTGCTGCCGTAACTCGTCAGTGCCACAATGCGCCCGCCGCGGTCCATCAGCTTCACCGCTTCCTGGGCACCGAGCACAAACGGGCGCACGTTCACGGCATAAGCCCGGTCCAGGTGATGCGTCTTCAGGTCCACCACGTTCTTGAAGGCGGCAGCGGCGGCATTGTTAATGAAGTAGTCCAGCCGGCCGTATTCATCCGCGGCGGTATCAAAAAGCCGGACAATGTCCTCGGGATTCTCCACGTCCGCCTGCACGGCTATCCCGCCGCCGCCCAGTTCCTGCAGTTTCGCCACCGTCTCCTTGGCCATTTCCGCATTCTGCCGGTAACTGACCACCATCTGGGTGCCCTGCTCCGCGAGGCGCTCCGCCACCCGCCGCCCGATACCGCGGGACGCACCGGTGATCAGGGCGATCTTTGCCTCGCTTTGTTCCACGTGCAACCTCCCGGGCCGGTCCGTGCCTCACACCTTGTCACCGGACGCCGCCGGGAAACAAGACCCGGCGGGCAACCCGGGCCCGGACCTGCGGCACCTGGTGCGGGAGGGCGGGTAGCCGGGCTAGGAACGCAGGTAGGCCAGCGTGGCGAGCACCCGCCGGTGGCCGCTGTCCGACGCCGCGAGCCCCAGCTTCGCGAAGATGTTGCCGATGTGTTTGCTCACCGCGGTTTCTGAAACCGTGATGGCCTCGGCAATGGCGGTGTTGCCCAGCCCCTCGGCCACCAGACCCAGCACTTCAAACTCCCGCGGTGTCAGGGAGCGGATGGGGTCCTCGGTGGAGCGCCGGCTGAACAGCTGGGCAATCACTTCGGGATCCATCACGGTCCCGCCGCCCAGTACACGGCGCAGGCCGTCCACGAACTCACCCACGTTGCCCACCCGTTCCTTGAGCAGGTAGCCCACGCCCTGGGCGCCGGAGCCGAGCAGCCGGCTGGCGTACCGGTCCTCCACGTATGCGGAGAGCACCAGGACGGGGAAGTCAGGAACCTGGGCCCGCAGCTCCAGTGCGGCCTTCAGCCCCTCGTTGGTGAAGGTGGGCGGCATCCGTACATCCAGCACGGCGCCGTCGGCACTGCCCGGTTCGAATGCGGCGAGCAGGTCATCGGCGTTATCCCACGCACCCACCACCTCGAAGCCTTCGCTCTGCAGCAGCAGCTGCATCCCGGCCCGCAGCAGGGCATCATCTTCGGCAATCAGAAGGCGCATGGCAGCTCCACTCGCAGGTGTGTCGGTCCGCCCGGCGGACTCGTCAGGATCAGTTGGCCGCCGAACGCCGCCGCACGCCGGGCAATGCCGGCCAGCCCGGTGCCCGAACCGTCGCTGGCGGGCTCATCGCCGCCGGACGCCGCGTCCCTGGACGCCCCGCCCCTGGAAGCCCCGTCCCTGGAAACCCCGCCCCTGGACGGCAAATCCCCGGCAGCGCTGACCCGGGCACCGCCGTCGCCGTCGTCGTCCACCTGCACCACCAGGATCTCCTCCCGGCCCGCGGTTTCGGTCCGCAGCACCACGTCAATCCGGTCCGCGCCGGAATGCTTGGCCGCATTGGTCAGGGCTTCGGCCAGCACAAAATACGCCGCCGCTTCCACCGCTGCCGGGGCCCGCTGCAGGCCGGTGATGTTCAGGGAACACGGGATGGGTGACCGGCTGGTCAGGGCCGACGCCGCCCCGCCCAGGCCCAGCTCATCCAGCACCGGCGGGTAAATATCGTGCACGGCGGCGCGCAATCCCGCCAGCGCCTCGGACGCGGCATCCTGGGCACGGCCGATAAACGGCACGGCCGCCGCCGGGTCGGTTTCCGCCGCCCGCTGCGCCAGCCCGAGCATCATCACGACGCCGACCAGCCGGTTCTGCGCGCCGTCATGCAGTTCGCGTTCAATCCGGCGCAGTTCGGCAGCGTGGGCGGCGAGCGCGCTGGCCCGGGCCGCAGAGAGATCAGAGATCCGCCGGGCCAGGTCCGCGTAACGCCGCGGCGAAAGGATCGCCAGAGTGGCACCGCTCAGCCGCCGGGCCAGCCAGGGCACCAGCATCCAAGCCCCCGCCACGTACGCCAGCCCCAGCAGGATCATCAGCCCGGCATCCGTCCAGCTGCGGACGGGGATGGTCAGCTCCAGCGGTGCATCCGGCGGAAACAGCGGCCAGAACGGGGCAGCCAGGACATACAGCACACCGCCCAGCGGCAGCGCCAGGGTCAGCACGGCAGCGAGCAGGGCGGAGGCAGCGTGGAACAGCAGCCAGGACACATCCCGCCGGGTTTCCGGGGCGCTGACCATGGCAGCAAGTTCACCGAAGGAATGCTTCCCGGCCAGATGCCGCCGGTCAAAGGGGATCACTGCGGACGTGAAACCCGCAGCCCGCCCCTGCGCCCGCGCCGCCAGAAGGTTCAGGGTACCCAGCAGCCCCGGCACCGCGTACAGGCCCACCCCCAGAGGAAGGAACGGGAGCAGCACAATGCCGGCCACCAGCATTCCCAGGGAGGCGAGCCAGTAGCCGCCCTCACGCAGCAGGAAGGCGGCATCCCGGAAGCGGGATTCGAGGCCGGCACGGATAGTCACCTGCCCGATTATGCCGGAGCGGCCCGCCCATGTCGGTATAGCCAGCTATACCCTCAACCGGCCGTTTGGCTGTATCGGATCCGCTGTGCCCGATCCGTAGCGTCGAAGGCAGCCAACCTGCCCGCCCGATTCAAAGGATGATCCGCATGTTTACCGATGCCGACGAGTTCTCCGCCCCCGCAGCCCTGCAGCTTGCGGGCGTTTCCAAAAGCTACGGTTCCGGCCCCGCCGCCGTACCCGCCCTGCGCAATGTGTCCCTGGCCGTTCCGCAGGGCAGCTTCACCGCGATCATGGGCCCCTCCGGTTCCGGCAAGTCCACCCTGCTGCAGTGCGCTGCCGGATTGGACGCGCCGGATCAGGGCCGGGTACTGCTGGGCGAAACCGAAATTTCCCGGTTGCGCGGCAAGGCCCTGACCCGGTTCCGCCGGGACCACGTGGGGTTTGTCTTCCAGGCCTACAACCTGCTGCCCCAGCTCACGGTCTCCCGCAACGTGACCCTCCCCCTGCTGCTGGCCGGGCACGCCACCGACGCCGTCTGGCTGGAGTACGTACTGGAGTCAGTGGGCCTGGGCGGCTTCGGCGAGCGGAAGCCGCAGGAGCTCTCCGGCGGGCAGCAGCAACGGGCAGCCATCGCCCGGGCGCTGATCACCCGGCCCGCCGCCGTCTTCGCGGATGAGCCCACCGGCGCCCTGGACTCCGGGACCGCCCGCCAGGTCCTGGACCTGCTGCGGCACACGGTCTCCGAACTGGGACAGACCGTGGTGATGGTGACCCACGATCCGGTGGCCGCCGTCGCGGCGGACACCGTGGTGTTCCTGGCCGACGGGCAGCTGGACGGCAGCCTCAGCGGCGCCACCGTCCATGAAGTCACCGAGCACGTCGCCTACCTTGGGGAGCGCTAATCATGTGGTCTTTTGCCAAAGAATCAATCCGGCACCACCGCGGCGGATTCGCCGGCGTGTCTGTGGCCGTGTTCCTGTGCGCGGCGCTGATCACCGCCATGGGCGTTCTCATTGAATCCGGGCTGCGCGGCGGTACCGACGCGCAGCGCCTGCAGGCCGCGGACGTGGTGGTGGGCGCTCCGCAGTCCCTGCCCGTGGTCGAGGACATGGACGCCCCGTTCTCCGAGCGGGTGCTCCTGCCGAAAGAGGTGGCCGCCGAGATTGCCGATGTCCCCGGCGTCGGGCAGGCAGTGGGCACCGTCAGCATTCCCCTGGCCGACGACGGCGGCCGCAGCCTCTCCGCCGCAGCCTGGGACTCCGCGGCCCTGGCGCCCTATGAACTGACCGCCGGCGAGGCACCCCGTGCCGCCACCGATGTGGTGGTGGACGGCTCCTTCGGTGCCGCTCCCGGGGAGCGGCTGGTGCTCTCGCACGGCGGCGTGCCGTCCGAGTACACCGTGTCCGGTATTGCGTCGGCGCAGGACGCCGGCTCCACCCCCGCAGTATTCCTCAGCGCGGCCGGAGCGGACGCCCTGTGGCCGCATCCCGGGTCGGTTGCCACCGTGGGGGTGATTGCCGATTCCTCCGTGGATCCGGAGCAGCTGGCGGCCGAGATCGAAAACCGGGTGGACGGCGTCGTCACCTATACCGGTGACCGCCGCGGGGACGTGGAGAACCTGGGCGGAACCGCGGCCCGCTCCATGCTGCTGCTGCTCAGCGGGTCGCTGGCCGGGGTGGCCGTGATGACGGCCGTGTTTGTCACCGCCGGCACCCTGTCCCTGTCCATCCTGGGCCGCCGCCGCGAGTTCGCGATGCTGCGCACCGTGGGTGCCGGCAGCGGGCAGACCCTGGGCATGATCATCCGCGAAGTCCTGCTGGTGTCCGGTGCGGCGGCGGTGCTGGGGGCAGCACCGGGCTTCGGGCTGGCGTATCTGCTGGGTGCGCAGTTCACTGCCGGCGGCATCATTCCGGAAGATTTCGCCTTGGCCTACAGTCCCCTCCCGGCGCTGGCCGCCGTGGTGCTCAGTGTTGCTGCCGCCGTGGGTGCGTCGCTGGTTTCAGCCCGCGGGACGGTGCGCATGGCTCCCACCACGGCCCTGCGTGAAGCCGTGACGGAGAAGTCGCAGCTGGGCCGGGGCCGCCAGCTGGGCGGTGTGTCTCTGGTGGCGGCGGGGCTGGTGGCCGCTCTGCTTCCCGCGGCGCTGCCCGGAACCGCCGGACTGGCGGTGGCCGCGTCCAGCGTGCTGTTGCTGATCATCGGCGCGGGCATGCTGGGGCCGTGGATTGTCGCCGGTGTACTGCGGCTGGTGAAGCCGTTGCTGGGCCGAAGCCCCTCGGCGTCGCTGGCTCTGGCGGAAGCCAATGCCTCGGCGTTCCCCCGCCGGCTGGCCTCAGGAATCATTCCGCTGGCCCTGGCCATCGCGCTGGGCTCGGTGCAGCTGTTTATGCCCACCACGGTGGAGTCGGAAGCGGACCGCCAGTCCCGGGACGGCATGGTCGCGGACTACATGGTCAGCGCACCGGCGTCCGGCATCTCCGCCGAACTGGCAGCAGACGTTGCCGGCCTGCCGGCAGTGGACACCGCCACCCCGGTGGCCCACTCAGCGGTGCTGGCCGACCTGCGGTTCCTGGGCACCGAGGACGGGATGGAGGCTTACGGCATCCAGGGCGTGGACCCGCAGGATCTGGGCTCCGTCCTGGACCTGGATGTCAGCGAAGGATCCCTGGACCGGCTGGCCGAGCCCGAAACCGTGGCACTGAGCGTGGGCCTGGCCCGCGAATCCGGCGTGGGCCTGGGTGAAGAGTTCGCCTTCCATTACGGAGACGGGACGGAAACATCCGCCGTCGTTGTTGCCACCTATCAGCGGGGACTGGGGTTCGGCGACGTCACCGTTGCCAATGACACCCTGCTGCAGCACACCACCGCCGGACTGAATGACTACCTGCTGGTGAACGCCGCTGACGGAGCAGCAGGCAGTGACCTGGCTGATCAGCTGGCAGGCCTCGGCCTGACCGCCGCGGACCGGGATGCCGCCGGGGCTGCCGGGGCTGCGGAACGGCAGGCGGAATCCTGGGTGAACATCATCGCGATGCTGGTGCTGCTGGGTTATGTGGGCCTGTCCGTGGTGAATTCACTGGTGATGGCCACCGCCCGGCGCCGGCCGGAGCTGATGCTGCTGCGCTCCCTCGGAGCGTCGGACCGGCAGCTGCGCCGGATGACCGGTGCGGAATCGCTGCTGCTGGTGGTGGCCGCCGTCGTTCTCGGCACCGCCCTGGCCGTTCCGCCACTGATGGGCATCGCAGTGAATGTCTCAGGGATACCGCTGCCGACCATCCAGCCGTGGGTGTATCTGGGCCTGGCCGGTGCTGCGGCGGTGATCGGGTTCGGCTCGGTCTCCGTGGCTACCCGGGCTGCACTGCGGGAGGAGAAACAGCGCTAAGGGGAAGCCCCTGAGACAAAGAAACACCCCGGCCCAAAGGACCGGGGTGTTTCTTTTTGGCGGAGGATGGGGGATTTGAACCCCCGAGGGCGTTAACCCAACACGCGTTCCAGGCGTGCGCCATAGGCCGCTAGGCGAATCCTCCAGGCTTGCTCCGTAAGAAGCAGATATAAGACTACCCGACGCAGTGCCAATCCAACGAATCGGCGTCCCAGCCTGCCGGTCAGCCCGGCGCGGCCTGTTTGCTGCCCAGGTAACGGAGCACGGCATTGATCAGAAGAATTGCCAGCCAGGACAGGGTCGCCGCCTGTGGACCCCAGAGGAAAGCGATCGGGATGGAGGCCAGGAACACGGCGGGCGTCACCGGGGCGCGGACCTGCGCGTAGGCCGGAAGGCGGGGGTCAACGTCATCCAGGAACATGTGCTCGCGGCTGCAATACCACCAGAGCGCACTGTTGACGGTGCCGATCAGCCCCAGCGCCGCCGCATAAATTACGACGCCGAGCACCTGGTCTCCGTAGAAGGCCAGCATGTCCGTGGCGTACCCCAGCAGGGCAACAAACAGCAGGAGCAGCAGGTTCAGCTGCTGCAGCCGGCCGGTGAAGCCCTTGAGCAGGCGAAAGAGGCGGTGGTGGCTGAGCCAGTAGGCGGCAGTGACCACAAAGGACAGGGCATACGCGCCGAACTCCGGCAACTGCTCGGCGACGGCGGCACCCAGTTGATCCGGTGGAACCTGGGGAACCTTGATGTCCACGGCCAGCAGCGTCATGGCGATGGCGAACACGGCATCACTGAAGAACATGGTGCGCTCCAGATCTGGCCCGGAATTGACCCGCCGGGCAAAGTGCCTGTTCATGTTCGCTTCGGCCACCCGACCATCGTGACCCGGCGGCCGGGTCCAGGTCACGGGTTCGGGCGGCAACGGGTACGGGCATACGGCTTTTACTGTGCTTTTACTGTTCCGCGGATTGTCTTGCTGGGCCGCGGAATACCGGGTACGGCCTCACAAGACGCTTAAACAGATAAGGACCCGCACGTCCTTGTGCGGATCCTTATCTTCAACAGATGTCCGGCGGTGACCTACTCTCCCACATCCTCCCGGATGCAGTACCATCGGCGCTGTGGGTCTTAGCTTCCGGGTTCGGAATGGGACCGGGCGTTTC
>NZ_JBNHFW010000021.1:0-61344 GCF_059090685.1 Arthrobacter sp. Y3225209
AGGCGTCCTGGCCGGCTAGGCCGGCGAGGTACCTGGCCAGCGCCCGCGGCGCGGACCGGGGTGCCACCGCCTCAACGGCGGCGTTGTAGTTGGTGTTGGTGTTCACGTCATAGGTGAGCAGCCGGCCGTCGGCCGCTTCGATGAATTCGATGCCGCAGACCTCAATCCCGTTGCGCCGGGCGAAGTCCAGGTACTTGGCGATCACCGGCGAGTCGAAGTCCTCGCGCAGGCTGAACAGCTGGGTGTCTGCGTCGGGGGCGATGGTGGCCCCCGGGGGCATCACGGGCCGGCCGGTGACCGGGTCAATGGCGCAGGCGTCGGCCGGGCAAAGCTGGAAGCCGCCGCGGGCGGTATCCGCCCGGATCGCGTAAATGAACTCGCCGCCGACAATCTCCGCCCGGGTAATAAAGGGTTCGGCGGCAACAATGAATTCCTGGACCAGGGTGATGCCGTCCACAGGTTCCTCGAACTCCTCCGAGGCAACGTAATCCGCCAGCTCGCCGTGCGACTCGAACTTCCGCACCCCGAGGCCCTTGCCGCCCTGGTTGTGCTTGAGGATGAACGGGGCTTCAAATTCCTTCGCAGCCGCCAGGATCTGGTCGCGGCCCACCGCTGCCACGGTGCGCGGGGTGTCAATGCCCGCAGCGCGCAGCGCGGTCAGCTGGTCCACCTTGCTCATTTCCATCTCCAGCACGCGGCGGCCGTTCACCGTGCGTCGGCCGTGCGCCTCAAGCCAGGACAGCACGGAGCGGGCATAGTCCTTGGACAGCCCGTGGTCGCGGGTATGCGCGGAGGCACTGATCCGGGACCAGAAAATCCCTTCCGGCGGTACGGCGTCCAGGTCCAGCACCCCGTCGGTGAGCAGCCATTCCTCCACGTGGATCCCCTCTGCCTCGAAGGCGCGCGCAAAGGGCGGAAACCATTCGGGATTCTCATGCAGGGCATAAACCGTGGGGGTGCTCATGGGGTTCGCTTTCGCCGGTGTACTCGTTGGTCCTGACGCGTCCCGGTGGGGCGCACCGCCACCCTAGGCCCGCCGTCGTTCTCCCGCCAGCCCGTGTGACGCTGCACGACGGCGGGGGCGGGCGCCCGGGAGCGGCCTAGCGTCCCCTGCCGGCGAGTTTGGCTACCAGCGTCTGCGGCGCCAGCTTGCTCACGGCGGCCACTGCCCGGTACCGCCTGGAGGGGATGGACATGCCCTTCCCGGCAAACGCATCGGCGAGCCCCTCGCGCACCACCTGCTCAACCTGCAGCCACATCCACTTGGGGTAGACGCTCTTGTCCATCTGCATGCGCTGGTGGAACTCGGTGTGCACAAATCCCGGGCACACGGCGGTGACGGTGATGCCGCGGTCCTTGTAGTAGATGTTGGCCCAGCGGCTGAAGTTGATCAGCCACGCCTTGGCGGCACTGTAGGTCCCGCGCGGCAGCAGGCCGGCAAGGGAGGCCACGTTGATGATCCGGCCGCCGCCGCCCGCCTGCATGGCGTTCAGCGCCGCATGGCTGAGCTTCAACGGAGCCGTCACCAGCACATTGAGGTGGTCCACCTCGGCATCAAGGTCATTCCGGGCAAAGTCGTTCTTCAACCCGTAGCCGGCGTTGTTCACCAGGATCCGGACGTCGGGCTCCTGCACCCGCCGGGCCACGGCGGCCACGCCGTCCTCGGTGGAAAGGTCCGCCCCGATGTATTCCGTTTTTACCGAGTGTTGCTCCGCGAGCCGTGCGGCGGCATCCGCCAGCCGCCCGGTGTCCCGGCCGGTGAGCACCAGGTTGTAGCCGCGTTCGGCCAGACGGCGGGCGAATTCCGCACCGATGCCGGAGGTTGCCCCTGTGATTACTGCTGTCTGCGTCATAGCCGCCACTTTGCTATGTCCCTGCAGCTTTGGCAACGCGGCAGGCTCCTTCCCGAACGGGCTTGCCGCCCTCCCGGCGCGGGCCTAGCGTGAAGAAAACACCACCTGCCGGAAATGGGCCCCATGCCGGAATCCGCCACCCCTTCAGGCCCCGTCCCCCCGCACGGATGGCGGGACCGCACCGATGCCGGCCGTCAGCTGGGCGCAGCGCTGACGGCCTATGCCGATGCACCCCAGCTGCTGGTGCTGGGCCTGCCCCGCGGCGGTGTGCCGGTGGCAGCGGAGGTGGCGGCCGCCCTGGACGCCCCGCTGGATGTGGTGGTGGTCCGCAAAATCGGATATGCGTTGCAGCCCGAGCTCGCCGCCGGGGCGGTCGCCGGGATAGCGGGAATCACCGGAGTGGTGCGGAACCATGACGTGCTTAGCTACTGGCGCAGCCGCAGCAGCCGGGCGGACACAATGTTTGAGGCTGCCGCCGAGGAAGAGCTGGCCGAAGTGCGGCGGCGGGAAGAGCTGTTCCGGCCCGGAACCCCGGTGCGGGCGGTGCCGGGGGCAACAGTGATCCTGGTGGATGACGGCCTGGCCACCGGCTCCACTATGCGCGCGGCGCTGGGGGTGGTCCGCCGGCTGGCCCCGGCCTGGCTGGTGGCTGCCGCCCCCGTGGCCTGCGGCAGCGCGGCGGACATCCCGGCGTCGCTGGCCGACGACGTCGTGGTGCCGTGGGCACACAGCGGACTGGACGCCGTCGGACTGGCCTATGACAGTTTTCCGCAGACCACGGACGCGGAGGTCCGGTTCTTTCTCGGGGTGGGCGGGCCTTAGGGGCCGCAGTGACTCTGGCTGCTGGGAAGGCGCACGGGCAGACTGTCCGCTTATGGAGACCACGCAGAGCAGTGCACAGCCGCGTCCGAACTTCTCCGGTGCCGGGTATGTCGCCCTGGGCAGCTCCTACGCTGCCGGCCCGGGGCTGGGGATTCCGGTCCCCCGCTCAGCGCCGGGTGCCCGCCGCACCGACGCGAACTATCCCCACCGCCTGGCGTCCGCCCTGGACCTGATGCTCACCGACGTCACCAGTTCCGGGGCGGTCACTGCGGACATTCTGTACCGCCGGCAGTTCGGCCAGCCGCCCCAGGCGGACGCGCTGACTCCGGACACGGACCTGGTCACCATCACTGTGGGAGGCAATGACATTGGCTACGTCACGGGTCTGGTGGCCGCCGGTTTGCCGCCCGGTCCGGCCCGGCTCGCCGGGCTGGCAGGCGGACTGCAGCGGCTGGGCACCGGGGGCCTGGACCGGCAGCTGGTCCTGCTCGAAGCCTCCCTCACCATGGTGGGCGAACTGGTCCGCCGGCGCGCGCCGCGGGCACGGGTCCTTTTTGTCCAGTACCTTCCCGTGCTGCCGCCGGACCCTGTGGTCCGTGTGCCACGGATGAGTACCCGGCAGGCAGCGTCCGGGCGCAGGTTCTTTACGCATCTGGCCGGTGCAACGGCGCGTGCGGCCGCGGCTACCGGGGCAACTCTGGTTCCGGTAGCCGCTGCGGGTGCGGACCACCATGCCTGGTCCGATGACCCCTGGACCACCGCGGGCATCCGGCCGCGGCCGGGCGGCCCGCTGCCCTTTCACCCAAACACGGAAGGCATGGCGGCCGTGGCCGCAATGATCGGGGCGGAGCTGACGGGTTCCGGCGCCGCTCCCTAGAGAAGCAGGGCGTGCCCGGCGGATACTTGAGGCGGGTCCAGCCGGTCCGTGGGGGCAATCTCTCTGGAGGTCCTAAGCATGTCCGCATCAGGAAGCAGTTCATATCGTCAGGACAACGGGTTTGCACTGGACGCCCTGAATCTTGCCAGATCCGCCATCCGCGGGATCCGCATCGGGCTGGGAATCACCGGCCTGGTATCCGTAATTCTTGGCCTGCTGGTCCTTTTCTGGCCCGGAGCGACACTGGAGGTCCTCGCTTTTCTCTTTGGACTCTATTTCCTGGTTGCCGGCATTATCCGTGTGCTGCTGGGCATCTTTACCGGAATCGGCGTCGGCCTGAAGATCCTGAACATTCTTGTAGGGCTGGCCCTGCTGGTGGTTGGCGTTATTGCCATCCGGAATCCGGCGGCAACCCTGACTGCGCTCGCACTGCTGCTGGGCATCGCCTGGATCGTGGAGGGCGTCATGAGCCTGGCCGAGTCCGACCGCGGGGGCTCGCGCTGGTTCGCCATTGTGCTGGGCATCCTCAGCATCCTCGCCGGAATTGCGGTGCTGATCCTGCCGCTGGGCTCCCTTGCCGTGCTGGTGATTTACGGCGGCATTTTCCTGATCGTCCTTGGCGCCCTCCAGCTGATTCGGGCATTTACCTTCGGCCGCGGGCTGCCGCGCACGGCATAGCCTGCCAGCCCCTGTCCCCGCGGTGCACACAGCATCCAGCGTTCTTACAGCAGACACCCAGCGGGTGTTAACACAGCGCTAACCTGCAGGCGCTGCCGCGCGTAACATCGGGCCGCCACCCTTGAGGGAGCGTCTCCGCCGCGGCTGCGGCGGGACTGCCGGTCAGTAATGGGGGCTGATCCATCCCTTGCCCCGCCGGCTGCACCTGCCCTTCCCTGAATGTCTGGTCTGTGTTCCGGGGGGGGGCACGTAAACAGCGGGCACCCGACCCGAACGGGAGTACCTCCATGGACTCTGGAAACACGGCCTGGCTGCTGGCCAGTTCCGCGCTGGTCTGTCTGATGATCCCCGGCATCGCTTTTTTCTACGGCGGCATGGTGGGTTCACGGCGAATCCTGAACATGATGATGATGTGCTTTGGCGGAGCCAGCCTGGTAGCCGTCCTCTGGGTGCTGTACGGCTATTCCGCGGCCTTCGGCAACTCACTGGGCGGCGTAGGGCTGCTGGGAAACCCGCTGGAGTTCTTCGGACTGTCTGAACTGCTCACCGAGGATCCCGCAGCATCCATCCCGCTGGCACTATTCGCCGCCTTCCAACTGATGTTCGCGTGCGTCACCACGGCCCTGGTGGCCGGGTCCGCCGCCGGGCGGATGAAATTCGGCGCGTGGATGGTCTTCGCCGGCCTCTGGGCGTCGCTGGTCTACTTCCCGGTAGCGCACTGGGTCTTCGCCTTCGACAATGCCGACGGAACGGTGACCGGCGGCTGGATTGCCAACCAGCTGGGCGCCATCGACTTTGCCGGCGGCACCGCGGTGCATTTGAACGCCGGGGTTGCCGCCCTGGCACTGGCCCTTGTCCTGGGCCGGAGCAAGGGCTGGCCGCACTCACACGGCCAGCCGCACAGCCGGCCGCTGATCCTCCTCGGAGCCAGCCTGCTGTGGATCGGCTGGTACGGGTTCAACGCCGGGTCTGCGCTGAGCGCCGGGCACTCGGCCGCCGTCGTTTTCCTGAATACCGCTGTGGCCGCTGCGGCCGGCCTGCTCGGCTGGGCGCTGATGGAACGTATGCGCCTGGGCCGCTCCTCCAGCCTCGGAGCGGCGTCCGGACTGATTGCCGCCCTCGTGGCCATCACCCCGGCCTGCGGTGCCGTCAGCCCGCTGGGAGCCGTAGCCATTGGGGCAATTGCCGGGCTGGTCTGCTCGCTGGCCATTGAGCTGAAGTTCCGGCTGGGCTTTGACGATTCCCTGGACGTGGTGGGTGTCCACGCCGTCGGCGGCCTGCTGGGCACTCTGCTGATCGGCCTGTTCGCCACCGACGCGGCACCCAACGGGGTCAGCGGCCTGTTCTACGGCGGTGGTTTCTCGCTGCTGGGCATCCAGGCGCTGGCCTGCCTTGCGGTGCTGGTGTACTCGTTCGCGGTGACCTGGCTGATTGCCAAGGTGCTGCAGCTGACCATCGGGCTGCGCATCCCGGAGGAGAGCGAACTCAAGGGCATTGACCTGATCGCCCACTCCGAATCCGCCTACCGCAATGACGAAGAACCCGTGGAACTCGGCGCACCGGCCCGCTCCTAGCCTCCTCATAGGGCAGGCCGGTTCGCTGAAAGGAGGAACGGACGCACCCTTCACGGGTGCGTCCGTTCCGTTATCCCGGCTCAGAGATCGTCGTAAAGCCCCTCCTCCTGCGCCAGGTAGGTGTCCAGCAGCCGCCGGGAATGTTCGCCCGCGGCACCCTCCTGTGCCAGCCCGTCCTTCATGGTTTGCGCCTGGGCAGCTCCGGCGGGGAAGGGCGGCAACAGCGGCACAGCCGGATCGGTCACGACTTCGATCAGGAACGGCCGCTTGGCGGCGAGCGCCACGTCCCAGGCCTCCCCCAGCAGTTCCGGGTCCTCCACCCGGACACTTTCCAGGCCCAGCAGTTTGGCGTATTCGGCGTATTTGAAGTCCGGCAGCGACTGGCTGTCCTCGAACCGCGGGTCCCCCTCCATCTCGCGCTGCTCCCAGGTCACCTCCGCCAGTTCGCGGTTATTCAGCACACACAGGACAAACCGCGGGTCCTCCCACTTCTGCCAGAGCCGGCTCAGGGTGATCAGCTCGCTCACGCCGGCCATCTGCATGGCACCGTCCCCGGAGAGCGCCACCACCGGACGGTCGGGAGCAGCAAGTTTCGCCGCCAGTCCGTACGGCACGGAGCAGCCCATGGACGCCAGGGTGCTGGAGAGGTGCGCCGGCACCCCTTCCGGCAGCTGGAGCTGCCGGGCGTACCAATAGACGGAACTGCCGACGTCGACCGCCACCTGCGCGTTGTCCGGCAGCCGCTTGTTCAGTTCCCAGACCACGCGTTCCGGGTTGACCGGATCTGCGTCGGTCATGGCGCGGACCCGGGCCAGCTCGTGCCAGCGGCGTACGCTTTCCTCCACCTTGCCCCGCCAGGGTGTATCCGGCCTGGCCTCCAGCAGGGGAATGAGGGCATCCAGTGCGGGACCGGCGTCTGAGGTAATGCCCACCTCCACCGGGTACCGGTTGCCGATGGCCGAGGCATCCCGGTCAATCTGCACGGCCCGGGCCGATCCGGGCGTTGGATAGAACTCGGTCCAGGGGTCATTGGAACCGATGATCAGCAGGGTGTCGCAGTTATCCAGCACGTAGCCTGCGGACGCGGTGCCCAGATGCCCCATGGTCCCCGCGGCCAGGGGCGCCGTTTCATCCACGTAGGGCTTGCCGAGCAGGCTGGTGGTGATACCCGCACCAATCTTCTCCGCCAGGGCATGGACCTGCGCCCGCGCGTGCCGGGCACCCTGGCCTACCAGCAGCGCCACCTTCTGCCCGGAATTGATCAGGTCTGCCGCGGCCTGCACATCAGCCTCGCCGGGCTGGGTGCGGGCGGGACGGAACACCGGGACGGTGTTCAGGATGCCGTGTTCCTGTTCCAGCTCAGGGGCCGGGGCCTGCTGCACATCATGCGGAATGATCACGACGGCGGGTGTGCCGGTGGCGAGCGCCTTCTTGAAAGCCCGGTCCAGGACCAGCGGCACCTGTTCCGGGGAATTGACCTGCTGCCGGAAGGCCGAGGCCACGTCCCGGGTCAGGTTCATCAGGTCCACCTCCTGCATATAGGAGGACCCAAGCACGCTGCGGGACTGCTGGCCGACAATGGCGACCACGGGGACACCGTCCAGCCGTGCGTCATACAGTCCATTGAGCAGGTGGATGGCTCCCGGGCCCTGCGTGGACATCACCACACCCACTCCGCCGGTGTATTTGGCGTGCCCCACAGCCATAAAGGCGGCGTTTTCCTCGTGCCGGACCTGGATGAATTCGGGATCTCCGCTGCGGCGCATGGCGCCGAGCACGGTGTTGATCCCATCGCCGCTGTACCCGAAGACGCGCTGCACGTTCCAGGCTTTCAGGCGATCGACAATCACATCAGCAACAAGCCGTTCACTCATGTTTCGTCCTTCCGCGTTCCGTCCGGCCGGAGCCGCCCGGCGGCCGGATGCGCACATAGTCAGGGTGCTTATGGTGCTTTCCTTTCAACCTATCCCCTTCGCGGCGTCCACGCCTCACCCGCCCATGATGTCCGGCGTCCTGATCCCGTTCCGGCACCACCGCCGGCTCCCGTCCCCTGCCTTTCGGCGGACGCTGCGCGTAATCTTGCAGCATGCCCAAGGTCATCTATTACGTAGCTTCGTCCCTGGATGGCTTTATTGCGACAGCCGACAACAACCTGGACTGGTTGCTGCAGTTCGGCTTCGAGCCCTTCCAGGCGCACTATGACCGGTTCATCGCCGGAGTCGGTGCGGTGATTATGGGTGGAGAAACCTACCGCTGGCTCCGTGCCGAGGAACCGGATGCCTGGGCCTACAGCCAGCCGTGCTGGGTGCTGACTTCCCGGGAGGAAACCCCGCCGCCGCAGGGCGACATACGGTTTGCCGCCGGGAACGTGAAGCAGGTACTTGACGAAGCCCGGGACGCCGCCGGGGAGCGCAACGTCTGGGTGGTGGGAGGCGGCAATGTGGCGGTGCAGTTTGCTGACGCCGGCCTGCTGGACGAACTGTGGGTGACCTACATGCCCGTTGCCCTGGGCAGCGGGCGGCGGCTTCTTCCGGTGGACCGCCCCACCCAGCCCATGCAGCTAGTGGCCACCACCCAGTTCAACGGCGGGGCGGCCGAGCTCCGGTTCTCCGTCCGCTAATTCCAACCGGCCGCCCATTCCCTCATCCGGCGGCATAAGAGTACTGTTTTTCACCGCATTGGAATCCTCCGCCGCGGAACACATTAGAGGGCATATTTATGCACCCCGGGCTGGCAATTAAGGCCGCGCGGAACCTGTAAAGTGTGCAGTTGAATCCGCTCTGGGCCCCGGGCGGGGATTGCATCAGAAGAAAAGCAGGCGCTGGGACACATGAAGACTGATATCCGGACCCGGAACAACGTTCGAGTGCTCGGACGCACGGAGGGCCCGGTATTGCTTTTCGCGCACGGGTTCGGCTGCGACCAGGGGATGTGGCAGCATGTGCTGCCGTATTTCACCGATGACTACAAGGTGGTCGTCTTTGACCACGTGGGCGCCGGCGGCTCGGACCTCGATGCCTATGAACCGGAAAAGTACTCCACGCTGGACGGCTACGTTTCCGACGTCCTGGAACTGTGTGAGGACCTTGACCTGGAGGATGTCACCTTCATCGGCCACAGCGTCAGCGCCATGATGGCCGTGGCCGCGGCGGCAAGGAAGCCCGACCGGCTGAGCCGGATCATCCTCGTGGCTCCCTCCGCCAGCTACATGGACTACCCGGAGGACGGATATACAGGCGGTTTCAGCCGCGCCGACCTCGACGACCTGCTGGTCTCCCTGGACACCAATTATCTGGTCTGGGCAGCAACCATGGCACCGGTCATCATGGGAAACCCCGACACTCCCGCCCTGGGCACCCGCTTGGAGGACAGCTTCTGCCGGGTCAACCCGGCCATCGCCCGCCAGTTCGCACGGGTGGCCTTCCTGTCCGACGTCCGCCACCTGCTGAAGGACGTTTCCCTTCCCACACTGATCATGCAGGCCTCCGCAGACCTGCTCGCCCCGGATCACGTGGGCGTCTATCTGCAGGAACGCATCCCCGGCAGCACGCTGGTGCGGATGGAAGCCACCGGCCACCTTCCGCATGTGAGCGCGCCCAAGGAGACGGCAGGCATCATCTCGCAGTATCTGCAGCAGTCGACGTAACCGTGGAGCAGCTTTTCCCCCTCGACTACGAGGCGTTGTTCAACAATGCCCCGGCCGGACACATCCTGACCCTGACGGACGGAACCGTCGTGTCCGCCAACACCATGCTCCTCTCCTGGATCGGCAAGTCCCTGGAGGAGCTGCGCGGCACCAGCCTGCTCCAGCTGCTCCCCGTGGGTGACCGCATTGTCTACACCACCCACGCCATGCCGCAGCTGGGAATGAAAGCGACTTTCGCCGAGCTCGCCGTCGACCTCCTGGGACCCGAAGGCCGGCGCATCCCGGTGCTGCTCTCCGCTACCCGCACCCCCGCCACCGCCGACCGCCCGGCGCTTGACCAGGTGGTGGCGTTCTACGCGCATGAGCGGCGGCTGTATGAACGGGACCTGATTTCCGCCCTGCGCACCGCGGAAGAGGCCGAAGCCGCACGCGCTGAGGCCGAAGCCACTCTGACCGCTCAGACCGTGGTGTTGCAGGAGAAGGACGTGGTGCTGCAGGCCTCCCTGTTGGAGAGCCTGCGCAAGGAGCTGATGCTCGAGTCCATCCTCAACACCGTGCGGGTGGGTGTGGTGGTCATTGACGAGGAAGGGCGGCGCCTGCTCACCAACCCCCGCCAGCAGTTCCACGAACGCCTGGCCGCCCCCAGTTTCACCCGGCGCCCCTCCGAGGCCGAGTTGCTCATTTTCGGGCCGGACCGCATCACCCCGGTTCCGCCGGCCGAGCGTCCGGTGCAGCGGGCATCGGAGGGGCACTCCTTCTCCGACCAGCTGGTCTGGTACGGCGAGGGCGAGGAGCAAAAGGCACTTAGCGTCTCGGCCCGTTCCATGCACGGCGACGACGACGCGTTTCAGGGCTCGGTGATCGCGTACAGCGACGTCACGGGCCTGGTGAATGCGGTGGCTGCCAAGGACGACTTCGTGGCCAATGTGTCCCACGAGCTGCGCACCCCGCTGACCTCCATCATGGGGTACCTGGAACTGGCGCTGGATGAGGAAGACGCCATCCCCTCCTATGTGGCGTCCTCCCTGAAGGTGGCGCAGCGGAACTCCGAGAAACTGCTGCACCTGGTCTCGGACCTGCTCTCCGCCGCGGCCGGTTCCGCCAGCATGGAGCTGGAGGTCACCGACCTCAGCGAGCTGATCCGCGCAGGCATCACCTCTGCGGCCCCGCGCGCGGAAATGAACGGCGTCGACATTGTCACCGAGCTGCCCGAGAACCTGCCGGCCATGCTGGATCCCAAGCGGATGGCGCAGGTCCTGGACAACCTGCTCTCCAACGCGGTCAAGTACTCCCCCGACGGCGGACAGGTCACGGTCAGCGCGTGGCGCACGGAAGCCGGGACCACGGTGCTGCGGGTCGCCGATTCCGGCATCGGCATGACCGGCGCCGAGCAGGCCGAGGTCTTTACCAAGTTCTTCCGCTCGGGCACGGCCCGCAGGGCACAGATCCCCGGCGTCGGCCTTGGCCTGGTGATTTCCAAGCGCATTGTGGAAGAGCACGGCGGCACCATCGCCTTGGAGAGCGAATCCGGCAAGGGCACTGTATTTACGGTCACACTGCCCTGATCCAGCTTGCCAGCGAACTGATTTTGCGGCCGAATGCACGGTGTGCAATCATCCGAAGGTAAAAGGCCCGGCCGTGTGTACGCACCGGCCCGGGCAGGAAGCAGCCTCCCGGGCGAGCGCGGTTGAACGGATTTCGGTAATGGCAGGAACCACAGGGGTGCGCAGGATTGCTCACCGGCTGGGCTCATTTTCAGTGGTGGGCACCGTCGCGTTTGTGGTGGATGTGGGCCTGTTCAACATCCTCTCGGCCACCCTGATCCAGGACAGCCCCATCTTGGCCAAGACCATTTCCGTGCTGGCCGCCACCACCGTGTCATGGCTGGGCAGCCGGTACATTACCTTCCGGAAACTCCGTACACGCAGCATCCGCAGTGAAACGCTGCTCTTTGCCCTGACCAACCTCGTGGGGCTGCTGATCTCCGCCGGCTGTCTCTACGTCTCGCACTACCTGCTGGGCTTCCAAAGCCAGTTCGCGGACAACATTTCCGGCAACGTGGTAGGTATCGCACTGGGCAACATCTTCCGGTATTTCGCCTACCGGTACGTGGTGTTCAACGGCCCCAGCGAGCACGCGGATGCTTCCCGGCCGGAACCGGAAAGCAGCCGCGCGGCCTGAGCGGCAGGGGCTCAGCGCTTCTTGGGAATGCGGATCAGCTTCCGGTTCACAAACTCGGCCATCCCGTACCGGGCCAGTTCCCGGCCCACGCCCGAACGCTTGACGCCGCCGAAGGGCAGGTCCTCCTGCGTACCGGAAGTGCCGTTGATCCAGACCATACCGGTCTCCAGCCGGTCAGCCACCTCCAGCGCCCTGCCTTCATCGGTGCTGAACACGGCCCCGCCCAGACCGAAGGGCGAGTTGTTGGCCAGCTCCACTGCTTCATCGGCGTTGGCGACCTTGTAAATCACGGCCGCCGGCCCGAACAGTTCCTCCGAGAAGGCACGCATGTCCTCAGTGACGTCGGTCAGGACTGTCGGCTGGACGTAGGATCCGGGACGGTCGATCCTCCCGCCGCCGGTGCGCAGGGTGGCGCCCCGCTCCACGGCGTCGCGTATCTGTTCCAGCAGCCCGTCCGCGGCGGACTGTGAGGAGAGCGGACCAAACCGCGTCTCCGGCTGCAGCGGGTCTCCGGGCTCGATGGCCGCCATGCGGGCGGTGAACTTCTCCACGAACTCCTCGTAGAGCTCCTCCACCACAATGAACCGTTTCGCCGCATTGCAGGCCTGCCCGGTGTTACCCATCCGCCCGGCAACCGCTGCCTTGACCGTCGCGTCCAGGTCTTCGGAGTCCAGGACAATGAACGGGTCGCTGCCGCCCAGTTCAAGGACATACTTCTTCAGGTTGCGTCCGGCCACTTCGGCGACGGCGGCACCGGCACGTTCGCTGCCGGTCAGCGACACACCCTGGATGCGCGGGTCGGCAATGATGTCCGCGGCCTGCTCGTTGGTGGCGAAGATGTTGGTGTAGGCACCGGAGGGGACACCGGCATCGGCGAAAATCTGTTCCATGGCCAGCGCGGACTGCGGGCAGTTGTTGGCGTGCTTGAGCAGCACCGTATTGCCCAGCATCAGGTTCGGCGCCGCGAAACGTGCCACCTGATAGTAGGGATAGTTCCACGGCATGATCCCCAGCAGGGCACCAACGGGCAGGGTACGCACCACGGCGCTGCCACCGCCCCGGGGATCAAGCTGTTCATCCGCCATAAAGCCGGGCCCCTCGGTGGCGTAGTACTCGTAGATGTTGGCGGAGAGCGCCACTTCACCCTTGGCTTCGCGCAGCGGCTTGCCCATTTCCAGGGCAATGAGGGCGGCGAGTTCGTCGGAACGCTCCCGGTAGAGTTCGGCGACGCGTGAGAGAACCTTGCTGCGGTTTTCCACCGGTTCGGCACGCCAGTGGGTAAAAGCGGCATGGGCTGAATCGATGGCCTGGCGGATTTCGCCGTCGGTGGCCGTGGGGAATTCCTGAAGGGTCTCTCCAGTGGACGGATTTACGCTCTTGTAAGCAGTCATGTGCGCCACGCTACCCGCGCGTATCGCGTCTGTAAAAGCACGGATTCCGGGGACTAAATCCGGTTGTTTCAGTGTTTAGGCGGACATTTTTTGCTAGGAATGCCGGGGCGCGTCCGGCGATTCTTCGCTGGTGCCGTTTCCGTTCCGGCGCAGGCGCGGCAGCTTCAGTTTCGGTCGCGGCCAGCCGGCTCCGGGACGCTCCGCTGGCCGTGCCCGCCGCGGCAGCCGGACGTTGAACTCCCCCGGCCCGGGCAGCCGCCAGCCGCGCCGCCGGGCCAGGATGCACAGCACGGCGGCCGTGCCGATGGCCACGCCCATGCCCACGTTCTGCAGGCCCATGTTGTACAGGACAGCCATTTCCACGGCGGCCACCAGTGCACCGGTGGCGTACAGCGTGTTGCCACCGAAAATGGCGGGCACCCGGCCCACCACAATGTCGCGGATCATGCCGCCGCCCACGGCCGTGGCCACACCGATGAGGATGGCCGGCAGCCAGTCCAGGTTCACGGCGAGTGCCTTGGCAGTGCCGGTCGCGGCCCAGCAGCCCAGCGCGAACGCGTCGATCACTATGAGGAAGCGGTTGGCCCATTTGCCTTTGAGCTCAATGGCGTAGGCGATGAAGGCACCGGCGAGGGCGGTGATGAGGTAGGCGGGGTTGGTCAGCGCCACCGGTGTCCCTTCCTGCAGCAGGGTATCCCGCAGGACACCGCCGCCCAGGGCGGATGTCAGGGCCAGCACGATGAACCCCACCGGGTCCATCCGCAGCTGCCGGGCGACGGCTCCACCCAAAACGCCGTTGGCCAGCACACCGGCCAGGTCGACGACGTCGAAGACCGCCGCCGGGTCAAAGTAATTCACGCCGCTCCTGCTGTTGATCTGCCCCTTGTGCCGCCGTTCATTCTACGCGGGCCGGCACGCCGGCAGCGGTGCCGCAGCCGGGAATCCGCGGCCGCGGACCCTGATGCGGCACGTCCGGTACCGCTGGAGCGGGCAGGGCATCACGGCATCAGCCGTCCCCCTGCGGATAGTCCTCGTCGCTTCCCGGAACGTCGGTGTTCTGTTCCAGGATGTCGGCCTCGGACCCGTCGGGGTACACCCGGCCTTCCGGACCTGCGTCACCGGCCCCCGGCACCTCCGGGATTTCCTGCTCGATACCGTCAGTGCCGTCCCGGTGGATTTCCCCCGCGGGCCCGGCATCTCCTGCACCGGGAACGGCGGGAATGTCCTGCTCCGCCCGGTCAGCTTCGGAACCGCCGGGAATCAGCGGAAGATCGGTGTCCTTATCCATCTGAGTGCCTCCAATGCGAGCTGGCGTGACCGCGGCGGCGGCCGCTTTGGTCCTTCCTGTGTATCACCGAATCCTCCGCGGCTGAATAGCCTGCGGAACCGGTCAGGCGTCCTGCAGGTCAAGCACCACTTTGATGTCCTCGCCCTGATCTTCAAAGGCCCGGGCATAGTCAGCGAGCGGGACCCGGCGGGAGATGATCTTCTCCAGCCATCCCGTGTCGGTCCGTGCCAGCACTTCAGCGGCCTTCAGGTAATGCCTGCGGTTGGCATTGACGGTTCCAAAGACCACCCGGTTGTCCATGACCAGTCCCAGGTTCAGGGCGCCCAGGTCCAGGGGCTCCTCGGCACCGGTTTCGGAGACACCGGTCAGGCAGGTGACGGAGTTTTTGGCGCCGCGGTGCAGGACCTCCCGGATCACCGCGGGCGCACCTGTGCATTCGATGATGATGTCCGCGCTGATGCCTGAATCCGTGAGGCTGTCCGTGTGGAACACAGCCCCCAGTTCCTTCACCAGATCCGCCTTGGGTCCGTCTTCCTCCAGGTCAAAGACGTGCACTTCGAGTCCGCGCTGCACTCCGAACAGGGCGGCCAGCAGGCCCACCGGTCCGGCGCCGGTCACGGCGGCTACCCGCGGACGGAAATAGGCACGGCTGCCAATCCGGTCAATCTGCTCCCAGGCCTTGGCCAGGATGGTGGCCGGCTCCAGCAGCACTCCCACCCGGTCCAGTGACGGGTCCAGTTTCACCATCTCTTCCGGTTCGCCGCGCCAGCGTTCGCGGGCAAAACCGTCCATCCCTTCAATGCCGTGCTCGGTATAGGTGCCGGTATGGCACATGTCCCATTCGCCCGCAGCACAGGCAGGGCACTTCTCGGCACAGGGCCGGCGGACAATACCCACCACCAGGTCTCCGGCGGCAAGCCCGGAATCTTCCGGCGCCTCCAGCACGCGGCCAAGGTTCTCGTGTCCCATCACCAGATAATCCCGGTTGGCGGGTGCCGTGCCGAACTCAGCGGCAATAACCTCCCGGTCGGTGGCACACAGTCCCACCGACAGGATCTCCACCAGCACGCTGCCTTCCGCTGCATCCGGTTCCGGCAGGTCCCTCAGCTCCAGCGAATCCTTTTGTCCGGGGCTGATTGTCAGTGCCTGCATGTCCATCCCTTCGCGCACGGGGCCGTTTGCCCTCTGCATCCCACATTAGTGCCGGAGGCAGAAGGTGCTTCAACGCCAGTACACGGGGCCGGACACGCGGAAAGGCCCGCCCCTTCAGGGGCAGGCCTTTCGCCTGGTGTGGAGATGGGGGGAATCGAACCCCCGTCCGGTGTTGTTTTGCCAGGGCTTCTCCGGGCGCAGTATGCGTCGGATTTTCTCGGCCCCGGCCATCCTGCATACAGGTGGCCGGTCCGGGCCCAGCCGTCAAAAAGTCCCGAACACCCCGACGGCGGAAGTGTTCAGCAGTGGCCCTCTAAACGACGCCAGGATCCGGAGCGAGAGCGACTCCGGGCTGACGGACTACTCCGGCTGCTTAGGCAGCGAGAGCGAAGTCAGTGCGCATAGGTTTGGCACTTATTTTTTTGCAGAGAGCGTTAACGAGATAACTCTGCGTTCTCGGCCCGCTTCCCCTGGCACAACCAACATCGTCGAAACCGATCATCCCCGTATTGACTTGCCAATCAACAAGTTGCCAATCAAGCGGCGGCGCCGGTGTCCCGGCTTCCGCTGCGGGCCCTGTTCCGCCCGCATCAGGTATAACGACGACGCCGGGCCGATGATTCCCGCTCTGCCCTGCCTTGTGCCGCGGGCTTGTTGCCGCGCAGGCTGCCGCCGGCACCGCCGGGCCGGGACCGTTGTCCCCGCCCGGCAGCCAGGGAGAATCAGCGCTTACGGCCGAAGACCAGCGAGGCCAGGGCCACGGCGCCGGTCACGGTATAGACGGACGGCCAGGCCCCCATTTTCTTGGCCAGCGGGTGGGACAGGCCGAACGCGGCCACGTAGCCGGCGGTGAGGGCTGCAGCCTTGCCCGTGCCGGCGTCGCGCTTCCACAGGGCAAAGGCAGCGGCACCTGCGGCGGCAAGGACGGCTCCACCAAGCTGGCGGTTGCCGGTGTCACGGGCGGTCTTGTAGCCGCCGATCAGGCCGGCACTGGTAATCAGGGGGGTCAGCAGGGACAACGTATCTCTCCTCGGGTAGACAACAACCCCAGCTTAGGCCGGGCAAAGGACTGTGCGCACGGCGGGTCAGTGGCTGGTGGTGCCCTGCCTGGATTCCAGGACCGGCGGGATCAGGGCATCTGAGACCACACCGGTAATCCAGGCATAGACCGTCTTGTGCCAAACATCCACTGCGGTCTCGGACAGCGGCCACGAGGTGGGCGGGGCTCCGATGCCGGTGGCGTTTTCAAGTGTCTGGTCCGTGGCCAGGCGGACAACGCTGAAGGTCGTGTTCGCAACCGGGCCGCGGATCCCGGTGACGGACCAGACCCCGCGCAGGGCACCGAGAACCGCGCCCGTCCCCCAGTGCATGGCGTGGTTCCAGAGCGGTGGCCGGGCATCGGCAGCGGGTTTTTGGCCCAGCAGGCTCAGCAGGGTGCGGGCCGGAACGTAGGAATTGGGCCTCCGGGTCACAGCCTGTTCCAGTTTTTCGCCGGCGGTCATTGCTGCTACACCGGCCAGTCCGGCAACTGCGCCCTGCCCTGCTGCTTTCAAGAGCTTGCGTCCTCGGAAATCTGACATATCTGCCTCCTCGTGTGCTCGGCCTTTGCCCACCACCATAGGAGAACCGGCGGACATTTTCCTGTCCGGGCGCCCGTTGCCAAGGCACCGTAGACTGGCACTTTCCGGGCGGCGAAAGACGTGGGCAGAGGAGAATGCGGTTATGTCCTTCCCTACTCTGAGGCAGCTGCAGGACAGGCTGACGGCGTTGGCCGGATCCTGTACCGGAACCCTCGTCATTGGCGTCACAGGTGCGCCGGGGGCGGGCAAAACCACCCTGGTTGAGGCCCTGGTCCGTGCCCTGAACCCGGAACACCAGCCCGTGGAGTCCCGCCGCTTTGCCCATGTGCCGATGGACGGTTTCCACCTCTCGGACCGGGAACTGGACCGGCAGGGCCTGCGGGAGCGCAAAGGTGCCCCGGAAACCTTCGACGCATACGGCTACGCTGCCCTGCTGGACCGGCTGCTCTCCGCCGGGCGTACCGACGTCGTCTACGCCCCGGGGTTCGAGCGGACTCTGGAGCAGCCGCTGGCCGGGGATATCCCGGTTTTCCCGGCAGCCCGGATCATCCTCACCGAAGGCAACTACCTCCTGCTGGACCGCCCCGAGTGGGAACAGGTACGTGCCCGCTGCGCAGAGGTCTGGTACTGCGAACCGGAGGAGGACCTGCGGGTGCAGCGCCTGGTGGAACGGCATATCCGCTTCGGCAAAAGCCCGCAGGCAGCCGCCGCCTGGGTACAGAAGGTGGACCAGCCCAACGCGGAGCTGGTCCGGGCCTCCCGCGGGCGGGCCGACGTGCTGATCCGCGGTTTCCGTAACCTGCCCTGATCACTGCCCGGCTTGGGCCGTGCCCCACGCTCGCGTATAAAAGGACGCAGACCGTACGCGCTTGACCCGGGCCCCCTGCGGCCCCGAACAGGAGACAAAGCATGGACGCAGACGCATCCCCCCGGACGCTGCTGGAAACCGGAGCCGCACTGGAACAGGTGGGTACGGGCGCGGTCTGGGCCGAGGGACCCTGCTGGGTGCCCGGACGCAACGCCGTACGGTACAGCGATGTGCGCAGCAACCGGATCCTGGAATACAGCGAAACCAGCGGTGAGCTCAGCGTCTACGGCCAGGACGTGGAGTTCACCAACGGCCGCGCCCTGGACGCGGACGGGTCGGTGGTCCAGTGCTCGCACGGGCGCCGCGCCATTGAACGGGACCGCGACGGCGCCGTGGAAACCCTGGTGGACCGTTTCGGCGGGGTGCGCTTCAACTCCCCCAACGACGTCGTTGTGAAGTCCGACGGCACCATCTGGTTCTCGGATCCCTCCTATGGCATCGACAACCCGGCCGAAGGCCACCCCGGCGAGCTGGAGTACGGGGACCGGTACGTGTTCCGTTTTGACCCGGCCAGCGGGGAACTCACCGCAGTCATCACGGACATCATGGCGCCCAACGGGCTGGCATTCTCACCGGATGAGTCCGTCCTCTATGTCTCGGACACTGCCGAGGAGACCGTCTCCCCCGCCGGTCCCGCCCAGGCCGACGGCAATCCGATCCGTGCCTACGACGTCGTGGACGGCCGGCAGGCGAAGAACGGCCGGGTGTTCGTGCGGGTAGCCCCGGGCGTACCGGACGGTTTCCGGGTGGATACGGACGGCAACATCTGGTCCTCCGGCGGGGACGGGGTGCGGGTCTTCTCCCCGGCCGGGGAACTGCTGGAACACATTCCGGTGCCGGAGACGGTCAGCAACGTCTGCTTCGGCGGCGCAGACGGCCGGACCTTGTACATGACTGCCACGTCCGGCCTGTACCGGATCCGCACCACCGCTACCGACGCCGCCGCTGCCCTCCGCGCCGGGCACTAGCGCTCCTCCTGCCGTCCCGGCCCCCAGCGGGCCCGGAACGCTTCAGGACACTAACCGGCGCAGGCGGTACTCGAGTTTCCCGCGCCGGGTGCCGTCCTCGCTCAGGTGTGCGGTGCGCTGGATATACGCCCTGCCCCATTGCTCCAGCAGGTAGTCATCCGCGGCGCGCACATGTCCGGGCGGGAAGCGGTAGCGCAGCCGGTCAGCCAGGGCTGTCCAGTCCGCCGAGCGCAGCAGGGCCGTGGCCTCCGACAGCGAATACACGGTGTTGGCCTCAAGCACCTGGACCAGCCAGTCATAGTGTTCGGCGCGGCTGCGCGGGTTCTCGGGCAATTCCTGCTCCAGCACCTCGCGCAGGGCGGCCGCGTTCAGCTCGTCGCCGCTCTGCACGCCGGCTACCCGTGCCTCGCCGCGCAGCCGCTGCAGCGCCACCACATGGTTAATGGCGTCGAACTCCCGGTCCGCCAGTTCAATCAGCCCGGAGGCCAGGGTGAATGCCCGGTTGACTTCCGGCGGGACGGGTCCGGTGCCCTTGTACCGGATCTCATGCTCAAACTCGGCCCAGGCGTGCTGCAGGATGGTGCGGAACTGCACTTCAAAACGCTGTCCGCAGAAGTTTTCGCAGCCGGCGGGCGGGTTGTCCCGGGGCACCCGGAGGACCAGGTGCTGGCCGGAGTAGCCGAAGTCGCCGCGGGCTTTCTGCTCGGCGGATTTATCTACGTGGTCCAGTTCCTCGAAGGCGCCCGCCAGCGCTTCCATGGCGGCCGGAATATCCGATTCCAGGAACAGGATGATCCGCACGCCGATCAGGTCATCGATGTCCTCAAGCCCGTTGGCGTACCGGGGCGTGCCGTCTTCGGTGCGCCGGTCCAGTTTCCGGCCCAGGGAGTCCGCCTCCTTCACCCGGTGCTGGATGTGGTGGTAGTTCAGGCCGTCATCGCCCAGCCGGGCCAGGACTGCTGAATGGATTCCCTCATCTGCGCCCTGATAACGGCTCAGGTCCATTGCGTACGTGCCCAGCCAGTCATTGATCCGCATACTGTGCGTCGGCAAAAGTTCCATGGACAACGCGTTTCCCCTGTCTCCCACGGTTCTCCGCAGCCGGCGTCCGGCGGCGGGGCGGAACAACTGCCTCAATTGTGTGGCGCGGGCCCATGCCCCGCAAGGGTCCGGCCGGGACAGGAACGGGGCCGGGGCGGGGGCGCCGGGCGGGACCGCCGGAAGGGAAGCAATTTGTCCGCCCCTCTAGACTTGGGGACATGTCAGCGCCGCTCAGCAGTGCCTTGGCGCAACGCGTCGTGGACCGCATCTCTCCCACGCTCCAGCACAACGTCAACGTGATGGACGCCGCCGGGATCATCATCGCCTCCCGGGATGCCGCCCGCATCGGCAGCCTGCATGCAGGTGCCCGGGAGGCGGCAGCCACCGGCAACCCCGTGGTCATCCGGCGCCCCGGGGAACAGGACGGAATGCGTGCCGGCGTGAACTGTCCCATCACGCTGGAGGGCACGGTTGTGGGGGTGGTGGGACTCACCGGACCGCCCGACGTCGTGCTGCCGCTGGCCGACGTGGTTGTCCTCACCATCCGCCTGCTGCTCGAGCGTGAGCGGGAAATGGATGCCAAAGCGCTGCGGGAAGCGCTGGACAGGGACCTGTTGGGACGCCTGCTCAACGGCGGGTTCGAGCCCGGATCGGTACAGCGTGCGCTGGCCGGCGGCTCGCCGTCCCTGCCCGGCCCGTGGCGCATCGCGGCAGTCCTGGCGCGCGCCGCGGACGGACGTCCCATCCACCGGCTTCCGGTTGACGCCGGCAAACTCACCGATTACCTCTCCCGCTCCGGCCGCTACCGCTGGGCGTCCTTTCAGGGTGCCCTCTGGATCCTGCTGGACGCGCACGACGACGCCGCGCTGGCTGCCGCGGCCGGCAGCAGTTCGGTGCTGCTCCTGGGCGATGCCTGCACCGCGGACGGGCCGCTGCACGAAAGCGCCGCAACCCTGGGGCAGCTGGCGGCCCGCCCGGAGCTCCTGCCGGCGGATGAAGCCGTCCTGGGGCTTCAGGACCTGAGCGCGGAACTGGCTGTCGCCTGCATGCCCAGCGGAAGCGCCCGGCATCTGGCCGCCCGGATCGCAGAGCTGTCCGAATCCCAGCGCTCAACGCTCGCCGCGTTCCTCGGCACCGGCAGTTCCATCTCGGAGACCTCCCGCCGGCTGTTTACCCACCGCAATACCGTGATCCAGCGCCTGGAACGGATTGCGCATGTCACGGCGCTGAACCCGCGGGACGTCCGGCATGCGCTGACCCTGCAGCTGGCCCTGGTGGCAGCGCGGGCCTGACACTGTGCGTTGTGCCCACTTTCGGCCGTGGATAAACGGTAATCAGTGGTTATTCCAAACATAGGCCTGTGAGTACCGACACCCTAAAGTTGGGTGGGTGCCTGATTTCCCTCCGCCCGTCATCGTCGTTGCCCCGGACTCCTTCAAGGGCAGTATCTCTGCTGCCGGGGCCGCCGCAGCCATGGCCCGCGGTGCGCGTTTCGCTTTTGGTCCGGACGCCGAGATGATCGAGATTCCAATGGCTGACGGAGGTGAAGGGACCCTCGACGCCCTGCTCGCCGCCTGGGGCCGCCCGCCGCTGCTGGTGCCCGCCACGGACGCCCTGGGACGGGCGAAAACGGCCCGCTACGGAATCTCCGCGGACGGCCGCATCGGGATCATTGAAGCGGCCGAGGGCAACGGGCTTCCCGACGTCTCGGACGTACCTCTGCAGCCGCTGCGCGCAGACAGCTACGGCGTGGGCACCATTGCCCGCAGCCTCCTGGATGAAGGCGTCGAAGAGATCCTGCTGTGCATCGGCGGGTCAGCCAGCACCGACGGCGGCACCGGGCTGCTCAGCGCGCTCGGAGTACGCTTCCTCGAAGCCGGCGGCGCCCCTGCGGCTCCCGGGGGTGGCGGACTGGCGAAGATCAGCACCGTGGACACGTCCGGACTGCATCCGCGCGCAACGGCCGTGAAGTGGCGGGTCGCCGTCGACGTCGCCAACCCCCTCTGCGGCAGCCACGGCGCTGCAGCCGTGTTCGGACCGCAGAAAGGGGCCGGACCGGAGGATGTGGCGCTGCTCGATGCTGGCCTGGCCAACCTTGCCAGGGTCCTCGCGGCACTGCGTCCTGACGCGGACCCGGACACCTACCTCGCCACCCCCGGCTTCGGTGCGGCCGGCGGCCTGCCGCTGGCCCTGGTTGCCCTCCTCGGAGCGGAAACCGTTCCCGGCGCGGAACTGGTGGCCGATGCTGTTGGCCTGCAGGCCGCACTGGCACGCGCCGACGTGATCCTGACCGGGGAGGGCTGCCTGGACACCCAGTCACTGGGCGGCAAGGTGGTGGACGCGGTCCGCCGCCTCGCGCCGGCGGCCAGTCCCCTGGTGGTGGTGGCCGGAACGGTTCGGCTCAGTGCTGCCGAGTGCCGGGACGCCGGGATCACCACCGCGGTGTCCCTGGCCCGCGGACCGGCAACGCTTGAGGAGCTCACCGAAGATGCAGAGCTCCTCATCGAGGATGCTGCGGCCCGCGCCTGTTCAGGCCTGGCGGCCGCAGGGCGGTCACCGCGGCGTTTTGGACTTGCCAAACACGCGTGATTCCATGATTTGTCCTGTTGATAAACATCGACGTTTTTCACTCTAAAGGAACCCCATGATTGATCTGGTAATACTGCTGGTGCTGGTAATCGGCATTGTCTTTGTCACGGCAAAGCTGAAAATCTCGCCTTTCCTGGCACTTCTCGGGGCGGCCTTCATTGGCGCATTCGCTTTCCGGCTGCCCGTTGAGGAAATCATTCCGACCATTACCACGGCGTTCGGAAACACCATGGGCAATATTGGCCTGGTGATCCTGTTCGGCACGATGATCGGCGTGATCCTGGAACGTTCCGGCGGAGCGATTGCCATGGCCGATGCGCTCATCAAGGTACTGGGCACGCGCTTCCCCACCCTGACCATGAGCATCATCGGCTACATTGTCTCGATTCCGGTGTTCTGCGATTCCGGCTACATCATCCTCAACTCGCTGAAAAAGGCCATGGCGGAGCGGGCCAAGGTGTCCCTGGCGGCCATGTCCATCGCCCTGATGACCGGCCTGTACGCCACGCACACCATGGTGCCGCCCACACCCGGGCCGCTGGCTGCGGCGTCCAACCTGAACGTGGTGGACAGCCTGGGCCTGCTGATCGGCCTGGGCCTGGTGGTGGCCGCAGTATCCGCCGGCGCCGCACTGCTCTTCGCCAACCGCTTCCTGAAGAAGGACGTGGAGCTGCTGCCGGTTCCCGCCGAAGAGGCGGATGTCAGCTATGAAGACCTGAAAACGCAGTACGGCAAACTGCCGAGCGGCTTTATGGCGTTCCTGCCGATCCTGCTGCCGATCCTGCTGATCTGCCTGTCCTCCATCGCCAAGCTGCCCGGCGCACCGATGGGCGACGGCGGCCTGGCCGCCACCCTCACGTTCATCGGCACGCCCGTTATCGCCCTGGCCTTCGGTCTGGTAGCAGCCGTGTTCCTGCTCCAGGGCAAGGGCAAGCTGGCCACCTTCAACACCAACATCACCGACTCCATTGTGCTGGCCGCTCCCATCCTGCTGATCACCAGCGCCGGTGCGGCCTTTGGCGGAGTGCTGGGCAAGAGCCCGATCACGTCCTTCCTCTCCGACAACCTCGCCACGCTGGGCCTGGGCATCGCCGTGCCGTTCGTCATTTCCGCCGCGCTGAAGACCGCCCAGGGCTCCTCCACGGTGGCCATGGTGACCACCTCGGCCATGCTGCTGCCGCTGCTGGAGCCCCTGGGCCTGGCTACGGGCGCGGGTCCGGTGCTGGCGGTTCTGGCCATCGGCGCCGGAGCCATGGTGGTCTCCCATGCCAATGACTCCTACTTCTGGGTGGTGTCCCAGTTCAGCCGGATCCCCACGGCCACGGCCTACCGCACGCTGACGCCTGCCACCGCGGTGCAGGGTTTTGCCGGCTTCGGCGCCGTCTGGGTGCTGAGCCTGTTTATGATCTGATCCCCTGATGCTGCGGCGGGCTGCCCTCCGGCCGGGGAAAAGTGCCCAGGCGGGGTACCCACCCGAACGCTGCGGGTCCATACTTCTGCCGTAGCGGGTGCCGGGTCTCTCTTCCGGCACCCGGTCCCGGCGGCGGACGCCGCAAACGGATGGGAGCGGATATGGCCATCACTTCAGGCGGGAAAGGTTCAGTCCTGCGGCGGAAGCCGATTGACGACGTCGACGACGAAAAAACCGGCAACAAACTCTTCAAGAGCCTGGGGCTGTGGCAACTGACGGCCATCGGCGTGGGCGGCATTATCGGCATCGGCATTTTCACCCTTGCCGGGCTGGTGGCCAACGGCGGCCCGGACGCCTCACCGGTGGGCCCCGCCGTGTTGATTTCCTTCCTCGTGGCGGGTCTGGCCAGTGCCGCAGCTGCCATGTCCTATGCCGAATTCGCCGGCATGGTGCCGCGTGCCGGTTCCGCCTACACCTACGGTTACGTGGCCCTGGGCGAACTCATCGGCTGGTTCATCGGCTGGGACCTGCTGCTGGAATACACCGCCATTGTGGCTGTGGTGGCAATTGGCATTTCAGGTTATTTCACCGAGTTTCTCGCCGGGTTCGGCATTGACATGCCGGTGTGGATGCAGGGCACCGGGGACACCGTGGAGGGCGGGGTGATCAACCTGCCCGCCGCCGTCGTCTGCCTGTTCATCACCTGGATCCTGAGCCGCGGAACCAAGACCTTCGGCCGCTTCGAGCTGGTGGCGGTGGGCCTGAAGGTGCTGCTGATCCTGTTCATTGTCGGGTTGGGTATCTTCTACATCAACACGGATAACTACACCCCGTTTATGCCCAGCGGTTTCGGGGCGGTCTTCACCGGCGCCGCCACCGTGTTCTTCGCGGTGTTCGGCTATGACGCCATGAGTACTGCCGCCGAGGAAGCCAAGGACGGCAAAAAGCACATGCCCAAGGCCATCCTGCTGTCCCTGGCCGTGGCCATGGTGCTGTACGTGCTGGCCACACTGGTGCTCACCGGAATGCAGAACTACCGCGACATCAGCCCCACCGCGGGGTTCGCGTCCGCGTTCCAGTCCGCCGGCCTGCCGGTCATTGCCACGGTGATTTCCGCCTTTGCCGTCCTCTCCATCCTCACTGTGATGCTCACCTTCCTGCTGGGTGTAACCCGGGTCTGGTTCTCCATGAGCCGTGACGGGCTGCTGCCCGGCTGGTTCGCCGGCACGGACAGGCACGGCACACCGCAGCGGGTGACCTGGATAGCCGGCGGCGCCTCGGCCCTGCTCGCCGGGTTCTTCCCCATCCGCGCCGTTGCCGACCTGACCAACATCGGCATCCTCGCCGCCTTCGTGGTGGTCTGCGTAGCCGTGATTGTGCTGCGCTACCGCCAGCCCGACGCGCCGCGGGAATTCCGGCTGCCGCTGATGCCCTGGGTACCCGCCTTCGGCGTCCTCGCATCAGGATTCCTGATGCTGCAGCTGCACTGGGAAACCTGGCTGCGCTTCGGTATCTGGCTGCTCCTCGGGATGCTCATTTACGGGTTCTACGGGTACCGCCACTCCCTGCTGAATCCCAACAGTCCGCGACTGCGGCAGGTGCGGACGGATCCGCAGCCGGAAGGCTGACCGGCACACGCCCGCAACACGGCGAACGGGCGCACATCCTATCCGCCATTTCGGTAAAAACCGGCTATTATCTGCATTAGGTCCGCATTTGGACATTAGTTGGGGAGAACAACCGAATGGGCAGTCAGTCTCAGGCCATGCCTTCTGCGCGGAGGCGGTCCACCATGCTTTACCGCCGGGCACGCAGCGGGCTCGTGCTGATCGCTGTTTTCTGGCTCTGGATGCTGATCGGCGCCGCAGACTTCATCGCCTCCCTCTTCGGGTCTCCCTTCCACGCCGCCCTGGCCCTGTACGGGCTGGGGGCACTCACCCTGGTGTCATTGCTCTTCCTCCCCATCTGTATTGCCTACCTGGTCCTGAACCGCCCCGTGGCTACGGCCCGGGACGCCTCGATGGTGCAGACGGCGCAAAACGCGGCACACAGCGACGAGGCCGGACACGGGCTGGCACCGGTAATCCGCATGATGCCGCGCCGCGCCGTGGCCCGCGGAACGGACCTGACCAACCGTGCGGCCGCTAAGTGGCGGGACCTCGCTTCCTAGCACCTGCAGGGCCAGGCGGCCCCGCCCGGGAATGTCAGTGCCGGTTGCCAGAGTGGAGGCATGCGTTCCTCCGAGACTTCCCGTTCCGTCCTGACGGCTTCCACTGCCGCTGTTGTTCCCGCCGGACCCGTCACCCACGCCCATTACCGGCGGGAGCCGTATGTCCGGTGCCGCACGGCCAGCGGCACCGTTGACGCCAAAGCGGCGGCCTGGACACGGACGCACGTCCTCCTGCACTGGATCGACGACGACGGGCTGGCGCACAATCGGTGGACTCCCGCCGCTACGGTGCGCCGGATCCCACGGGATGACTCCGCCTGGCGTGATCCCTACGATGACTTCCGCTTCTACTACCGTCCGGTCCCTGCTGCTGCCTGAGCGTCCGCCGGACAGCCGGTGGACGCGATCCCATGCCGGAGGCCCCCGCCCGGGCGCACACTCTTGACGCCGGCCCGCCCGCGGGGGCTGATGGACGTACGCAGACGGACATAAGGTGGCGGGGCTGAGTGGATTTCCAGCATGTGATCGAGGCCGTGGGGCAGGTAATGGACCTGGCAGGCGTGGCGGCCATTGTGTTGGGTGCCCTGGCCGCCACCGTTGCAGCGGCGGCGGCGGCTCTGCAGCACCGCGGGCCGGTATACGAGGAATACCGCCAGCGGCTGGGCCGAAGCATTCTGCTGGGGCTGGAGCTGCTGGTCGCGGCGGACATCATCCGTACCGTGGCGGTTACCCCCACTTTCGAATCGGTGGGGATACTGGCCGTCATCGTGCTTATCCGCACTTTTCTGAGCTATTCCCTGCAACTGGAAGTCACCGGATATCTCCCGTGGAAACGCCCTGCCGTAACCGGTAACGAAACGAAAAAATAAACGTTCAACAAACACGAGGCGGGCCCTTGACTTCTACTCCGGAGCAAATATCGTTCTCGGCATGATCAATCCAGTCTCGATTCTTCCGTCTGTTCTTTCTGCCTCCGAATTCGGCACAACCACCACGGAGACCACCGTTGGGGCCGGTGCACTGTTTGGCTCCATGCTTGTCTTCGGCGTCATTGGCATAGTCCTGGGCGGACTAGCCATGATGGGCATGTTCAAGAAGGCCGGGCGCAAGGCCTGGGAAGCCTTTGTGCCCGTGTATGCCCAGGTGCTGCTCTTCCGCATCGCCGGCATGTCCGGCTGGTGGTTCCTCGCCATGCTGGTGCCGGTCCTGAACCTCGTGGCCCTGGTGCTGTTGTCCATCAACCTTGCAAAGGTCTTTGGCCAGACAGCCATCATGGCGGTCCTGCTGTTCCTGTTCGGCACCATCATGTACT
The DNA here is from genome assembly GCF_059090685.1 of Arthrobacter sp. Y3225209. Lineage (NCBI taxonomy): Bacteria > Bacillati > Actinomycetota > Actinomycetes > Micrococcales > Micrococcaceae > Arthrobacter > Arthrobacter sp. Y3225209. The sequence continues at coordinate 27,402 of NZ_JBNHFW010000021.1, forward strand.
TCTACCTTTCCTACAGCTCGGTCCGTTACTTTGGCCCGCAGGCCACCAAGGGTCCGTTTGGCCAGGCCAGCAACCCCGGCCAGCCGTCCTACGCACCGCAGGCCTAACCCCTCCCCTACCAACCGATCGAAGGCGTGTACCGGAAGGTGCACGCCTTCGGCGTATCCGGAACCGTTCCCGGGGATGTTCCAACGGGGTTGTTCCGGCCGGGGTGTTCCGGGGCTGAGGCAACCGATTTCACCGGCGTGGAGGCACTCCCGCAATAATTGTTAGGCATGCCGAACTTAAACTGCTAGGTTGCTGTCATGGCTCGCGCTCAGATGACCCCCACCGCCCCAGGCACCCGTCCGCAACCACCCGCCCGGCCGCGCAATATCCTCTTGCTTCTCGGCCCGGCACTCGTAGCCGGCGTCGCCTACCTGGACCCCGGCAACGTTGCCAGCAACATGACTGCCGGCGCCAAGTTTGGCTACCTGCTTGTCTGGGTGGTGGTGGTCGGCAACATCATGGCCTGGCTCATCCAGTACCTCTCCGCCAAGCTGGGGCTGGTCACCGGGCGCAGCCTGCCCGAACTGCTGGGTGAGCGGATCGGGCGGAAGCCGGCCCGGCGGCTGTACTGGCTGCAGGCCGAACTTGTGGCAATGGCCACCGACGTGGCCGAAGTTATTGGCGGGGCCGTGGCCCTCTGGCTGCTCTTTGACCTGCCCCTGCTGCTGGGCGGGATCATCACCGGAGTAATTTCCATGGTGGTGCTCCAGCTGCAGAACACCGGCAGGCAGCGCGGCTTCGAGTACGTGATTGTGACCATGATGGCCGTTATTGCCGTCGGTTTCACCGCCGGTGTCTTCATCAGTCCGCCGGACGGTTCCTCACTGGTCGAGGGCCTGGTGCCCCGCTTTGAAGGCAGCGAGTCTGTGCTGCTTGCCGCCTCGATCCTCGGGGCCACGGTCATGCCGCACGCCATCTACGCGCATTCGGCCCTCACCCGGGACCGTTTCCCGCAGCGCTCCGCCACGCTGACCACACCCCGGCTGATCAAGGCCACCAAGTGGGACGTCACCATAGCCCTTGCGGTAGCGGGCTCGGTCAACCTGGCCATCCTGCTGCTGGCCGCCAGTTCCCTGCAGGGCGTGGAGGGCACCGATTCGCTCGAGGGCGCCCATGCCGCCATCGGCGCTTCCCTGGGCGGCGCGGTGGCGACGCTGTTCGCCGTCGGCCTGCTGGCCTCCGGCCTGGCCTCGACATCGGTGGGAGCCTATGCCGGCGCCGAGATCATGCAGGGGCTGCTGAAGGTCCGCATCCCCATGCTCCTGCGCCGCCTGATCACGCTGCTGCCGGCACTGGCGATTCTCGCCGTCGGCATCGACCCCACCTGGGCGCTGATCCTGAGCCAGGTGATCCTTTCCTTCGGTATTCCGTTTGCGCTGATCCCGCTGGTCTGGCTCACCGCGCAGCGGGGACTGATGGGCGCGTACCGGAACCACTGGGTAACCACGGCACTGGGAGTGGTGGTCTCCGTGCTGCTGGTGGGACTGAACGTCACCCTGCTGGTGCTGACTTTCACAGGCGCCTAGTTCTACCAGGAGCGGCGCTATCCGTTGAGCGAGCCTTCCACCAGGGCAGTGGCGATGCTGTCGGCGTCGGCAACAGCAGCAAGATACCGTTCGGCGTCCAGTGCCGCGGAGCAGCCGGTCCCGGCCGCGGTAATGGCCTGCCGGTAACGGTGGTCCACCGCGTCCCCGCAGGCGAAGACCCCGTCCAGGTTGGTCTGCGTGGTGGGCGCCGCCACCCTGATGTATCCGTTCTCGTCCAGCTCCACCTGACCCGCCAGCAGATCCGTCCGCGGAGCATGCCCGATGGCCACGAAGATTCCCTGGGCCGGAAGCTCGCGGGTGGCCCCGGTGACGGTATCTGTAAGCGTCAGTCCGGTGACCTTGTCCTCACCGTGGATGGCGGTGACCTCGGAGTTGAATTCAAAGCGGATTTTGGCGTGGTCCCGCGCCCGCTGGGCCATAATGCGCGAGGCCCGCAGGGTGTCTCGCCGCACGACCACGGTCACGGACTCCCCGAAGCGGGTCAGGAACAGTGCTTCCTCCATGGCTGAGTCCCCGCCGCCGACCACAACAATGGCCTGGTTGCGGAAGAAGAACCCGTCGCATGTGGCACACCAGGAGATGCCCCGGCCGTTGAGTTTCTTCTCCTCCGGCAGACCCAGTTCCTTGTACACCGAGCCGGTGGCGAGGATAACGCAGCGGGCCTTGTAGCTTTGCCCGTTTCCCCCGGCCACCTTCTTGGTGTGCCCGGCAAGATCCACCGACACGGCGTCGTCGTACTCCACCACGGCACCGAACTTCTCCGCCTGCCTGCGCAGGTTTTCCATGAGGTCCGGGCCCTGGATGCCGTCGGCAAAGCCCGGAAAGTTTTCCACCTCGGTGGTGTTCATCAGGGCCCCTCCGGCCGTGACGGACCCGGCCAGGATGCGCGGCTTCAGCCCGGCACGTGCGGCGTAGATGCCCGCGGTGTAGCCCGCCGGACCGGATCCGATGATCAGTACGGAATCGGTGCCCATTTCAGTGTCCCTTTCCGGTGCCGCTGCGGGGTTTCTTCAAGTCTGGCGGGGATCAGGTTAGGGTCGTAACCCCGGACGCAGATAAGCGGTATCGGAACCGGCAAAGGAGCCAGCATTGGCAGCGGCACTCAGGAGCATCCAGCTGATCCAGCTTCCCCGCGGGGTAATCGACGCGTTGGCGGCGGGCGATCTGGACGGCGCCAACCGTCAGGCGCCCCTGGAACTGACCGAGCATTTCTCCCGGGACCGCCAGCCGCTGTGGCGGATCCGCAGTGCCCAGCTTCAGGAGCACCCCGGCGACGCTGTCTGGATCACTCGGGCCGTTTATGATCCCGAGCTGCGGCGGGCTGTGGGACTGGCCGGGTTTCACGGGCCGCCCGACGATGCCGGGATGGTGGAAGTGGGATATTCGGTGGACCCGGCGTACCGGCGGCAGGGTTATGCCCGGGCCGCGTTGGAGGCGCTGCTGGCCGTTGCCGCGCAGGAACCCTCCATCCACATAGTCCGGGCCACCATCAGCCCGGATAATGAAGCGTCCCGCCGGCTGGTGGAACAGTACGGTTTCGTGGCCAACGGCGAGCAGTGGGATGACGAGGACGGGCTGGAGATCATTTACGAGGTGGACGCCGGCGGGGAGGCTGGCTCAGGCGGCTGACGGCGCAGGTCTGATGCGGGGCTGCCGGGTGACCGGCGGCGGGCGGCTCGAGTACGCCGCTGGCGGCGCCGTGTGCGACGACGGCGGCCAGCTGACTACGCAGCCCGACGGCGGATTCAAAGTAAGTAGGTTGCTCCTAAAGACAGGTATTTTTCGGTCAACGACGAACGGTTTTTCGGCTCATTTCGGGACCGAAAATGTCAGTGCCGGATGAAATCCTTAGGCATGGGTCAGCTCGGGAGTACCGAACGGATAACCGAAGAATCAGGGACACAACACCAGACGGCCGAAGGCCATGCTGGCAATAAGGATGGCGCCGGCACCCCGCGCACGCTCGCGGTTTTCCATGCCGACGGCGGCGGTACGGCCGACTACGGTACGGCCGCCGACGCCGGACGTACCAGTGGACCTGCTGCAGCGGCAGACGCCAGCGCAGATTTTCCGGACGGGTTCACGGGGATCCTGACGCTGAAGAATTGGGACAGTTTTGATGAACAGGCCACCTGCGACGTGCTGGCCCGCATGGCCCATTTGGTCCGCTGGGCACAGGCTCAGGAAACGCGCCTGATCAATCACTTGGAAGAACTCTTCCGCTCAGGTCTCTGCAAGGATCTCGGCCGGGAAGAACCCGGACTGGCATTTAGCTTGGCAGCCTCGGAATGCGCCGCCGTTTTGACCGTCCCGCAGACCACCGCGCAGGCCATGATGTCGGAGGCGGCCAGGCTCTGCGAAGCCCATACCGCTACCTTGTCCGGGCTCGAAGAAGGGCGCTTCTCCTATGCCCATGCCCAGGTGGTGTTGGATCAGTGCGAGACCGTTCCAGCGTCGGAACGTCACGGGTTCGAATCCGAACTGCTGGACAAGGCCGAAGGCACAACCCGTGCCCAGTTCTCTGCCCAGGCCCGGCGACTGCGGGAGCGGACATATCCCCGGACCATTCCCGAACGGCACCTGACCGCCTTTGATAAGCGGCGGGTTGTTCTGGACCGCGACGAGGACGGCATGTCATGGCTGTCCGCGCATCTGCCGGCGGCGGACGCCCAGCAGATCTACACGGCGCTCTCCACAGCGGCCCGCGGCGAACGGACGGCAGGGGACTCCAGGACCACGGACCAGCTGCGCGCAGACATCCTGGCCCAGCTCCTTATGGGCGGTCTGGGTTCCGTCCCGTCCGGCGGGCGCAACCGTGCAGGTGCCGGCAATGAAGCCCAGCCAGGAGGGGGCAGCGGATCCAAGAATGCCGACCCCGACGCGTTCCTACCGCGGGCAGAGATTATGGTCCTCATCAACGCCGAGACTCTATTCGGTGCCAACGAGGAACCGGCCGAGCTGCACGGGTACGGTCCGATCAGTGCCGAAGCGGCCCGTAGGCTCGCCCGCACAGCTACCCGGTGGACCGGTTTGGTTCAGGATCCGGATACCGGAGAGATCCTCGGGGTTGGCAGGCGCCGAAAAGTCCCTGCCGGATTGGCCCGATGGCTAAGGGCCCGGGACGGGACCTGCCGGTTTCCTGGCTGCAGGGTTAGCACTGCAATCTCGGAAATCGACCACACCACAGAGTGGGGAAAGGGTGGCACAACGGACCATGGAAACCTGGCCCACCTATGCCGGCGGCACCACCGGTTCAAGACGTTGGGGTTTTGGACTGCGCGTCAACCAGCACCCGGCGTGATGGAGTGGACCTCGCCCACGGGCCGGGTTTACCGGACTGAGCCCTTCCTGGAAATGGGACACCGGGACACCGATCAGACGTGCCCCGAACCTGCACCGTTCTGACCCTGCGACCGGGCTCCTCGTCGGAGCGGGTTACGGCTCCTCGCCGGAGCGGGAGTTACGCCCCTCGCCACAGCAGGGTGAGGGACCCGGCCGGAGCGGGTTAGCGTTCCCGACCCGAGCGGGTTCCCGACCCGGAGCGGGTTAGGGTTCCCGACCCGAGCGGGTGAGGGTTCCCGACCCGAGCGGGTGAGGGTTCCCGATCCGAGCGGGTGAGGCGTCCCGGCCGGCGCCGTCGTCAGCGAATGCGGGACCGGATCCGCACCGCGGCGAGGACGGTAAAGACCACCACCATGGCCACCAGGACCAGAACAACGTAGCCCGTAGGCACCGCCCAGTCCCCCACATAGGCCGAGATGCCGAACAGCCGCTCCACCTCGTCGACCGCCTGCGGCTGGTCCGTCACCGCGCTCAGGGGACCTTCGGTCATTTCCTGGCGGACCACCATGGAAGCCTGCAGGAACGGCAGCGCACTCACGAAGTTACGCACCCCCTCCGGGAACGCCCCCACCGGAATGTAGGAGCCCGCCGCGAAGCCGAGGATGGTGCCCACCAGCGTGGACAGGGCAGCAAAGGACCCGGGAGTGCGGACAAACGTGACAATGAACGAGCTAAGCGCCCCGAAGGCGGTACAGCTGAGCACCAGGTATCCATAGGTGCGGGCCAGCTCTCCCGCACTGAGGAACACGCCGTCGGCCAGGGCCAGGTAGGCCAGGCTCACGGCAAACACCACGGTGGTCATGATCAGTGCAATCACCACCGTGGACAGAAGATAGCCCAGCACCAGCTGCCCGCGGCCGATAGGCGAGACAAGGAAGTCCCGGAAGCGGCCTGTGGCAGTGTCATCCACAATGACGTTCACGGCGGCCAGGCCCGTGGTGATGGCGGTGATGCCGACAATGCCGGCAAACATCCAGGCGTCAACAAAGCCCTTGATGTCCTCTTCCGAGGCCTGCGGAAAGCTCTCGGCCAGGCCCTGGGTCTGCTGATTGCCCAGAAAGAGGGTATAGAGCAGGAACAGGACCAGCGCGCCCAGAAGGGAGAAGAAAACGTTCAGCCGGTCCCGGAAATACAGGCGCAGGTTCCGGCCGGTAATGTCCATAACCACGTTCATTCGGCGTCCCCCGTCCGGCCGGTGAGGGCCAGGAATACATCGTCCATGGTGCCGTGGCGGAATTCGAAGTCCAGCACGTTGCCGCCGTGTTCGGCGAGGAGCTCCCGGGCCGTGTCGGAGCGCTCCACAGCCAGCCGGACCATGTTGGCTTCACCGCCGATGACGTCCACTCCCGTCTCCCGTGCCAGCATGCGCAGGGCACCGGGATCAGCGGAGGTGATGGACAGGACACTGCGGCTGTATTGTGCCCGCAGCGTGGTGGGCGTGCCGTCCGCGATGATCCGGCCCTTCTCGATCACGCAGACCCGGTCCGCTTCCTCGGTTTCCTCCATGTAGTGCGTGGTGAGGAAAACGGTCAGACCCTGGTTTTCGCGCAGGTCATGGATGGTGGACCAGACTATTGCGCGGCTGGCCGGATCCAGCCCGGCAGTGGGTTCGTCCAGAAAGATGATCGACGGCGAGTGCAGCAGGGCACGGGCAATATCAACGCGCCGCCGCTGCCCGCCCGAGTACGTGCTGTAGCGCCGGTCAATAAAATCCTCGAGTCCGACCAGACGGCTCAATTCCTGGATCCGGGCATTGTTCGCGGCCTTGTCCGGGGAGTAGAACCTCGCCCGGGTCTGCAGGTTCTCCCTGCCGGTCAGGATGGGATCCAGCATCGAATCCTGAAAGACCACGCCGATGGCCTCGCGGACCCCGTTGCCGCGGCGCACCACATCGTGCCCTGCCACCTCCACTGTTCCGGCGTCGAAGGGAAGCACAGTGGTGAGGCAGGAGATTGTGGTGGATTTACCTGCTCCGTTGGCGCCCAGGAAGGCAAACACGCTGCCTGCCTCCACTTCGAAGGACAAATCGTCCACGGCAGCGACCCGGCCGAACCGTTTGGTCAGCCCCCGCACCGCAATAGCCGAGTCTCCGCGCACCGTTCGCTCCAGTCCCACCCATCAGCCGGGCAGATCGTTCCATTCAAAGGGTGTGACCGTCTCGTTTTCCCAGTCAGTCCGAAGTATGGCATAGGCCACGGAAGCGACCCGGGAACCCTCTGCCGTGGGCCACGCCTGACGGTAATGCGCTTCCTTCACGAACCCTGCGCGGACAAACGTTTTACGCATGGCGATGTTGTCCTCCCGGGTCTGGCCCTCAAACCGCACTATCCCGGGCATCTCGGTGAAGACCAGGCGACACAGGGCCCGGACGACGTCGACGCCGAGTCCCTTCCCGCGCCAGACTTCCGCCAGCCGCAGGTCGAAGACCGGATTATCGTCCTCTAGGTCCTCCAGCACCGCCATGCCCACATCCTCGCCGTCGGACCGGATCCAGTAGCCCTGCGACTCCTCGTCCCAGAAATCGCCGGCGGCCACCCGCGACGCTGCCTGCTCCGCCGTTGGCGCAGGGTTCATATGGAAGGGGAAACGGTTGGTGGAGAGGAATGCGGTGACGGCATCCGCGTCTGCGGCCGTCATCCGGTGAAGGGTGATGCTCATGCCGGGAGTCTAACCGGCTCCCGCTATGGGTGGGTGGTCACCATGATCAGCTGCCAGCCTTCGGGGACCTGCGCCTGCAGCGCTTCGCGTGCTTCCAGGAAGCTCTCACCCTCGGCTTCCAGTTCCCGGGTTTCGACAGGACGGATAATGCCAGTGACTTTCATGTTTCCAGCGTAGGCAGTCCGGCTCCGTAACCGGGGGTCGCCCGGTGTTGTGTCCCCCACCCCTAGTAGGATCGGGTTTCCACCGGCGGTGCATCCTGCGCTGATTCCCGGGGATCACGTACTTACTGGACACAATCACCAGGCCGGTACCAGGCACAAGGAAAGGTCCGTCTCATGGCCGAGGCCCGCAGCGACACCGGGTATCCCGCGTATGCGCACCAGACCGGCTACCGGGAAACACCCCAGCCTCCGCTGCCCCCGCAGTCCTCCAGCCGGCGGGTGGCTGCCGGTGTCCTGGCCATTCCGCTGATGATCGCCAACGGGCTCGGCGCAGCCACCATGTTCACCAGTGACCGGGCCCTTTCCCCGGCCCTTGGAGTGCTGGCGGTGCTGTGGCTGGTCCTGACCTGTGCGGTGCTCGCAGCCGGGATTGGACTCCTGCTCCGGCGCAGCGGCGTCGATAAGAAAGCCCCGATGCTCCTGCTTGGCACTACAGCGGCGCTGATTGCGGTCGGAGCCCTCACCGCCTTCCTCCGTGAGGCAGCAGGGCCCATACTGTTCAGCGCATTCTTCGGCCTGCCGATCATCATTCTGCTCCTCACCCGAATGAGGCGGGAGAAAGCCGAGCGCGCCGTCCTGAATAAGCGGGCCTGACCGGACAGAAGCCGCCGCCGGGATTCCCCGGACGGAAGCTCGACCCGCGGAGTCCGCCATACCGCCGGAAGCCTCCGCCGAATCCCCAGCCCGCCGGAAGCATCCGCCGAAGCCCACCGCCGGGATCCCCCGCCGGAATCCCCCGCCGGAATCCCCCGACCCGGGGTATTAGAGCGCAGTACCGGTTTCCGCTGCCAGGGCCTGCAGCAGTTCGTCCTGGAAAGCGGTGTCCAGAACAGCGGCGTGGGGCTGTCTGCGCCTCCTGTGGTACCAGTAGCCGCCGCTGGTGAGCGCGTCGGGATCCTCGCTGGCCGCGAGCCATTCCTGGGTTTCGTGGCCCAGGGCAAAATCATCCGGCGCGTTCGGTCCGCCCATTTTGGTAGGCACCCAGCCCGGATCCACCGCATTGGCCAGCACCTGCGGACGGCGGCGGGCAAGGGCGGCGGAGAACGTGGTCACGAAGAGTTTGCTGTCCGCGTAGGATCCCGGTTTTCCGCCGGTCCAGTCGGCGCCGGACAGTGAGGGACGGCCGCTGAAGTGGGAGCTGCTGCTCAGGTAGATGTGCCGCTGCGGTTCCTCGAGCAGGGCGCTGAGCAGGTAGGGTGCCACCACGTTGACTTCCAGCACGGACGGACCGGTTTCCACACCGGCGTTATGGATCACCGAATCGAGGCGGTTGCCCGCATTCAGCGCCCCGGCCAGGTTCTGCACCGAGTCCCGGTCCGCGAAGTCGGCCACCACTGCTTCCGCACCGCGGTCCAGCAGCGGTTCGAGGGCGGAGGTCCGCTCCCTGCTGCGGGCATGGACGACGACGTCGTGTCCGGCGGCGAGCAGCGCATCCGCCGCGGCGTACCCCAGTCCGTCAGTGGAACCGGTAACGAGGATCCTCATCAGCTGCACGCCTTTCCCTTTAGGCCCGGCACCGCACCGGACTATTCAACGAGGTTCGCCCTGATACCGGCGAGGAACTGCTCGCCCGCCCCGGTCAGGGAAATGTCCTTCCGCCGGGCTCCGGTCCGGGGCACCTCCACCTCTTCACCGTGCAGGAGTCCCGCGTCCTGAAGCCGTTTCAATGTCCGGTAGAGGCTGCGCTCGGTGATCTTCCATCCTGTACCGGAGGCAACCCCTGCGGCAATGCCGGCCACTGTGACCGGCTGGTGCTCGGCCACCACCCGCAGGATCACCGGTGTCAGCATCGATTTTTTGTAAGTCTCCACCCAGGAGGCGATTCGCGCCCGGATCCATTCCTCTTCCTCTGAGGGATGTGCCACCCCTTAGTCCTCCCACCCACGGCCCAGGACGGACCCGGCCAGGTGGATCAGCACGCCGGTCCCCCACACGGCACTCATCAGCAGCGTGGCTCCGAACCAGGGCGTTGCCAGCAGCTCCTGCGCCGCCTGCGCTTCCGTTCCGTCTGGTCCCAAGGCGAACAGCCGAATGACGGCGTGCAGGTTAAAGGACGCGGTGACGGCGAGGAAGGCAATGACGTGGGCGATGGCCAGTCCAAAGCGGATCCGGGTCAGCCGGCGGTAATTGCGCCAGATCCAGGCTGCGGTTCCGGCGGCCACCGCAGCGGTCAATGCGCCGCCGGCAACGCCGATTCCTCCCCCGGTCAGGGCGATGACGGCTTGGACCAATGCCATGGCGGCAACCAGGGCCAGCAGATACGGCAGCAGGAGGGAGCGGGCGTTGAGGGTGCCTGACGAGGCTGTAGTGGTGTCCATGGCTGGCACTGTACCAATAGAACACTACCTACGGTAGGGGTATATTTCCGGTACCCGGAACAGGAAAGGACCTGCAGCATGGACAGGCCCTGAGGAACATGAAAAAGGGGCCCGCTCCCCTTGCTAACAGGGAAAGCGGACCCCTTCGGATCTGTGGAGCTTAGGGGAATCGAACCCCTGACCTTTTCATTGCGAACGAAACGCTCTACCAACTGAGCTAAAGCCCCCAACTGCGCCACACGGCGCGGGTCCGGCATCGCCTTCGGCATCAAAGCCGACACCACGCCGGATAACCACCCGCTAGGCTACATCGATTCTAATCACGCCGCCGGGCCGCAGCCAAACCATAAGCCCCCTTTGGAAGTCCTGCACGGTGTCGTTACGGTGGTGGCAAGGCCGCAACCGGAGCCCGGGCGCGGCCGAAGGCAAGCTCACCGGAATCAAGGAGAATCCCATGTCCGTGATCACCAAAATGCTCGAAAGCCACCCCGCCGGCCCCCGCGCCGCAGATCCCCGACTGCTGGCCGAATGCCTCGAAGCCTGCGGCGAATGTGCCTCCGTCTGCAATGCCTGCGCAGACGCCTGCCTGGGCGAGGACATGCTCGGCGATTTGGTCACCTGTATCCGGACCAATTTGGACTGTGCGCAAATCTGCGCCGCCACGGCCGCTGTGCTGTCCCGGACAGCAACCACGGGCCCCGCAACCGCCGCCCTGCTACATGCCTGCATGGCAGCCTGCGCTGCCTGCGCCGAGGAATGCCAGCAGCACGCGTCCATGCATGAGCACTGCCGGATCTGCGCCGAGGCCTGCCGGCGCTGCCTTAACGCCTGCGAAAAACTCCTGGTCTCGCTGGGCTGACCCGGCCCCGCTGCCGGGGAAACCTAGGAACGCCGGGACAGCACCAGGCCGCGCACATAAGCGGCCTGGCCGGCGTGCTCCAGGCAATCCGCGAGGATGCTCACCAGCCGGACACCGAGCGTGACGGGCGGATCCCAGGCCCGGTCCACCACCTGGTCCAGGTCCTGTGCGGAGAGCCCGGAAACAAACGCCTCCGTCCGGGCATGGACGTCGTCGTAATAGCCCAGCAGCACCTCGGCGGAATGCACCCGCACCTGCGCCACCTGCTCGGAGGTATGCCCGTACCCGGTGTCCTCCACGGCCAGCGGCAACCCCACCCGTTTGGCCCAGCCGTCCGCGGTCCAGGCCTGTTCCTGCCCGGCGACGTCGGCAATCTGGGCGTCCTCCACCCGGCCAAGGTGCCAGATCAACCAGGCAATGGAGTTCCCTTCCGGGTATGGGCGGTGGTTCAGGGCGTCGGCGTCCAGATCCTGGACGGTCCGGCGAACCGTGTCGGGGAGGCGTCCGAAGGCATCAATTAACAGGTCGCTCTGGTCCATGAGGGCAAACTCCGAAGGGTTGGCGGCAGGGTGTCGCCATCCTTTCACGTGCCTGGCACACCGTGAAGAGCCGAAGTGGCTGGCTGCGGCAGAAAAACCGGCGCAGGGTGGGTGCGCATGGACCCGTCCCGCCCTAAAATTGCCGGATGAGCTGGACTGACGAGCGTCCCGCATGGCTTCCGCCCCTTCCGTCACCACACCGCGGCCTTCTCCGGATCACCCTGGGCCTGATCCTGGTGTGCGGCACCATGCTCACCTGCCTGGCAGTTGCCGCATTCGGCGCCCTCCTGAGCATGTACTTGCTCTGGCCCCTCGCCGTCGGGCTCCTGCTCCTGACGTCCGGCCTGCTCAGCCGCCGCGTCCTCTAGCCCGCCGAATGCCTGGCGCGGTAGTTAGGTGAGGTTTCGCTTGCTGGAAACCCCGCACCGACAGGCTTACAACAGAGACATGGCCACTCTGTTCCGTCTCCCCCGCGCGGTCCGCCGCTATCCGCTGGTGTTCGCCACCGTGCTGGCGGGTGTGGCGGTTCTGCTGCTGCAATGGGCCGGTGCGGGCACTGCCGCTGCCTGGACCGCCAGCCTCTTCGCCTCGGCGGTGGCACTGAAAACCGCTGCGGGCATGGTCCGGGACATCCGGGCCGGCAACTGGGGACTGGATATTCTGGCGGTTATCGCCATTGCGGCCACGGTTGCCGTGGGGGAATACCTTGCGGCGCTGATCATCGTGCTGATGCTCTCCGGCGGGCAGGCCCTGGAAGACTATGCCGCCGGGCGGGCCCGCGGTGAACTGGATGCCTTGCTGGAACGCGCACCGCAGCGTGCGCACCGGTTTCCCGGCGGCGACACCACAGCGGCCGCCGAGGACATTCCGGCCACGGAGGTGGTTGCCGGTGACCTGCTGCTGATCCGTCCGGCCGAGGTGGTGCCGGTGGACGGGGAACTCGTCTCCCCCGAAGGCGGCTTTGACGAATCCTCGCTGACCGGCGAGCCGCTGCCGGTTACCCGCTACGCCGGCGACGCCGTGCTCAGCGGTTCGGTCAACGGCACCCGCGCCGTACTCCTGCGGGCCACCGCCACGGCGGAGAACAGCCAGTACCAGCGCATTGTCGCGCTGGTGGCCGAAGCCGCAGGGTCCAAGGCACCGGTGGTCCGGCTTGCAGACCGTTTCGCGGTTCCCTTCACTGCTGTTTCCCTGCTGATCGCCGGGGTGGCGTGGGCGTTGAGCGGTGACCCCGTGCGGTTTGCCGAGGTGCTGGTCCTGGCCACGCCGTGCCCGTTGCTGATTGCCGCTCCCGTGGCATTCCTGGGCGGAATGAGCCGTTCGGCCCGCGCCGGGATCATCGTCAAGGGCGGAGCCGTGCTGGAGCAGCTGTCCAAAGCCGAGAGTGCGGCCTTCGACAAAACCGGCACCTTGACGCACGGGCAGCCCGAACTCGTGGAGGTCCGTCCGCAGCCCGGCTTTGACGCGGAGGACGTGCTCGGCCTGGCGGCCTCGGCAGAGCAGTACTCTTCCCACGTCCTGGCCGCCGCGGTGCAGCAGGCAGCCGCAGCCCGCGGACTTGGCCTCCAGTCCTCCCGGGACGCCCGGGAAGTGGCAACCAACGGTGTGGAAGCCGTGCTGGGCGGGCACACCGTCCGCGTGGGCAAGGAACGCTTTGTGGCTGAAACCGCCGCTGACACGGTTCCGGCACACCTGGAACCGGGCCAGATGGTGGTTTACGTCGGCATCGACGGACACTTTGCCGGCACCCTGATCATGAGTGATGCGGTGCGGGAAAACGCCGCCGCCACCCTGCACCGCCTGGCCGCACTCGGCATCCGGCGCACCGTGATGCTGACCGGAGACGGTCCGGGCACGGCAGGCGCCGTGGCGGCAGGACTCGGGATCACCGATGTCCGGGCCGGGCTGCTGCCCGCGGACAAGGTGGACGCGGTACGCACGTTCTCGCCCCGGCCGGTGATTATGGTGGGCGACGGCGTCAATGACGCTCCGGTGCTGGCGGCCGCCGACGTCGGCATCGCCATGGGGGCGCGCGGTTCCACCGCCGCCAGCGAATCCGCCGACGTTGTGCTGGTGGCCGACGACATCAGCCGGGTGGCCGACGCCGTGGAGATCGGCCGCCGGACCATGCGGGTGGCTTTGAGCAGCATCTGGCTGGGCATCATCCTGAGCGTAGGGCTGATGCTGACCGCCGCCTTCGGGTTCATTCCCGCGGTGGCCGGCGCCCTGACGCAGGAAGCGGTGGACCTGGCGGCCATCCTCAACGCCCTCCGGGCACTGCATGGCGGCCGGCGGCCAGGTGCCGCCGCCTGGGAAGCACGCTCCGGGGCAGGCAGCGGCGCGGCAGGCAGCGGCGCGGCAGGCCGCGGCGCCGACGGTGGGACAGGCCGCAGCACCGAGGGTGGGACAGACAGCGGCGCGGACGGCGGGGCAGGCACCGGGACGGGCGGTGGGACAGACCGCAGCACCGACGGTGGGACAGACAGCGGCGCGGACGGCGGGGCAGGCACCGGCACGGGCTCCGGCCCAGACAGTGGGCAGGACAACGGGCAGGCCCCGGCAAAGCCGTTTTTCCGGGCCGAATAAGCCTGCACCCTCTCTCCCCCACCCGGAACCGGCATCGGGATACGCCGATGAGCAGGTACGCCGATGACGGGACAAATGTGCCGCCCCGTTGGTGCCGCTATGGCTTTGCACGGGTTCCGGAGGCAGGCTATTGAAGCGGGGAAAATCCCGCGTGCACCAGCCGTCGGGGCGCCGACCCAGGGGTGAGAAGTGGATACAACCGAAAGCCCGGTCGCATGATCCCGCCCATGCTCGCCACCTTTGCGGTCCTCGCCCTGGCAGTCGCGGGGTTTATGACCAACCGGGTGCCCCTCGTGATCGTCGCGCTCTTTGTTCCAGTGGCACTGTGGGCCACCGGTGTGCTCACGCTAAACGAAGCCCTGCAGGGTTTCAGTGACCCGATCACCCTGTTTATTGCCTCGCTGTTTGTTCTCAGCGAGGCCCTCGACGCCACGGGAATCACTGCTTGGATCGGACAGCAGCTCGAACTTCGCTCCTCCCTGAGCCGCACCGGCCTGCTCATCACCATCATGGCCGTCGCTGCACTCCTCTCCGCGGTGATCAGCATTAACGGCGCCGTCGCTGCACTGCTGCCCGTCGTCGTCGTCGCAACCGCGCGGGCCGGCGTCGTCCCCTCGCACATGCTGATTCCGCTGGCCTTCGCCGCGAGTGCGGGATCGCTGCTGACCCTGACCGGAACTCCGGTGAACATCATCGTCTCGGACCTCTCCGCCAGCTCCGGCGGGCGGGAGTTCGGGTACTTCGAGTTTGCCCTGGTGGGGCTCCCCCTGGTTGTGGTGACAACTCTCCTGGTGGTGCTCCTCGGCCGCAGGCTCCTTCCCGGACGCACGCCCGAGCGGCTCGCGGAGGCGGGCGCCGACCCGCGGGCCCGGGTGAAGTCCTGGCGCGAGAGCTATACGGCCGACCTCGACACGGAACGGCTGTTCACGGGAAAAATGGGTGCCGTCGAGGTCCTCGTCGCTCCGCGTTCAACGCTGATCGGACGGATCGTCAGCCCAGGCATGACCACGCAGCGGGAAGACCTGGTCATCGTCGCGCTGCACCGCGGCGGGACCGCCGATGCGGCTCCCGATGATCCCGCCCCGCCCGGGACCCTGACGCTGCGGGCCGGCGACTCGGTACTGGTCCACGGCCCCTGGGACGCGCTGCGCCGCTACGTGCAGTCCGCTGATGTCATCGCCGTCGAACCGCCGCATATCCTCCAGCGGGGCGTACCGCTGGGACGCGGATGGCGCCGCTGCCTTACCGTGCTGGCCGCCACGATCCTGCTGCTGGCAACCGGCCTCCTCCCGCCGGTAATGGTGGGGCTGCTGGCTGCAGCCGCCCTGGTCCTCCTGGGGGTGGTGACCGTGCCCCAGGGGTTCCGGGCCATTTCCTGGAGCACCGTGGTCCTCATCGGCGCGCTTATCCCGCTGTCCTCGGCTTTCGTTTCCTCGGGCGCGGCAGATGGGATCGCCGCCCTGGTCCTGGATTCGGCCGGTGACGTGTCCCCGCATTTGGCCCTGCTGGTGATCTGCGTCCTCGCCCTCATCCTGGGCCAGTTCATCTCCAATGTGGCCACCGTGCTTGTGATGGGGCCGGTAGCGGTGACCTTCGCGCAAACGCTGGGGGTCAGCGTGCTGCCCTTCATGATGGGACTCAGCGTGGCCGGGGCCGCCGCCTTCCTCACCCCCATCGCCACCCCGGCCAACCTCATGGTGATGCAGCCCGGCGGATACCGCTTCGGAGACTACTGGCGCCTCGGTTTGCCGCTCTCCCTGGTTTTCCTTGCCGCCGCCGTGCTGTACGTGCCGCTCATCTGGCGGTTCTGAGTCACTGGGGCTCCGGGCTGAAATGCCTGAACCCGGCTAACGGTGCGGCGCCGATGGCCGCAACACGGCGGGAACGAGGATAATGGGCCATGGTCCGGCGCCCGGACCGCTGCCGGCCATGCTGCCGGCACTAAGGGTTTCGACGCTAGGGGAATGTCCATGACGCTGGTCGACAATGCGGTCTACGTGGACGGCAAACGCAGTCACGACCCGGACAGCCTGGACGAGACCTTCGAGCTGACCCGAACCTCCGGCGGCATGGCCTGGATTGGCCTCTACCGGCCGGACGAAATAGAGCTGCTGGCCGTGGCCGAAGAGTTCGGACTGAACCTGCTGATTGTCGAAGACGCCCTGGCCGGCCATCAGCGCTCCAAGCTGGAGCAGTACAACGAGCAGCTGTTTGTGGTGCTTCGCCCCGCCCGCTACCTGGACGACGTCGAACGCGTGGAGTTCGGGGAGCTGCACCTCTTTGTGGGACCCAACTTTGTGGTCACCGTCCGACACGCCGAATCCCCTGACCTTGCCCGGGTGCGCAAGCGGCTGGAGCAGGAACCGGAACTGCTGATGCTCGGGCCGCAAGCGGTGCTGTACGCCGTACTGGACCAGGTGGTGGATGAGTACGCTCCGGTGGCGGCCGGACTTGAAAACGACATTGACGAGATTGAGGACCAGCTGTTCGGCGGCGACGCCGAGGTCTCCCGCCGCATCTACGAACTCTCCCGCGAGGTGATCCAGTTCCAGCGCGCCATCTCCCCGCTGCAAACCGTAGTGGGGGAACTGCGCAACAACGCTGACCAGTACGGCGTTCCGGCTGAGCTGCGGGACAACCTGGGCGATGTACTGGACCACGTGCTGCGGCTGATCGACCGGGCCAACGCGTACCGCGCCATCCTGGAAAACGCGCTGACCCTGTCCTCCACGCTGGCCTCGAACCGGCTGGCCGAAACCAGCATTGAGCAGAACGAGCAGGTGAAACGGATTTCCTCCTGGGCCGCCATCCTGTTTGCGCCAACCCTGGTGGGCACCGTCTACGGCATGAACTTCGAGAACATGCCGGAACTGTCCTGGCAGTTCGGCTATCCGCTGGCCCTGCTGGGAATGCTGGTGACCGGGATAGTCCTTTACCTGACCTTCAAGCGGAATAAGTGGCTGTGATGTCCCGGTGGACGGGCCGGGCACTGCTGGCACTGGTGCTGCCCGCCGCCCTGCTGTTGGCGGCCTGCGGGGACGCCGCCAACAGCGCCTCACCGGACGACGGCGGCACCGGCCCGGACGCCGACGTCACCGGGGCCTGGGGAGACACCGCCAACCCGAAGGCACCGTCGCTGGAGTTTGATCCCGGCGGGCGGGTTAGCGGCACCGACGGCTGCAACCGGCTGATGGGCCACTGGAGCATCGAGGGCACCCGCGTCACCCTCCAGGACATGGCCTCCACCATGATGCTCTGCCACGACGTGGATGAATGGCTTTCCGCCGGTACAGCGGCCGACGTCGACGGCGACACCCTGCGGATCTACAACCAGGCCGGCACCGAAATCGGGGTCCTGGCGCGTCCACGCTCCGGGGCCTGACAGACACCGGGCCTAACAGAGGGAACACCGGCGGGGAGAAAGGGATGCCGTGTCCGAGGCAGCACCAACAGCACCGGCCATCCTGCGGCTGCCGTTCACCGGCCGCTGGCTGACGCAGAACAGCCCTGCCAACCGCGTCCCCAGCCACGGCACCGACCTGTTCGGCACCGCCTACGCCATCGACTTCGTGGCCGTGGACGCACACGGCCGGTCCGGACCGCCCGGATGGCGGTCCCTGCTCTCCACGGAGGCGCCGGAGATCTTCCACGGCTTCGGGGTGTCGGTGCTGGCACCGGCGTCGGGCACCGTGGTCTCCGTGCACGACGGCGAACCGGACCATCAGGCACGCCGCTCCCAGCCCGCACTGCTCGCCTACGCCCTGACGCAGCGCGGGCGGGTGCGGCAGGGCCCGAACGCGATTGCCGGCAATTCTGTGGTGATTGCCCTGGAACCGGAGGGCCCCTTTGTGCTGCTCGCGCATCTGGCCTGCGGCTCCGTGGAGGCGGTGCCGGGTGCCCGGGTTCGGGCAGGCGTCCGGATTGGCGCCTGCGGAAACTCCGGCAACAGCACCGAACCGCATGTCCATCTCCAGGTCACGGACTCTATGGACTGGGGCACCTGCCGCGGCCTGCCAGTGGCTTTTCGGCATCCCGGAGGCGGGGCCGGACCGTGGCTGCCGCGCAACGGAGAGGTTTTCGACGCAGGTTAGGCGCGGGCTGGACGCGGGTTAGGCGCGGGCTGGACGCGGGTTAGGCGCGGGCTGGACGCGGGTTAGGCGCGGGCTACCGGCGCCGCTTCTGAAAGCCGGAATACCGAAGGACAGTCCCGGGTTGGTCCTAAGGGAGCCTAAGTGCACAATGGATTTCGGCTCTTTTACGGCCCGTCCCGGGACACATCCCGGCCCGGCACCCCCACTCTCCAGAACGGCAGCAAGCACCTTGAAAAACCTTTCCCCGGAGACGGTCAGGCCCTGGCCCGCACTGTGGTCCCTGGTCATCGGCTTCTTCATGATCCTGGTGGACTCCACGATCGTAAACATCGCCACCCCGGCCATCATGGAAGACCTTGGCGCAGGCCTGGACCAGGTGATCTGGGTGATCAGTGCCTACCTGCTGGCCTACGCGGTGCCGCTGCTGATTACCGGACGGCTGGGCGACCGCTTTGGTCCCCGCCGCGTTTACCTGATCGGACTGGTGGTCTTTACCCTGTCCAGCCTTTGGTGCGGCTTTGCCAACAGCGTGGATGCGCTGATTGTTGCCCGTGTCTTCCAGGGCTTCGGCGCGGCCCTGATGACCCCGCAGACCATGTCCGTGATCACCCGGATCTTCCCACCGGAAAAGCGCGGCACCGCTCTGGGTCTCTGGGGCGCCACGGCGGGCGTCGCCACTCTGGTGGGACCGATCCTCGGCGGCGTCCTGGTGGACGGCCTGGGCTGGGAATGGATCTTCTTCATCAACATCCCCGTGGGCATAGTTGGCTTCATCCTCGCCTACCGACTGGTGCCCCGGCTTTCCACCTCGGTGCACCGCTTCGACTATCTGGGCGTGCTGCTCAGTGCGGCGGGCATGTTTGCGCTGGTCTTCGGCATCCAGGAAGGCGAGAGCTATGACTGGGGAACCATCGCCGGGCCCATCTCGGTCTGGTCGCTGATCATTGCGGGCATTGTCCTGCTGGCCCTGTTTGTGCTCTGGCAGCGCCTGAACCGTGCCGAACCGCTGCTGCCGCTGAAGCTCTTCCGGGACCGCAACTTCTCGCTGGCCAATATCTCCATCACCGGCATGGGCTTCGCCGTGACCGCGTTCTCCCTGCCGCTGATCCTCTTCGCGCAGAACGTTCGCGGACTCAGCCCCACCCAGGCCGCCCTGCTGCTGGCCCCGATGGCTGTCCTGTCCGGCGTGCTGGCCCCGCTGGCGGGAAAAACCGTGCAACGCGGCAACCCCAAGTTCATCGCCGTCGTCGGCTTCGCCTCCATGGCCGCATCCCTGATCTGGCTCGGCGCACTGCTCAGCCCGGATGTGCCGTACTGGCAGCTCGTGCTCCCGATGCTCCTGATGGGTTTCGCGAACGCCTGCATCTGGCCCTCCGTCTCGCTCACCGCCACCCGCAATCTGGCCGCTGATGTCGCCGGCGCGGGATCCGGCGTCTACAACACCACCCGCCAGTTCGGTGCCGTGATCGGCAGCAGCGCCATTGCCGCCATCATGCAGTCCCGCCTCAGTGCACACCTGGGCGCCGGGGCTGCCGACGGCGGGACGGCACCTGCCGCCGGTGCGTTCCCGGAGGCGCTCAAGGCAGGCTATTCGGAGGCCATGGGCCAGTCCCTGTACCTGCCCGCCGCCGTGATCATCGTGGCCCTGCTGGCGGCACTGTTCTACGCCAAGCCGGCCCCTGAGCTGACTTCCCGCGGCGCCCCCGGCAGTGCCCGCGGGGATGCCGCGAAGAGCACCGCGGCCTAGCAGACTTCGGCCCGGCGGCCGGGACCCGCGGGGCGTAGGTCCCGCGGGCGGGTGGGTGCTGGTCCGGCCGCGGGCGGGAAAATCGACCGGTTTGCGCTTTTTCAGCCAGTCCAAACTGTGCGAAAGAATGCAAACAGTGCGAAAGAATGCTTATCGGCCGTAAAACCGGCGTCGGCGGGTACGCTCGCGCCATGACTATCGTCTCGAAGTTTTTCGCCGGGGTGCTCCTCGCCAACGCCGTTCCACACGGCGTCAGTGCCGTGCAGGGCAAGCAGTTCCCGACCCCGTTCGCCTCCCCGCCCGGCGTCGGGCTCTCCAGCCCCCTCGCCAACGCCGCGTGGAGCGGACTGAACACCGCCGGCGGCACCGCGCTGCTGGGCGGGGGCGTGACCGGACCCCGCGATCGTGCCGCTCTACTGGCGGGGACCGTCTCCATGGGCTTTTTCCTGGCCTGGTACTTCGGCAAAGCGGATCGGCCCGCGAACGGACCGGACACGGCCATATCCGGGCGGACCGCGTAGGAGGCTGGCCGGTCAGCATCTGCAGGCAGCCCAGTCCGGGACCGTCGCGGCAGCCCCAGTCCGGGCCGGACGCGGCAGCCCAGTCCGAGCTTGCGCAGCCCAAAAAACCCGTCGCGGGAGCCCATCCAAGCCTGGGCAGCCCAAGACCCGGCGCGGTGACCTCCGCGCCGGGGCCGGCTTCGGGCTATTCCTTCTTCAGTTTGTCCTGCGCCGCTCCGGCAGCCTTCTCCACCACATTGGGCACGTCCGTGGTCCCGTAGAACCGTGCGTCCGGATGGGTGGGCGGAGGCATGGGAGCCGACGTCGTCGGTCCGTCATGGTAGCTGAACTCACCGTGTCCGTCCGGCGTGGGTCCGGACGCCCAGGAGCCTTCGGAAGCATGCTCGCCGTCGGAGAAGTTCAGGTACTGGTAGGAGACTTCCCGGTATTCCTTGTTGAGCGGGAAGTTGCTGGGGACCGGAAGCTGTTCCATATTCTCCGCCTGAAGTTCCAGGGCCGCGGCGGTCCATTGGTTCTGGTGCATGGTGTCCCTGGCGAGCAGGAAGGACAGCAGATCCCGCACGCCGTGGTCATCCGTCATGTGATAGAGCCGGGCGACCGCGAGGCGACCCTGCATTTCGATGTTGGCATTGGAGGTGAAGTCCGCGAGCATGTTGCCGCTGGCGGTGATGTAGCCGCCGGTCCAGGGGTTGCCGTTGCTGTCCACCGGGCGGGCGCCGGCACCAGCGACAATGGCGTGCTGGACATCCATGCCTCCCATCACTGCGGCCACCGTCGGATCGGACTGCACCGCGTCATTGGTGATGCCCAGCGGGGCCTTTTCCAGCAGTTGGGCGATCATCACGGCCAGCATTTCCACGTGGCCCATTTCCTCGGCTGCGATGCCGTAGAGCAGGTCCCGGTACTTGCCCGGCACATGGGAATTCCAGGACTGGAAGCCGTACTGCATGGCCACCGTGATTTCACCGTATTGTCCGCCCAGAACCTCCTGCAGCTTCCGGGCATAAACGGCGTCGGGCTTGTCCGGGGTGGATTTGAATTGGAGCTCCTGCTTATGGAAAAACATGTCATTCCTCCGCACCTTGTGGACCGCCGCGTGAGACGAGCCTCCGTTTGTTGGGGCCGTGGCCGGTCACAGTGGTCCCAACGTAGACCGGTGTCCGGAGGCAGGGAAGAGCAAACCTGCCCCTTTCCGCGGCCAGACGGGAACCGCCCGTTTCAGGTACCGGCCAATTGCTCCCGGCACGGGTAGTCTGCTTGCCATGGTCTCCCCCGAACTCCCGCCCGCACCGCCTTCCGATCCAGCCGGTGCATCACCGCAGGTCACCGACGATTTCGCGGTCCGCCGGCACACCCTCCCCTCAGGACTTGGCTACACCACTACCACCGGACGGCTGGTGTTCCGGAAGGAGGAGGTGAAGGACGGGAAGTCGGACGGATTCCAGCCCAAGGCGGAGATTTTTATGACCGCCTATGCCGCCGATGCCCCGGAGAGTGGACCCAACCGCCGGCCCGTGGTCTTCGCTTTCAACGGCGGGCCGGGGTCCGCCTCCGTCTGGCTGCACATGGGCCTTCTGGGTCCGCGGATGGTGGACTCGGGCGACGCCGGGGCACTCACACCGCCGCCCTTCGGCCTGGTGGACAACCCGCAGACCCTGCTGCAGCACGCGGACCTGGTGATGATCGACCCGGTGAACACCGGCTTCTCCCGCGTGGTGGACGGCAACGACGCCGGCGAGTTCCACGGTTTCGAGGAGGACCGGGACCTGGTGGCCGAGGTGATCCGGCTCTGGACCACCCGCAACAACCGCTGGCTGAGCCCCAAGTACCTGGTGGGCGAGTCCTACGGCACGCTGCGCGCCGTCGCCGTGGCCGGGAAGCTCTTTGACGCGTACGGCCTGGCGGTCAACGGCCTCGGCCTGATTTCCACCGTGCTGAACATGGCCACCCTGGACTTTGCGCCCGGGCGGGAAACCCCGTATCCGCTGCACCTGCCCACCTATGCCGCCATTGCCCACTATCACGGCCGCCATCCCGGACGGGAACTGGCCGACGTCGTGCGCGAAGCCGAGGAGTACGCCTCCCGCGACTACGTGTACGCCCTGCACCAAGGGGCGCGGCTGGACGCCGGGGAGTACGACGACGTCGTCCGCCGGCTCGCGGAAATCACCACCCTGGACGAGGGTTTCATCCGCCGCACCAACCTGCGCTGGGACTATGCCATGTTCTCCGCCGAACTACTGCGCGGGGAGAACCTGTCCGTGGGCCGCATCGACGGCCGGTTCGCGGCCGCCCCGGCGCACCAGCAGGACTGGATCAACTGGGACGATCCCAGCCTCACCGCCATCAACGGGCCGTACTCGGCAGCGATTAACCACTACGTGCGTGCGGAGCTGGGGTACGAGAACGACCTGCCGTACGAAATCCTCACCGGCCGCGTCCAGCCGTGGAGCTACAAGAACTTTGAAGGGGTCCCCGTGGACGTCACCGGCACGCTGGAACGGCTGCTGGTCCACAACCCGGCACTGCGGGTGCACGTGGACTACGGCTATTACGACGGCGCCACGCCGCACTTCGCCGCAGAGTACGTGTGGGCGCACATGCGCCTGGACGAGGATGCCCGGGCACGGTTCTCACACCACTACTACGAGGCCGGGCACATGATGTACATCAAGCCGGAGTGCCGGGTGGACCAGCTGCGCAATCTCGCGGAGTTTGTGGCCGGCGCTTAGGGCTCGGCAGTCACTCCGGGCGGCGGAACAGGGCGGTAAGCAGGAAAGATTCGCCAAACCACGGAGAATCCCGGTCTTGGGTTGCCATTGGGCGGATTTCGATCTCGCCCAGGTCTGCGAAAACCCACCGAAGATCGTCCGGACTGAAGGCTATCCCTGCTTCAAACTCCCCATCTTGGTAGAGCTGCTCGTCTGGTGCTTCTGCGCCCATCTTGCCCCTGGCAAGATGGGCCAGCCCCAAATACCCGCCGGGCGCGAGGGTCCGCTGCAGGAGTTGCAGGTAGCTGATCCGGCGGTGCGGGGGAAGGTGATGCAGACAGCCCGAGTCGTAGACCAGTCCGTACGGCCCAGGCAACGCATCAGGCGGAAGCGTGAAAGCGTTGCCACAGGTGAAGGAGACGTCCAGCTGCCGGTCTGCAGCCCGTTCCCGCCCCCACTTCACCGCAGCCGAGGAGAGGTCTACGGCGTCCACGGCGTATCCGCGCTCAGCAAGAAAGAGGGCATTGCGCCCGGGCCCCGAACCCAGATCCAGTACACGGGTCGGAGAGAGCACGCCTTCGCGGACCCACCGCGCCAGGTTCTCATCGGGCTTGTCCGCAAAAAACGGAACGGGCCCGGGTGCGGTCTGCGTAGAAGTTGTTCCACCAGGCGCTCCCGGCGTCGCTGGTCCAGCGGACCGATTCACGCGCAAAGAGCCCGTCCATCAGGTCGAGGAGGTCTTCAACGGACCGCATCCTGCGGTTGATCGAGGGTTCGCTCATACCGCCACACCCTATACATGATCAGCGGGTGGCGAAGTGCACCCAGACGCCCGCACCCCAGATGCCGCCCGCGGTTAGCGCCAACGCGAGTTCAGCCAGGATGCCGATCCCCATCGCCTTCAGGGTGGCCAGGCTGGAGGACCAGGCGGTGGACAGGTTCCGCTGCCGCTGCCATTCGCTCAGCAGCAGGCCGGCGGCGAACCCGACGAACAGGCCAACGGCGGGGATGGTGAACATTCCGACGACGCCGAGCACCACGCCGGCAACGATGGAGCGGGTGGGAATCTGCCGCTGCTTCAGCCGCCGCCCGGTGAGAAAGAAGCTGGCGAGCATACCGGCAACCAGCAGCACCGCACCGATCCCGAAAGCCCACCAGCCCGCCGGGCTCTGCACGCCGAAGGCCCAGCCCAGCAGGGCAATGATGATCAGGATGCTGCCGGGCAGCACGGGCACCACTATGCCGGTCAGTCCCACGGCAATCACGAGGGCAGCCGCAAGGGTTACTAGGAGATCGGGATCCATTCCATCAGTCTTGCACCGCTTCCCCGCGACCGGCGTATTTCCTTTCGGGTGGTTCGGCGCCGGCGAATGTACAGATACGGGGCTTAAACCCGCCGAATAAGCCCGTTATGTGTACACCGGACGGTCATGCCCTGCTGCCGGGTTGGGTTTCAGCTGCCGGATTGGGAAATCGCTCCGCTGCAAACCGGCAGGGATTTCCCAAACCGGCAGATTCATCCCCAAACGTAGTGTTATCGCGCTCCTAGGGCCCCCTAAACCCGGACGCACTGCCTCCCTCAGGTGGAGAAATTAGTAAGGATGCTTATAAGCTGGCATCTTCAGCCCGATTCCCCGGACGGAAACAGGAGATGCAGTAATGAGCACCGACCCAGAGAACCCCGCCAACACTTCCTCGAACGGCCGCGGCGCCAACGACGGCGGCCCTCTGCGGGACCGCTCGGAACGGTCTGCCGCAGCTGCTGAGACCGCGGGCACCGTTCCCGCAGACGGTCGTAGGGTTGAAGACACCGGCACACGGGTGAGCGACGCAGCCTCCGCCTCAGCTGCCGATCAGGGTCAGGTACCGGGCCGGCATACGGGCAGCCACGCCGGTAGCTACGCCACGGATCCGGACGGCGGGCGCAACGATACCCGCGCAGTCCCGGCAGCAGAGATGCGCAACGACAGCACCGCCGGCGAGGACACCTCCACCCGGGCCGTTCCCACGCACACCACCGGCGAGGACACCCGCACCCGGGCCGTCCCCACGCACACCGCCGGCGAGGACACCTCCACCCGGGTCGCTCCGGTAACGGCAAGCCGCGACCTGCCCGGCGACTCCGGCGGTGACCGCCGCGCCCACAGGACTGCGGAGGACGGCGATGCAAGGAACGCGCGGAACGATCGGCACAGCGACGGTGTGGCGGGCGACGCCGCCCTGCCGAACCGGGACGCCCTCCTGGCCTTGGAAAAGGAACGTTTCGGCGGCATGAAGTTCGGCTCGGCGTTCTTCGGCTGGCTGACGGCCACCGGTATGGTGGTGCTGCTGACGGCGCTGGCCGCCGCGATCGGCGCCGCCATCAACCTTTCCGCCGAAACGGATCTGGGGGCGGCCCTCGAATCCGCCGCCGCCAACCAGTCCGCCGGTATTATTGGCGCCGTCATCATGCTCGCAGTACTGCTGCTTTCCTACTTTGCCGGCGGTTACGTTGCCGGCCGAATGGCACGCTTCAACGGTCTCAAGCAGGGCCTGGCTGTGTGGCTGTGGGCGCTGATCGCGGCCGCCGTCGTCATTATCCTGGGCCTGATCTACGGCAGCGATATCCGTAGCATCAGCCAGCTGAACTCCGTGGCTCCGCTGCCGGAGGATCTGAACAACGTCAGCCCCGGCACCTGGATCGCCGTGGCCGCGAGCCTGGTGGTTACACTGCTCGGCGCCGTGCTGGGCGGACTGGCCGGTATGCGCTTCCACCGCCGTATTGACCGTGCCGATTTCCGCACGGAAGACACCGTCACCCGCTAGCGGAGCGCCCTCGGATCCAAAACGGCCGCTGCTCCTCCGGGTTTCCGGGGGTGCAGCGGCCGTTTTTAGTAGGTCGGCCGGTTTGTGTGGCCGGGTGGTTTGCTGCTGGTTTTCCGCTGCCCGATCCGCAGGATTTCCCACTCTCTGGTACCCCTGCGGCTGCTGTGACCTCACCGGTACCACCGACACCACTGGGTGGGATGCTGTGCACCCGACCAGTACTACCTTGCATAACCCTTGGAGCCGGGCCTCACATCATCGTCCACGGCACCTGTTCTAACCCGCTGTATAAACAAACCGGGGCCCCGCAAACGCGGGGCCCCGGTGCAACGGTGTGTAACCAAACGGTTACGGCGAAGGCGTGCCGCCGTTGACGTTCAGCGTCTCGCCGATCACGTAGCTGGACTCCGGGGAGGCCAGGAAAACGTAAGCGGGGGCAAGCTCGGTCGGCTGGCCGGCGCGGCCCAGCGGAACGCTCTGGCCGAACTCCGGCAGGTCTTCCTTGTTCTGCCCGTCGCTGGGCTGGAGCGGCGTCCAGAACGGACCCGGCGCCACAGCATTCACGCGAATGCCCTTGGGAGCCAGCTGCTGGCCCAGGCCCTTGGTGAAGTTGTTGATCGCAGCCTTGGTGCTGGCGTAGTCCAGCAGGTTCGGCGACGGCTCATAGGCCTGGATGGAGGTGGTGTTGATGATGCTCGAACCGGCCGGCAGGTGCTTCAGCGCAGCCTTGGTCACCCGGAAGAACGAGTAGATGTTCGTCTTGAAGGTGTGGTCCAGCTGCTCGTCGGAGAGATCCTCGAGATTGTCCACCGCAACCTGCTTGCCGGCGTTGTTGACCAGGATGTCCAGCCCGCCGAGGCCGGCTACGGCATCTTCCACGAGCTGGCTGCAGTACTCGGCGTCCTTCAGGTCACCGGGGAGCTTAACCACCTTGCGGCCGGTCTTCTCAATGACTTCGGCGATGTGCTGCGCGTCCGGTTCCTCTTCGGGGAGGTAGGAGAGGGCGACATCGGCGCCTTCCCGGGCGAAGGCGATGGCCACGGCCGCGCCGATGCCGGAATCGCCGCCGGTCACGAGCGCCTTGCGGCCCTCCAGCCGTCCGGTGCCCCGGTAGGTGTCCTCGCCGTGGTCCACGTGCGGGGTCATGTCCTTATCGAGTCCGGGCTCGGACTGGTCCTGGACGGGAGGGGCGATGGACGGGTAACGGTCCACCGGGTTCTGGAAGGTGTACTGGTCCGAGTTGTTGCCGTTTGTCATAGAAGTTCCCACTTTCGGTAGGTCAGTCCATTCGGGCGGTCCGGTCGGGGCCGCCGCAAAAGGCGGTCACTCACGCTTACGTAAGTATGCTTACTACCCTATGCCCGAGGGTCGGTCCGGCTCAAGTCGGGCTGCCGCCCAAGGACAACGGCGCACCACGGCGGCGGGCACTACGACGCCGCAGCCTGCGTCCCCGGGACGGCACGACGACGCCGCGGCCCGCGTCCCCGGGACGGCACGACGGCGGCGGGCACTACGACGACGCACCGCGTGTCCCCGGCCGGGCGGCACGACAGCGGCGGGGGCCTACGCTCCCCGTGCCAGCCGGCGTCGTTCCCCGTCCGCCTGGTCCGGACTCCGGGTGGCCAGCAGCGCCAGGACCGCCATCAGTGCCGAACCGCACATCACCAGGGCCAGCGGCAGGGCGGTGTCCTCCCCCGCGATGCCGGTCAGCGGGGAGACCAGGGCGCCGAAGAAGAACTGTCCGCTGCCCAGTACGGCGGAGCCGCTGCCGGCAGCGAATCCTGCCTCGGCCAGGGCCAGGCTGGTGGTGTTGCCCATGATGAAGCCCACCGAGGAGGCGGCCAGGAAGATCGGCACGGCCAGCAGCAGCGGCGGAACGTCCAGCAGGATCATCAGCAGAAGGACTGCGGAGACACCCAGCAGCACCGGGACGGCGATGCTGACGGTGCGCCGCGGCGGCACCGTCCGGGCCAGGCGGGCGGAAATGAACCCGGCCAGCACCAGGCCCAGCGCGTTAATGCCAAACGCCGCCCCGTACCCGGCCGGGGAAAGGCCCATCAGGTTCTGGTAAATGAACGGCGAAGCGGAGATGTACCCCATCAGCACGCCGAAGGTGGAGGCGAACAGCACCGCATACCCCACGAAACGGCGTCGGCGCAGCACCGCGGCCAGCCCGCCCAGGAACGGGCCGCTGCTGCGCTTTTCCGGCGGCCGGGTCTCCCGGACAACACCGGCCACCCCGGCAAGCATGGCCGCCGCGAGCCCGGCGAGGACCCAGAGCACTCCGCGCCAGCCGATGCTGCCGGCCAGGATGCCGCCCACGGTCGGGGCGAGCACGGGCGCCACGCCGCCAATGGTCATGAGCAGGCTGAAGGTGCGGGCCGCTGACTGCCCGGAGGCCAGGTCCGCCACGACGGCGCGGGCAATCACCACGCCTGCGGAGGCAAACAGGCCCTGGAAAAGCCGGCCGGCAATGAGCACCGGCAGGTTCGGCGCCACGGCACAGACCACGGAGGCCAGGACAAACAGCACGGAGCCGATCAGCAGCGGACGGAACCGCCCGTACCGGTCCGAGAACGGGCCGAAGAACAGCTGTCCGGCCGCCATGCCAATCAAAAAGGCCGTGAGGGTGAGCTGGATACCCGTGGCGGTGGCACCCAGTTCGTCCGCCATCTGGGGGAAGGACGGCAGATACAGATCGGTGGCGAACGGGCCCGTTGCCGAAAGCAGTGCCAGGACCAGCAGCAGTCCCGTGGTCATGGCGGCGGGGCCGGTGGAACGGCGAAGGGCGGACATATACGCCATCTTAGGAACAATGCCCGGCCCTGCTCTGGCCGTTACGCCTGCATGACGCGCAGACTACTGGATATCTGGCCAACCTCGGGAAGGAACCCCATGGCTGAGGCACCCCGGAAACGGATTGTTGTTGGTATGGACGGCTCCGAAGAGTCCGTGCAGGCACTGCGGATGGCGGCCCGGCTGGCCGAGCTGCTCGGCTGCCGGATTGAGACGCTCATTGTCTGGGAATACCCGGCCATGCTGGCAACGCCGTTTCCCACCACGGAGTTCTCTCCGCGAATTGAGGCGGAGAATGCGCTGGCCGAGGCCGTGGACGCCGCATTTGCGGACACTGAGGTTCCGGACGGCCTGACCCGGCAGGCAGTTGCCGGACAGCCGGCACGGGTACTGATGGAGGCCAGCCGCGGAGCGGAAATGCTGGTGGTGGGCAACCGCGGACGCGGCGGGTTTGCCGGGCTGCTGCTGGGTTCGGTGAGCACGGCCGTGGCGGCCCATGCCTACTGCCCGGTGCTGATTGCCCGGCCGCACCGGGACTAGAGGCGCGGGGCACCTCCGGGTCCGGGCGCCCGGGACAGGCGGGCCGGGACAGGCGGGCAGGGGCACCTCCGGACCAGGACCGGGGCACCTCCGTGCAGGCAGGCCCGGACACGCGCCCGGACCCCGGAGCCCCAACCCAATCCGCTAGCGGTGGGCCGGCACCTTGCGGATCAGGATCCCGGCGCCGACGGCGGCGAGCACCATGGTGATCACGCCGATCAGCGTGGTGACGCTGACGCCTGAATCGAAGGCCACCTGGGCCGAATGCAGCAGCGATGCCGCCTGATCCGCGGGCAGGTCCTCGGCCACATGCACCGCACCACCCAGGGTTTCGCCGGCGGCAGCACTCTGCTCCGGGCTCAGTCCGCCGGGGACGGAGACGCCGCTGCGGTAGGCGGCGGTGAGGATGCTGCCCAGCACGGCGGTGCCCAGAACGGAGCCGATCTCATAGGCGGTTTCGGAAATGGCCGAGGCCGATCCGGCACGGGAGGGCGGGACGCTGGCCAGGATCAGGTCATTGGAAATGGTTTCAGCCGCACCGACGCCCACACCAAGCAGCAGGAACGCAACCACCAGCGTCATCACGGTGACGTTCTCCCCGGAGGCGAAGACCAGGCCGTACCCGGCAGCGTTGAACAGCAGCCCGCCGGCCACCACTACGGCCGGGCGGACCCGCTTGACCAGGGGCACCACGGCGAGGCCGGTGATGATGGTCAGCACCAGGCCGGGCAGCATGGTCAGACCGGCCTCGATGGGCGTCTGGCCAACCACCAGCTGCAGGTGCTGGGACAGGAAGAAGATAAAGCCGACCATGGCGAACAGGCTAAGCAGGTTCGCTGCAATGGAGCCGGTGAAGACGGGGTTCTGGAACAGCCGGACGTCCAGCATCGGCTTCTCGCGGGAAAGCTGGCGGCGGGCAAAGAGGAAGCCCAGGATCAGACCGGCGGCGATGAACGGCAGGCCGGCACCCGCGCCGTCGTGCGCGAAGGTCTTGATGCCGTAGGTGACCGAGAGCATGGCGGCCATCACCAGGACCACGCCGAGCCGGTCCACGGCTCCGGGGCTGGGATCCTTGGACTCGGGCAGCAGGATCGGCGCGAAGATCAGCAGCGGCAGCAGCACCGGAATGGAAAGCAGGAACACCGAACCCCACCAGAAGTGCTCCAGCAGGACGCCGCCCACAATCGGGCCCAGTGCCGCGCCGCCGGAGAAGCCGGCTGCCCAGATGGCCACGGCGATCCTGCGTTGGGAGGGGTCCACAAAGATGTTGCGGATCAGGGAGAGCGTGGCGGGCATCAGCATGGCACCAAAGACACCCATCAGGGCGCGGGCCACAATCAGCAGCATTGCCGACGGCGCGAAGGCCGCCACCAGGGAGAAGACACCGAAGCCGGCACTGCCGATCATCAGCAGCTTCAGCCGCCCGATCCGGTCCCCCAGGCTGCCCATGGGGACCAGCAGTCCGGCCAGGACCAGGGCGTAGATATCCACGATCCACAGCAGTTCGACGCCGGTGGGCGCCAGCGCCTGGGACAGCGACGGGATGGCGAAGCTCAGGACGTTGTTGTCGATGGAGATCAGCAGAACAGGCAGCATCAGGACAGCGAGCCCCCACCATTCGCGCTTACCTGCACGCGTTACTGCGGGCTTTTCCTGGACGGCCAGCACGGCATCCTCCTTCTTGAAACATCAGCATTGTTTTTGGGCACGGGAAAACCCCGACTAGCTACTGTACCGTCTAGACTGTACGGTTCTCAAATTGCCGACTTTCCGGGCCTCGATGGCGTAGCGTAAAAGCATGTCCACCCCTCGTCCCGCCCGGGACCGCATCCTTGACGCCTATGAAGAGCTGCTCATCAATGAAGGTCCCCGCGGCGCCACCCTCGATGCCGTGGTTGCCCGCGCCGAAGTCTCCAAGGGAGGCCTGCTCTATCACTTCAAGAACAAGGAAGCGATGGCCGGTGCCCTGATCGAAAAGCTTCGCGAGCTGGCCGCCGCGGACCTGCAGACCATGCGCGAGGATCCGGAAGGACCATCCCGGTATCTGGTGCGCGGCTCGGTCTACGTGGGCAGCGACCTGGACCGGGCACTGATCGGTGTGGTGCGGCTGGCGCAGGCATCGGATCCGGTGGCCTCGGACCTGCTCAAGGACATCCACCGCAGCTGGTTTGACCTGGTGCAGCAGGAGGTCGGCGACCCTGCCATTTCCCGGGCCATCATGCTCCTGGCGGACGGACTGTATTACAACGAGGGCCTGCCCGGCGGCTGGCCGCAGGATCACCGCAATGACCGTTCCCGCTCCGTGCCCGAACTGCTCGAAGTGGTGGACCTGCTGAAGTCCCACGCCCAGCAGACCAGCGCGTAGCCCCTGGCCAACGCCGCTGCGTCCGGCGTGGCAGGACGGCATCGCGTTGTGCGTCTGCCACAGTAGAAGCCATGGAAACCCGACTGAGCACAGCTGACCTTTATGACGAGCGCGGCGAGGAACTGGCCTCCGTGTCGCTGCAGTTCCAGGACCTGGGCGGACACACCGCCTTTACCGGCCCCATCCGCACCGTCCGGTGCCTGGAGGACAACGGGCTGATCAAGTCCCTGCTGAACTCCCCCGGCAACGGTGCCGTCCTGGTGATCGACGGCGCCGGATCACTGAACACCGCACTGATGGGGGACATGATTGCCGCCGCCGCCGTGGAGAACGGCTGGGCCGGCGTCGTTATCAACGGCCCCATCCGTGACCGCACCGCCGTCGCCAAGCTGCCGCTGGGGGTCAAGGCGCTGGGTTCCAACCCCCGCAAGAGCGCCAAGGACTCTGTCGGCGAGGTGGACGTGCCCGTAGAGTTCGGCGGTGTCACCTTCCGTCCCGGCGCGACGCTGTTTGCCGACGAGGACGGCATCCTCGTCGAACCCTAGGAGTCCCCGTGGCCAACGTGCTGCTGTTCCACCACGCGCTCGGCCTCACGGCCGGCATGGATGCCTTTGCCGACGTGCTGCGCGAAGCCGGACACACGGTCACGGTGCCCGACCTCTACGACGGCCACGTGTTCGGCGACCTGGAGGAGGGCGTGGCGTATGCCGCCGAAATCGGGATGGATGCCATTGAGGAACTGGGAGTGCAGATTGCCGGCCGTTTTCCGCCGGACCTGGTCTACATCGGCTTCTCCCTGGGCGTGATGCCGGCGCAGCGGCTGGCACAGACCCGGCCCGGCGCCCGCGGTGCGGTGCTGGTCAGCGCCTGCCTCCCGCTGGGCACCTATGGCGATACGTGGCCGGCCGGTGTGCCCGTCCAGATCCACGGCATGGACGCGGACCCGTACTTCGCGGAGGAGGGGGACCTGGACGCCGCGGAAAACCTGGCCGCTTCCAGCCCGGACGCAGATCTGATCCTGTACATGGGCGCTTCGCACCTGTTCGCGGACATCAGCCAGCCGGACTTTGACATGGATGCCTCGTTCGCCTTCACCCGGATGGTGCTGCAGCTGCTGGACCGGGTGGACGCAAAACCCGCTGACGCGGAACCCCGGGACGCTTAACCCCGGGACGCTTAACCACAGAAGCTGCGGCACCCGCACGGGGTGCCGCAGCTTCTGCGTGTTCAGGGGAGGGGATCCCTACGCGTTCCAGAGTCCGTAGGAGTCCGCCAGCGAGGAGATCTTCTGCGCACGGGCAAGGCGCGGCAGGTAGGAACCGTCGCCCACCACGGCGCCGGCAGCGTGGGCCTCCAGCAGTTCGTGCGCCCAGGTGATTTCGGATTCGCTCGGTGAAAGTCCGCGGTTGATGTAGTCCGTGGCCTCGGGCATCAGGCACAGCTTGCCGGTCATGCCCATGCTCTGGGTGACCTTGCAGGCCTCCAGCAGCGGCTCGCCCACGGCACCCACGGTGGGGCCGTCGATGGGGCCGGGCAGCTGGCCCACACGTGAGGCAACCACCAGCTTGGAGCGGGCGTAGGCCAACGCCATCGGATCATCCGAAGCGCCGGTGTCGCGGCGGAAATCGCCGACGCCGAAGGCCAGCCGGAAGGTGCCGGGAGCACTGGCAATGGCGGTGGCGTTTTCAATGCCAAGTGCAGACTCCACCAGGGCGAGCACCGGGGTGCCGGCCTGCAGCCGCATGGCGGTGTGGGTGACCTGCTCAGGCTTTTCGGTCATCGCGAGCATCACACCGCGCAGGCCCGGGGCCTTGGACAGGGCGGCGAGGTCATCGGCCCAGTAATCGGTTTCGATGCCGTTGACACGCACCCAGGCGGTCATGCCGGTGGACAGTGCCTCCACCACCCGCTCGCGGGCTTCAGCCTTGCCATCCGCAGGCACCGCGTCTTCCATGTCGAAGACCACGGAATCGGCCTCGGACGCCAGCGCCGGCGCAAAGTTCGCTTCATCGGCTGCTGAAGCCAGCAGCCAGGAACGGGAAAGTTTCGCGGGGAGCGCAGCAGCGCGGCTGTTTCGAAATGGGGCCATAAGAAGACACTACTTTCAGGCTTGGCAGTTACTAAAATGCGACGGGCGTCATGTGGCCACCATCACCCGTGTGACCGCGGCCGCCAGGACCCGGTCCCCGGCCGCGGTCACCCGGTCCTAGCTGTTCCGGGCCTCGCCGCGGCGCAGCAGCCGGCCC